>JACNJS010000082.1 GCA_014382445.1 Bacteroidota bacterium
TTCAAAACAATTTCCAAACTTTAAAATGGATTATTTTGATAAAGATCAATCAAAATTAAGTGATAATCTTAACAATGCTAATCTTATTCACATAGCTAGTCATAATATGGTGAATTACATGAAACCATTAAAGTCTAGTTTTACAATTAAGGGAAATCCAGATATAGCAAATATTACTTTTCTTGACATTTTACATTCACGAAAAAAATACCATTTTGCATATATAAATACATGTGAATCAGGAACAGGTCCTGTTAATATAGGTGAAGGATTTTTAAGCATGGGGCTTGCATTTATGATCAGCGGGACTAAATCAACCATACAGCATTTATGGAAAGCTCCTGATCGTGCAGCTTCAACAATCTCACATAACTTTTATAAATATCTTAACAAAACTGAATCCTGTAATGCTTTGAGAAATGCAAAGAGAAAATATTTAGAAAATACCAGACCTGGTCTTGATCATCCACATTACTGGTCAGGAGTTTTATATTACGGTCAGAATTGGAGAATAAATAAGATCAAATGGCCTGTATATATTGCAATAAGTTTGGGATTATTTATTTTCCTTTATTTTGTTTTCCGGAAACGCAATTTTTGTAGTAACTTCCTTACTTCTTTCTCATAAGGTTTACCTGGTGCTTTCTTAAGATATTTCAGATGTTTTTTAGCTTTTTCAGGATTTTTTTCGATAATTTCTATCAAGATAAGATACCAACGGGCTTGGAAACTAATTGTTCCACCTGCTGATAATAAATTCGATAACCTTTGTTTTGACTCATATATTTTCTTGCTCTCAAGCTCAACCAAGGCTTTATAAAATAATACTTGCTCATCCATTATCTTTTTTAATAATAAAGAATCAAGCAATATATCTGCTTTTAAATATTCCTGATTATGATAAAATCCTATGGCCTTCACTAATGGAGAAAAATCACCATCATTGTTTCTCATAATTATATCAGAATCAACCGGAGAATAAGATTCTAAAAACAAATCTGAATAATTAATTTTACTTAAAGAAGGACCTGCAATTGATAAAAACAGAAATATAATAGCTGCAGCTGATCCAATAACCACAATTCTTCTATAATTCCGATTTCTTTTTATTAAATATGACTCTTGTAAATCGTTAACAAAATCGATATCCTCTTTAATTTGTTGCTGTTTTTTTTCAATTTCCCCCAAACCTTTTAACAATTTATCATTTTCTATATCCATTATTACACATATTTATTATACGTCAATCGTGTAAGACGATTATATTGTTTCCTTAATTCAACAAGACATTCATATTTTCGTGATTGATAAATATTTTTATTTGAAAATCCTAATCTTTTAGCTGCAATATCAGAATCATAATTCAAAGAATAATATTCAAGAATTTTTTGTGATTTTTCAGGAAGTTTTGATTTTGCCAAATATAGGATATATAGGTCATCATCAGTAAGTTCAAGGATAACATTATTATGAGGCATAGAATCCAAATCCTGCATAGAAACAGGGATTTCCTTGTTTCTTCTTCGTTTTAATAACCATATATTTTCACCAATCTTTGAGAGATATCTCACCGCACTACAACTAAGCTTAGGTATCTTATTTTGAAAAGCAGCAGCAAATGTTTCATTTACCAATTCTCTAAGATTTTCGCTGTTAAGTTTATTTTGTTTGAATAAAAAAAAACTAAGACTCTTTCTTAGTTTTGGTATTACTTTTTTTACTGCATTGGAATCTCTATTAATAATTTGTTCAATTAATAGTTGTTGTTCGGTATATTTTGATTTTGATTCCTTCATTGAAGAAGTGTGATTGTATTACAAATATAATAATAATTTCTTAGATAATAAATATGGCTAATTGGATGAATAATTATGCAGTTTACTCAGGAAAATAATAATTTATTGAAATTAATTTGTGATTATTCTCTTTCAAATGCAATTATATCTTTTAAAAAGGATTTATAACAATTGCATGCTTTCGTTTTCCGTCAAAAAGCAAATTGACAAAATAAACTATGAATATCACAATTAAGTGCAGATATGCATTATTGTTAAATTTTATAAAAAGTACTATGTTTTAAACAGGATTAGGAACGGTACCACCAAACGGAACGTTTTGATGCCACCCTTCTGAGTTGTTGATGAGGTGTGGATTTCCAGAGGGGTGTTTTTTTGTTAATCCTGATCATTTTCTCATGTTCGATTTTCAACTTAAAACAAGCAAGCGATTTTGATTTCAGTTTTTTCTTTAACTTCATAATACAGATATCGCTTATCATGGTGATTATATGACACATGGAGGCATTAAAAAAAGCGCTAACTCTCATCAGCACCTTTTCTTTTGTCGAAGTTACAGGTCTTGTATTAGCCTGTTTGGGCATTATCTGGTTTATTTTCAGCATATTCTTTCTGTAGAAGTTCGCCCTGATGCTTCCGGTAACTCGGGCCTTTGATCCTCACAATGACAGAGTGATGGAAGATGCGGTCAAGGATGGCACTTGTTGAGATAGGGTCGCCCAGGAACTCCGGCCAGTCCGGTTCATCAATATTTGTTGTAAAGATCAACGGCTTGTTATACTTGTATCTTTGATCGATCACCTTGAACAACAGGTGTGCCTCCTTGACAACCTGCAGCTCCAGTCGGTCATGGCCCATCTCATCGATTAGCAGAAGCTGTGGATTGATATATTTTCTCATTCTTTTATCCAGGGTTTTTTCATACACCCCGGCATTCAGGTCATTAATCAGCTCGCTGCATGTGGTATAATAAGTCTTATACCCACTCTGGCAGGCTTTAAGTGCCAGAGACTGTGCTAAATGACTTTTACCCACACCATTGTCGCCAAGGAAAAGGATCGATTCCTGTTTTTCAATAAAGCTTAGTGAGGCCAGATCCATAATCAGCTTAGGTTTTAGTTTGGGCTGGAAGTCAAAGTCGAAGTCAGCGAGCATCTTCAGTGGCTGAGGGAGTCTGCTGGTTTTAATCAGGTATTCAATACGCCTTTGTTGCTTGGCCGTGGCCTCTGCCTGAACAACACCACTGATAAAGTCATAGTACCCCAGGGTTTTCTCATTTGCCCTGTCAACCATCTGTTGATACTCTTCAGGTAGAACTTTCAGCCCCAGGTACTGGCAACTTTGTTTGAACTGCTCTTGTTGCTCTTGCGATTTGTTCTTATTTCTGCTCATAATAACCACTATTGTTATTGGGTTTAAAGGATAATTTTATGCTGTAACGCGGCTCTGAGTTATTCTCAAGGAAGCTCTCGATGGCTCCTGATTCAAAGACCTTGTACTGACTGGCCCTGCGTACTGCCACCAGTATATCATCGATCCGGTAGTTCACTTTTAGGGCCAAAAGACTGCGCAAGTGATGCCTCCAGGAAGCTGGCTTATGCCGCTTGACATGATCGATGTATTCACTCATTTCAGGAGCAAAAGCTTCAAGACGGGAGATCACATCAGCGATTACCAGATCAGGTTTCCTG
>JACNJS010000083.1 GCA_014382445.1 Bacteroidota bacterium
TAACGCTGGAATTACATTTTACCAATCATGATAAACTATTAAAGTAAATGATAATTTATGTATTTAATCAATCTTAACTAAAGGAGGTCCACCATGGCAATCTATAATACACCTGCTGTTGCAGCAAATATAGCTGTAAGGGTGTTCCTTACCAAGGTTGGTGAGTCTTACCTTTGCCGCTCATTCAATACTGGTTCTGGTAAAGGCAAAGCTGATTGGGAGAGAATTCGTGATGTTGTATTTGAAGGTAAATGTGCATATTGCGGGGAGTCCGGTCAATCATTACAAATTGAACACTTACTAATGTTCCGCAAAGAATATGGCCTTCACCATCCTGGTAATATAGTCCCTTGTTGTAAGTCATGTAATAAGCGTGAGCGCAAAGAAGATAAGAGTTACACAAATTGGCTGGAGCACTTAAAAACAGTATGTAATCGCAGAGATGAAGAACATTACTTTATTGATAGAAAACAAAAAATAGAAAAAAGCATGTCTGATGAAGGCTATCCAAATTTGGATGAAAAAAAGCAGCATGCCATACGAGTTATAGCTAACAGCCTTTACGAAAATATAAAAAGTGAATTAACCAAATCACTTAAGTTGTACAAACAACTTGACAAGGCATTTGTGTAACATGGTGAATAAACTTTCTATCAAAGCACTGCACCGGACGTCAATTCCGCTACGCTCTATTGACGCTTGTGAGTTTGGTCGTTATACTTTATTTAAAATTATATTCTAAAAAGGAGACTCTAATATGAACAATATGAAATTCCAAAAAGAAACTGTAAAAATAGAAAATTTCTTTCTAGACCCTAATAATCCTAGGTTTGCAGATATTTCAGATGATGCATTAAACATACCTATTAGCAGATTTACTGAAAGCAGTATTCAAGAAAATACATATCAAAAAATGCTACATCCCAGATTTGATATAATCAGTCTTGCAAAATCAATTGAAACAGTTGGTTTTTTACCCGTTGACAATATTGTTGTAAATAAAATAAACAAAAGCGATTTTATTATTGTTGAAGGCAATAGAAGAATAACAGCAGTAAAATATTTAATCAATCAATATAATATTGGACAATCACTTTTAAACGAAGAAGATTTTAATTTACTCAAAGAATTTGATGTTTTGGTTATTGCTGATGATAACATTGACCAAAAATATGTCGGGATGGTTGTGCAAGGTGTCAGAAATGTATCTGGGATAAAAGAATGGGATGCTTTTCAAAAAGCACAATTTATTGATAAACTGGTAAACAATGGTAAAGATCCTAACACAATTTCTAAAATGATTGGAATGAAAGTTAGAAATGTCAATAGATACTATAAAACTTTTAGCGCAATGAATCAATTCAAAGAAGACGAAGAATTTAATGAAGCGTGGAAATTGTCCCATTTTAGTCATTTTGACGAATTAATTAAAAAACCGGCACTTCGTAATTATTTTGGGTGGGATGATGATAATTTTCTCTTTAATAATTTGGAGAGAATTAGAAGATTTTATGATTGGCTTACACCGGACGAAAATGGCAAAACAACATTTGGTGATCACAAGGATGTAAGAAAACTTGCAGAATTAATAACCGATAATATGGTGTTAAACTATCTTGATGATAAGAATTTAGATAAAGCAATAAATATATTTGAACAAAAAAACTTGTACAAAGATATAGTTTCATTCGACGAGTGTGTAACAAAAATAAATGATGCAATTAAAGCATTTAAAAATATCATCGCCGAAGGATATGAAAACGAATTTGCTGATGATGAAGTAGATGTTTTCGAAAACTCCATTATCGAAATGAACAACCAAATAAATCGAATAAAAACTCTTCGAAATAATGGATAAAAAAATATTTTACGAATTATTCAGGGAAAGCAAAAAAAGGAAATGGGAAACTATTGACCTTTTGGAAAAATATTTTACAAAAAAAGGGTTTATTAATATCTTTAAAGCAACAGCAATGGCTGAAAAATCTATTACACATTTTATTGAATTTGTAAATCAGGAGATTAATTTTAGTAGTGAGAGAAACATTGAACCATTGATTTTGCCAACAACGGATGAAAGTATTACTTCTGTTAATGATAATTATTTCATCGTTGAAAAAATTAGAGATACTATTGTTTCAGATGTTTCAGATATAGAGTTTGAAATCTTTTGTGCAAAGTTGATTTTTAATTATTTCAATGCTGATAAATATGTAGTTACTCAAAAAGGTGGTGATGGCGGTTATGATTTCTATATAAAATTATTATTAAATAATCATCCTTTGTTTCAACTAGAAATTTATGGTCAAGCCAAAAAATGGAGGAATAAAATTAAGAGACCTGAAATTGATGGTTTTTTAGGTGCGCCTTTCAACAATAACATAAATAAGATACATTTTTTAGTTTTCATTACTACTTCAAATTTTACAAAAGATGCTTTGGATTATGCCAATTCCAATAATATAATTTGTTTGAATGGATTGCAAATTTCAACAATGATTTTTAGAACTAATCAAAAAGATTGTATTAATGGTAAAATAAAGAAAGTAATCAATGAATTGGTTGCTTAAAATAAAGTATAACCCCCAATCAACCTGACGTGAAACAGCGGTGGCGTGATTCAGTGTTTAGTGATTTAACAAACATATATTTGTGTTGAGAAAGTCCTATAGTCAACAAGTTCCACACAGGTTATTTTATCCGTTGAAAGCGTAAAAATCATTATTGGGTCATGAACTAAACAAAGCAGAACTGGCATTGATTGATATTCAGTAGGTGCCCCTTGCCGTCGGCGAAAAAGACCTGAAGATGGCGAAAATCATCGAAGAGATAAAAGTGGATTTGAACACGCTGATTGAGGAGGAAGAGGCAGAACGAAGAAAAAAATATCAGATTTTACCTTGGTTGTAAAAGAGAGAATGAAGTTATCAACAAGATTCAGTGTTTGGTGGTTTAACAATGTTAGTTTCCCTTTGTGGCAGTGTTTTGGTTCTATAAAATCAAAAAGAGAAATCAGAGATGCATTGACAAAACGCAGAAAAGAAGGTGGTTGTTCCATGTGGCGAAACTATCTAAAAGACCGCCCGGAAGCGGCATCACGAAAAGGTACTGGTAAATATTTGATGCAGGTAGATTTGCTAAAGTACTGTGAGATTGAAGCGTCTTCGATGTTTGATAGGACAATGGGAAAGATTGGGTTTGAAGCGTGAAAATTTGCTAAATAGAAAAAGTGTGGTAAATTCGTACCGGACTTATAAAGGAATAATGAATTAATGGAACACATATACACACAGATAAAACTGATAAAATAAATCTGTTCAATCGGTGAAAACTTGTCCGCCGGTTTGTTGGGCGGATCAGTGTCCTACGAGCAATAAAAACACTTTGCACACAACATTATTTACCATTACA
>JACNJS010000062.1 GCA_014382445.1 Bacteroidota bacterium
AATTCCAATCCGTATGGCGGGTCTGTGACAATAGCATCCACCGAGTTTTCGGGCAACCCTTTCATAAGCTCCAAACAATCTCCTAATAATATTTCTTTTTTGCCCTCGCTCATTTTAATAAAAATTTTGTTTTGTGTTTCAATTTAAGTTTCTCGTTTAATCAACCGTGCCAGCGTATAACACGTGGTAAAAAACATTAAAACGATTTTTTAGCCAAACCGTTATATGCAAGGCTACTTATCCTCTTTTAACTTCTTTTTCAATTCTTCCCTAAATGTTTTTTTCTTCTCTTGCGCTACATCGCTTTTCATTATCTGTTTAATTACTGTGGCTGCAAATGCCCTTACTACTATGTTATACAAAAACATTGCTATCAACACATTCCCGATTAAGTTTACATCTATATTCATTTTTTTAAGTTTTAAACTTTTGATTCTATTTTTCCCAAAGCGGTTCATAATTAATTCCCAATATCGGATACAACTCATCTCTGCTAACAGTAATTTTCCCCGCAATAGTTATTAAAGAAGCATGACTGTTAGTTAGGTTGGTGATAACACCTATGTATTTATCATTATCGATATACACATAAACCTTATCCCCTTGTTTTATATTCTTGTAAAACTTCTTATAGCGGGAGGAAATCATCAGGCCCCAGCCGATGCAAAGAATACCTGTTACTGAAAAAAATATAATTATTGTGTTCATAATCTTTATTTTTGTTAGTGTTTCAAATTAAGTTACTTTCGTTCATTATCAAAATGGTAGATCCCCATTTAATTCATCACCTTTTGTATTTTCATCAATCGGTTCAACTGTTGCGTTTTTTGCAACTGTTGGTTTATCCCATCCAAATCCCTTTTTACCGTTACCAATAAAGTGACTGTCAAAACTATCCCCTACTTTATATGATTGTTTTACTGAAGCATCATTGCCGAATTTATCCTGGGTATCATCAACCCAAATATCGACATTAATATACTGTCCTTTTTCTCCTTTAAAGATGTGTTCTTTTTTGATCTTACTTACATCTACGTTGCATTTAATTAGTTTACTCATGATTATTATTTTAAGTGATCGTATAAATTATAATTGTTAATTTTCTCTTTTATTAATTCGATTGTTTTCAATAGTCTGGTTTCTATTTCTGAGTGCATTCTTAAATCAGGATATACCCTCAAAATAAATGGTTTCATATTAGGATAGTACGACATAAAATCCCAGTGCGGCAATCCTGTTGTAAATAACGATCCTTGTATCTGCCATTTATACTCATTCGGTAATATATTTTTTTCGATATATCCTATATGTGTTTTACGTAACGGACATTTGATTTCAAGACCGCCACCGTTCGGAAGTCCATCAGGTGAAACGCCCATCCATTCAGGGTATTTTTCATGGACAATAAACCCGACTTCTTCAACTTCAATATTAAATATTTGACAGTACAGTTCACGGGCATACGGTTCTAATTCAGTACCTCGTTCCATTATAGCATTCGAGTAGCTTTCTTCAACTTCGCCTGTGATTATTTCACCTGCCAAATCAGCCACTAAATCCTTGTATCCTTTAGTAGCTTCACCTGACATCATTATAGCTATTCTGGTCGCTGTTATACGTCCGCATCGTTCTGCAAACCACGCTTCAGACCCTTGTTCTATATTTACCTTAATCATGATTCAAGAGTTTTATCAAGATCAACCATTAATTTAAACATCTTTTTAGTATAAGTGCTAATATTATCTAAAGGTATTTTATCAGCAATTACTAAATCCTTAGCATAAGACATTGCAAAACCTGAGTATTTGGACTGTTCTCTTTTAAGTTGTCTGCCAAAATTAGAGTTTCCTGTCTGTACGGCCTTGATATTGTAGTAAGTTTTACCATTGTAATCTCGTGGAGTTTCGGTAAATTCAGCCTCTTTATTTGCAATAAACAATTTTTGATCTTTTGTCTTGCTTAGAAAGGATGCTATCTTATCTCCATATTTTACATCAAATTTGTACATAAGGCCAAACTTGGTTTCCACTTCTTTATCGAAGTTTACTGAATTAATTAATGCTTTCATATTATAGTTTTAAAGATTCCAAAATTTTCTACTTTCATAAGGGAATGTTTTTTCTAAAGCGTTTAGTTGGTCCTGCTTTAGATTAATAGGTTTATTGCGTTGCTGTGAGTACCTGGCACGCTGTGTGAATAAACCTGAGTTAGGCCATAATATCGCTCTTATATAAGTATTGGTGATGGTCTCACCTGTTTTTAGCTTATGGCACTCGATAGCTATTTTTATAAGCTGGTCTAAAGTTTTCATAGTTCATGTAATGTTAATCTATCTTTCAGATACTTTTCCTTAAACTCATTTAGTGTTTGCCCTTTTTTTAATACGCCTACACCGGCACAACCAGTATCGCAATAGTTAGGATCAGGGAATGTTTCATCGTATCTTTCAATAGGAACTATTACGTGAGTTCTGTGATTCAGTGAAAAAGTTCTCATTGAATTAACGTGGCTAATAATTTCTTCTTTAGTAGGTTTCATTATGCAAATATAAAGTTTTTATTAATAAAAATTACATATTTATAAACTATCTTTCTTCCATTCTTGCTTTAGCGATTGTCATTGGATCAGGATAGTTTGGTGATGGTTCATCGTCCAGGTCGTTTCCATTTAACCACTCATTAAATAACTGAGTTTCTAAATCGAACTCAAAGTCTTTTATTATTTCGTCTGGTGTTTTCATGGCTTATTATATGCGTTTTGGTAATCTTTATAAAGCATTCCATCTAAAAGCAACTTAGCTATTTTGTCAGCCGGTAGCTCTAAATTGTGGTTTACGGCATTGCTTATTTCAACAGTGCCGATATTGGAAGTCAATACTCCGTAATACATTTCATTCAGATGATCCGTAAAACCCTCGTGTAAAATGTTCTGAAGATTGATAATTTCGATGCGTACCCGTTCGATTTTGTCATAGTACGCTTTTTGTTCTTTCTTGTCATCCATAATTAATATTTCAAATGGTTTGAGATTGAGTAAAATTTTTTGTATGTTCATTGGTTTTATTTTTTATCGGTCATTTGTTAGTAAACGGCTTACCTCTGACCAGTTAATTAAGTTATTCATATTTAATTTTCTAATGACTCAAATAAATCAGTAAGTAATGATTCTTGATCATCTGTTAAATTTTCAAAGCTAAATGTTGTATGAAAATCACCATCTTTCATATCAAAATTAAAAAATTCATTTTCAGATAAAAGATCGAACATCTGATTTGCGGTTTCATTTGCTGTTGTAAATTTTGAAGTTTTCATATCTTTATGTTTTAATTGTTGTTGACATATACGTTTACTTTTCTTTTGTGAAGTCCTGCTGATATGTGTTCAC
>JACNJS010000085.1 GCA_014382445.1 Bacteroidota bacterium
AAATATAGTCGAATAAACGTTTATCTTTGATAATCTAAAAAGATTGTGCACGATATAACATTGGGAATGGATAACAAAGAATTTTACGAAAAGTATGATTGGGATGGTTTAAAAGAGGCACATCTTAAAGGAAAAATAAATAGATTACTAGACATTATCCCATACGACGTTTCTAATATAATTGATATCGGTTGTGGAAATGGCGCTATAACAAATGTTATCGGGGAAAAATATGATGTTACTGCTGTTGACAGAAGTGCAAATGCATTGAAAAATGTGAAAACAAAAAAAGTCAGAGCCAGCTCAGATAGTATCCCATTTGAAGATGATAGTTTTGATATGGTTTTTTCAAGTGAGCTTCTGGAACATTTACCAAATGAAACACTAAATGAAACTATTTCTGAATTTAAACGTCTGACAAAAAAATACATCTTTATCACTGTACCAAATGATGAAAACCCTGACAAACTTTCAATCGTATGTCCCAGGTGTGGTTATAAATACAATAGCTCCAACCATTTAAGAAGTTTCGATATAAAGAAATTAAACGTTCTTTTCCCGGAATACAAACTAATTAATACATTAACTTTTGGCAAGAAGGTAAGATATTACAACAGAACTATATTAAAGCTGAAAACCAGCTTATCACCGTCAAAATCATGGATCCCATATTATTGGATGTCAAAAGATAAGCGCAAAACTACATGTCCTTCATGTGAAAATACGTTTGAAAATCCATATAAATTCAATTTGCTTTCGTTGGGTTTTGATTTTCTGAACATCATAGCTTCTCCAAAAAAACCTTACTGGCTTTTCGCACTATTCGAAAAAGTATAATTTTATACACTTAATGAATACGAAGTAACCTTGGGGGTAATAAAAAAACAATCAATATCAGGGACCATTTACTCCTACATTGGAGTATTGCTTGGGTTTGTTACTACTGGTCTTCTGTATCCCATAATATTTTCAACTGACGAAGTTGGCTTGTTGAGGATTTTGGTTGCCTATTCGGTTCTTTTTGCACAATTTGCCGGACTGGGCATTAATACGATTACCGTTAAACTTTTCCCGTATTTCAGAGATTACGAACGGAAGCATCATGGATATTTAGGATTGGCTTTACTTATTTCTGCAGTAGGGCTGATAATTGCAGTTTCTGTTTTTGTACTTCTTAAATCTTCAATACTTGATAGTGGTAAGGAGGGGGCAGATTTATTTGCGAAATACTTCTACTATATAGTGCCGTTGATAATATTCACCCTTCTTTTCAATGTTTTTGATACATATTATCGTGTCCTTTACAATGCTGTCAAGGGAATTATTTACAAAGAAGTCATTCAAAGAACCCTTGTACTTATAGTAATTCTTCTGTATTTCCTTGAAACGATAGATTTTCACACAACCGTAATATTATATACAACTGCACTAATATCTCCTACAATACTTCTATTCCTGTCGTTGATTTATAACAAGCAACTTTTTCTGAACCTCGATTTAAACTTTGTTGACAGGAAACTATCCAAAGAAATGATAAACGTTGGGATTTTTGGAATCCTGGCTAGTTTTTCAGGTGTTCTGGTAATGACCATCGACACGATAATGGTGGAAAGAATTCTCGGACTTAGCGCTGCGGGTATTTATTCCATCACATTCTTCTTTGGAACATTAATATTGGTACCGCTGCGTACGATGGGCAAAATCAGCTCGGTTGTAATTGCTGATGCATGGAAAGAAAACAACATCAATGTGATCAGTCAGATTTACAAAAAAAGCAGTATAAGCCTCAGCATCATCGGATTACTTCTGTTAATTGGCATCTGGGGTAATATCGACAATGTTTTTCATATAATTTCGGATGCTTACCTGCCTGGGAAATATGTTATTTTGATTATTGGAATAGCAAACCTGATTGATATTGGGCTTGGCGTTAGTCCCCATATCATTGTTAATTCAAAACATTACCGCTTCCTGTCATATAGCCTGATTGTTTTTGCTGTAATTTTAATCATTTCAAACTTACTGTTAATACCCAAATATGGAATCGTTGGCGCAGCTATTGCATCCCTGATTTCAAAATTCATCTTTAATCTTATTAAGTATCTGTTCCTTTATCGCAAATTTGGACTTCAGCCATTTACATCTAAAACACCGTTGCTTTATATAATTGGTGCTTTTGCCTATGGGGTATCATTACTGTTGCCTGAGCAGTCGAATTATATTGTCGATATTTTCATCAGAAGCAGTATAATTTTGGTTGTATTTTCCATTCCGGTTTATTTTTTCAACATATCAGAAGATATTAATCAACGAGTTGATGCCGTAATTAAAGGCTTGTTCAGGTTACGCTAATTGATGTCTGTTTTTTCTGCCTATATTTCCTCTGTAAATTGCTTATCTTAATGGTCAGAGGGAACCTACATGATATTTTCATCCGGTGCTTGTGTAAATGATATTTTTCATGTAGGTTTGTCCGGATAACTTTCTTATGATGTTAGAATGATTAGCAGGATCAGATATCTCTCCGCTCTCGTTTTCTTTTCCATTACATCTTTTACCTGTGCGCAAACAGATCAGGAATCGTTAAACGATCTGAAACAAAGGATTGTTCATCTAAACAAGTTATCAAAAGATTCGTTGGGATATGCAATCACCAAAGCATATCAATATGCTTCTGAGGCATTCCGTTTAGCTGATTCCATTCAGTATCAAAAAGGCCTCATTGATTCGAAAATCCGACTTGCGAAATACTACAGTGGTACAACAAAGTATTCAAAATGCATTCAGTGCTTATTCGATGCCCTGAAGATAGCTGAAAGGAATAATTTCATCGAAGAAAAGATGCTAATATTTGACTTATTAGGATACGAATATATTCATATTCAGAAATATGATCAAGCTCAACGTTTCTTTGATCAAGCGATGAGTCTCTTCAGTAAAACATCTGATTATAATGTAAAGGCACAGATTTTTATTGATATTGGGAGATTAAAATATATAACAGGAAAGTTCTCACAGGCATTAACTCATTTTTATCTGGCTTTATCTCTATCTGACAGCATCACAAAACCAACAGTTATCGTGAACACCTACAGAGGGCTTGGAACAGTCTTTTATTATCAAAAAAAATATCCCTGGGCACTATACTATTTTAACCTCGCATTAAAAGAGTGCCGTAAGAATAATCTGATGAATCCTCTTGGGTCTATCTACACTCTTATTGCCCATGTTTATCATCAAAATGATGACCCTATTCAGTCTTTAAACTTCAATAAAAAAGCACAAAAGGTCAGAGCACATAATAAACAGTGGAATCATCTTGCCAGCTCCTTCGTGAATATCGGAAGTTTATATTTGGAATTAGGGCAACTTGACTCTGCGTAT
>JACNJS010000088.1 GCA_014382445.1 Bacteroidota bacterium
GGTTAACTCTAAACCAGTCGTTCGAGATTTCAATCTGATAGGCGAGTTAGTGCCAGGAGCGGAAATTGGCTGAGCCAGGAAGTTAGAAAAGCCATTCAACTTTCAAGTAGCTGATTTGACATTCAATAATAAGAGTTTGGCATATGAAATATTTGTCCTAAAACAATCATTCCTGAACGCCCAGCACAGCCGGAAAGTTGAGCGCAGCGAAACTTGTTCCGCTGCTGCTTGTTATGGGCTACCACGAAAACCATTGTATGGGGCTAGTTATTTAGTAAGTTGTCCAATTCAACTATTTCTGGGACATAGTCATTTACAAACCACCATGATTTATACACATGTTAAGTCTGATCATAAAAATGTAAGCAGCCCATTAGATCGAACAAAGTTAGGTTGACAGCTACTTTGTAAGTGGGCGTTCTAATGCATATTTTCCTGAATATTCAAAAATGGGGAAACCTACTGTGGAAAAAGGTTGAGCGGATGATATAGCAGAGGCTCTTTTTCTGAAACCAGGGTCTAGAGCTAGATGAGCATGAATTTATTTTTGACGAATCTAATATTTGAGAATATTATAAATTTATATGACTTATGTTAAACGGAAGTAATAATTTTCTTGCTTGGATATAAAATGCATAAACTTATAGTATTATCTATTACTGTCTTCCTTGTTTCAGCTTTTATACAAGGGTGTGATAATGTAGATTTAGACAAAACTGATACTTGTTGCTGTTATAACCATAAAACAAATTCATATCAACCAGACTGCAAAATAAAGACGTGTGCTGAGAACCCTGATAAATGTTTTTGTAGTGGCCCTTACATGTGTACATGTACTTATAATAGCGACTTTTGTACGGATGATAAAAACTCTGGATTAGAAAAATTTTACAATGCTTATTCCATCGCGAAAATATACCTATCCCATCAATGGAGTAATATAAAAGTCAGCAATAAAGGACTAAGTTGTTTAGATGAATGTTTTAACCCCAAATCTCCTTTTTGTTTGAGAGTCGAGAAAGAAATTGATCCCAGCGGGATAATTGAATCAATTAAAGATACTGGCACTTTATTTATCAATGAAGAATCACTGATAAAAAAGACTGTGGTAATGGACAATTTTAATATTGATAATGATCCTTGTAATAGGTCCGATATTGATTTAGACGATGTTAACGGCCGAATTTATGCAATAAATACTGGAAAACTATGTTCATTTGCGAATAAATTTACAGTAATTGGCGATATAAGTTTGACTCTTAGCATTGATATCCCAGAAAAAATTATGGCTGAAAAAATATCGAAAAATGATGTGATTGAATACATTTTTCATAATCCACTCTTTTCGCCACATATTAATTTTGGAGAAGATGAAGGGTTTACAAAAGATTATGGAGGTATAGTAAAAAAAGTAACGTTTACTAATAAAGGTCAAGTTTTAGAAAGTGCATCGAATAGCTGTATAGGCTTGATATATTGAATTATGTAACCCAAAATATATTATTTAAGGTGATTACTTTTGGGCTGTTATCAATATATCCAATGGTACATGCTTTTTCGTATAATGAGTTTTTATCTAGTAAGTCAAGTGTCCTATCAACTGAGACTCCAAACGATGATCTAAAGATTTTCGGTTACAAGAAAGATGTCTCCCCCTTGTTACTCTCTCAGAGAGCTAGAACTCATGAAGAGTTTATACGCGACCTTAGAGAAGCAAAACCAATGAAAATTAGTCCATTTACAGGAAAACCATTTAAGGAATTCAATCCTTCATGCAACTTAAGATCGATCTATGGTGGAGCTTCATACAACATCGAAAATATAAGCGGTATAGATGTGAACTTTAAAGAAGTTAAAGACTACCAATTTACTGACGGAAATTTTCGTAATACAAAAAAGATGGTTTTTACTTCAAAAAATCAGTGGAATGATTTTCTTAGAAAAGTCACTTCCATAATTCGACATGGTTTCCCTGAAAATGACAATTGTGGCTTGAGATATAAAGTTAATGGAAATTCATACTCCGTAAATAGTGCTGGAGTGCTGTCTATAGCGAGTAGAGTGAAAATAGAAAAATGGACATGTGCTTCATGGGATGTACCTTGTATCAGAAATGGCGCGCTAACATCCTGTAGAGAAGAGATGAAGACAGAAGTAGATAATTCTTCGACGAATATAACAACAAAGGTTACACCATCAATTAAACTCGGAAAACCAGCTTTAAATATTGAGTTAATACGCGGTAGTACTACTTCTGGTGGAGCATTCTCTAATTTATCATCTTTACTGACTTTTGGGTTAAGCAATAAGCACATGGATGAATCTTCTGCAGCTTTAGCGAATTTATTTATTCCAGCGAATTTATCACAATACTTCAATTTTGATTCTGGTTCTAACAACGATAGGAAATTTCAGGTTGAAAGTTTTAAGTTTAAAGATATGGAAACTGGTAGAAAAGAATTCCAAAGAAAACATCCAGAGCTAATAATGACCGCAGAGTTGGAATTGATAGAAAATTCTATATGTAATTTGGCGAAAAAAATACGTGGTGAGTATGACCCTCCCTATAAGCATAAACCCTCTAGTGATGGTAGAGGCGTTCATAGATATTGAGAGCAGCTTGGAATGCTCCCCACATGCTTTTGTGAATTCAGTTTGTGAGACTACTTCTAGTTAGAATATCCGAACCACGGTTAACAAGAAAATTTTATTCTTTTTCAGGACTGTTTAAATCTATAAGCATTGCCCAAATGAAATGGCACGACCTCTTTCTTGGTGGTTATGGCCTTCAACGTATGTTACAGAATTGGTTATCAGTTTAAACATCATGATGCTGTAGAAGATGCAAAATCATCTAGTCAAGTACTTCTAGCAGCTATTGATAAAACTCGGCTCGATATAAATGCTTGATTAAGACGTATAAAATAACCAATTGATCAAACAAATTGGTTCAAGTGCCGCAGCTATAAAGAGGAATGGCACCCTTTAGGCGAGTTGTATTGAGAAATACTGGTTTTTACATGCGCTTTAGAAGTTCACCTCAGAGTAGCCGCTGATTTAGCCGCTGATTTAGCCGCAAGTATAGGTTGCGCTTTGGCTGCGGGTGGTGACAAAAAACTACGCTATTAGTGGTGGGTGATCAAGGCATTTCTAAATTAGCCTATTTCAGGTTTTGGAGGTTTATATAACAAAAGATAAAATTATCAATGACTCCATAGGGTCGATTGCGCTAGTTCATTTATCAGATACAAATGGCTGCAATCTGGAAGCAGTCATCCAAGATGGGAATCTTTTCGTCAAGTTAGTGCCAGTTGCGGTCATTCATGGGTGCCATTGTGAGCACCAAGCCCATGGATAAAGCAG
>JACNJS010000041.1 GCA_014382445.1 Bacteroidota bacterium
CGTGCCAACAGCCGCCGTTAATAGCATGTAGCGGTTTCAGCAAATATTGGATATTCTTGTTGTTGTGGTTATCGTCTATTAACGGCTCCAGTCAACTCAAGCTACCTTTCAGAACAATTAAATAACGTTACTGTTGATAGAAACGATAGGTGTTTTTTCCGCTTTGTTTCGCGTTATACATTGCAGTATCAGCAGAATTTAACAATTCATTTTGCCCAACCCCATCCTTAGGGAAAATAGCAATTCCGATACTTGCGGTAATTGAATAATTGGTTACGGAGTTGCTGAAATCTTCAGATAATTTCTCAAGTATCTTATCTGCAATTGTTCCTACATCACTAATATTTTGAATAGAATTAAGTAGGACAACGAATTCATCACCACCAATTCTTGCAACAGTATCAGACTCCCTTACAGAATCTTTTAGCCGGGTAGCAGCTTCGGTTATTAATTTGTCGCCAGTATCATGACCAAAATTATCATTAACAGCTTTAAAACCATCAAGGTCAATAAAGAAGACAAAGAAATGTTTATTCTCTCTTTTTGATACCGCCATCGACATATTCATCCGGTCGTAAAGGGTTTTTCTGTTGGGTAATCCAGTTAAATGATCATAATGCGCTAAATGCTTTAGTTTCTCTTCAGCTTCCTTTCTCTTAGTAACTGATAAAGCAAGTATTCGACTGCCGATACCGATGATAAATATGAAGACGATATTAACAATAATTAGAGAATCCTTTAGTAAATCGATTCTGCGAAGTATATTTTCCCTAGGAATATAAGAAATTATCTTCCAAAAATAATCTGTTGCATTTAAACTTTTTACACTATTTCCAAAGGCTGTTGGCGTACCACTACTCGACTTTAATCCTTCTGCTAGTGGGTAAACGGTGGAATAGGTAAAAAGACCATCTTCAGTGATTATTTGTCCCGAAAAATTATTATTAATAACATCTCTAAGTTCTGAGAAATCATTATAAAAATTATGATCTCCCCTATCCTGAATCATAAACCCCCATTCCGATTCTTTAACCATGCCTTTCAAATAATATCCTTCATTATTTAATAATATTCCAAATCCACTTGCATTGACTTCATAAGGAACACGTTCTATTTGCCTTAGCAATTTATCGCCAAAGTAATTTACTAGGACAACGCCCACTTTTTCATTTGTGCTGGTAAATATAGGTACACCAAATCTAATAGTTGGTTTAAAAGGTATCTCTACATTCCCATTCTCAATATTTAAATCAAAAGGTGATACGAATATTTCACCCTTTTTTAAATCTAAGGTGTCTTTAAAGTAATACCGGTTTTTTTTTGATTGTAATTGATTACGAGGAACCGTTTTTGGTTGCCCTTCATCGTAATTTATTCGAATAATTTCCTGCCCATTTAAGTCAAGTAAGCGGACTTGATCATATTTTTTTTTACTCTGACTAAATATATAAAACTCTTGAGCCAAGGCAATGTAATCCACATCTAATGAACCGTTTGCAAGGAGCCCAATTTGTTGATGAGATGAGAGGATAAATAGATCAGAAACAATAGATTGGAATTCATCCTCAAATACATTTTTTTTGAACATTAGACGAAGATTTTCGGCAGTCTTCAGTGTGTCAATTACTGCACTACGCTCTTCGTAATAATAAAAAGTTGATAATCCAATAATCAGAGTGATAGTTGGAATTAGAATGAATAAATATAATATGTAAAACTTCCGGTTATACATGATTCTAAAACTTGTAAAGTATCCTATAGCTATTTATTTTATACATTCTGCGCGTATTTTTTACGTAAATGTCTGGTTAGTTTCTAATGAAAATAAAAATTTATATGTTATGGTCTTACTCAAATGAGTACATTTTACGAAGTACCTCATCACTTTCTATAACTTCAAGGAATATATCAATTATATAGGGGTCAAATTTAACGGTGCGCTCCTTTTTTAGAATTTCTATGGCTTTTTTTGGGCCTGGAGCAAATCGATAAGGCCGGTCACTCGATATGGCGTCAAAGGTATCAGCAACAGCAATAATACGTGCTTCCATGCAAATAGACTGCCCCAATAAACCTTTAGGATAACCACTACCATCCATACGTTCGTGATGTTGTTCTATCATCTGCTCAATGGCCCAGGGTAGTTCATGCCCTTTAAAAAGGTTAGCACCAATTTCTGCATGAGTCTTGATTAGTTCAAATTCAGCTGGATGTAACCGGTTGGATTTGGTTAATAATTCTGAGGGAATACCAATCTTCCCTATGTCGTGAATAGATGATCCGAGCTTCAATCCAAATCGCTGCTGTTTAGGCAAATCGAGGCCTTCTGCAATTTTGTCACAAATCAACGAAACATTAGACTGGTGATGACTCGTATACTCATCCCTAAGCTCTAAAGCCTTGCCGATAGTTGCTATCATTTCAGATAACAGGTCTTCAGGTTTTTTCTGTTTAAAAAGGAATGCTCTTCCAGAGTAAAAGCTATGAATTTCATCTAACTTTTGCTGTAGTACAGGCCAGCCTTGCAAAAGCATTGTGTCTAAATTTTGGATGTCAGTTTCAGTATAATCAAACGGTCTATTACCGATACCAACTACGCCAATTACAATTTTATTGTCATTATCATAAATCGGCGCACTTAGATGATTGGTAATAGGGAAATGGCCCTCAGGCAATTGATTACGATGATGTAAATTTATGTAATCATTATGATAAATACCTCGTCCTTGTCTGATACTGTCGGCCCATATGCCTGCGTCGCGCAATGGGTAGTGACTAACGTGTGTGGTAGTACATTGATCAAAGACTTTGCCAGACCATACACCAAGACTGATTTCATCTTTTTCATGATCAAAAAGATGGAAGTAACCAATCTCTGACTTTGTTTGCGTGACTATAAGATCAATAAAATATTGATAAACATCCCGTTCTGTAAGAAATGATTCTCTTGAAAAGACGTCAATCGGATTGTCGACGGGTACTGCACTAAGTTGTGGCATTACAAAAATTCTACATAATGACGATAGATAAATTTTATCTTATAACAAATCTGATTAATTTTTTGTTAAAAACAACCTTTTTTATGAATGTTCAGCAAAGCATTCTTAGATTTGGTGGTAAAACAGTTAATTTCATTCGTCATTTCCTCGTAAAGTCAGTTGGTATGATCCAGTTATCTCAACATAAACTTAAACGGCTGATCAATAGCGATATCTCCTATTCACTGAGTCATCACTATATTGCAGCTCCCACCAACTTTAAGCTTCCTACGATCTGTAGGGAATGGCAAATTTGGGTCGATAGCGGTCTATCGAATTTCCAACACTTGAATGCCTGCTCCATGGC
>JACNJS010000091.1:0-151372 GCA_014382445.1 Bacteroidota bacterium
ATCTTCTGATTTATTCCCGTAAATTGGGGATGCAAAAGTAATACTCTTTTTTAATATGACAAAATAAATATGAAAAAATATTTTTATCTTTTTTTGTCGGTATTTTAACCAATTTATCAAGTGATTTTTTACAAGTTATGACCAGATATAATCACTAATAAAAACCATCAACTATTATCTGTGAACTGCCCGCTTTTAAAGAGCGGCAAAAGTAGAATACTTTTCCGTACCCGCAACATGTTTTTGAAAATAAAATAAATTTTTTATTTGTATTCAAACGCTTTGAAAACAAAGATGATACGATAATATATATTTTTACTCAACCTCGAATTTATACTTTTACTACCTCAAATAATTCATTATAAAAGTTGAATTCGTTTTATTGAAGGAATCACTGCTAATCGTAACTTAGAAACAGTTATAATTTGGATTAGAAACTTAATGACAATTTCGATGTTGTTTTATTTTTATTTAGTATCAACCTCTGGTAAATACTATTTGATTCCCATGTGAAAGTTCATTGTTGTAATAATAGCTATCTTCATCAAAAAATTTTAAATCATCTACATTTTCAATTTTGTTTCTAATAACGAACTGAGACATTAGCCCCCTTGCCTTTTTAGCATAGATACTTATAATCTTATAATCACCATTTTTTTTATCCTTAAATAATAGAATTGCCTGTTTTTGAATTGGAAAGGTTATGTTCGGACTCCCAAAACTGGTATCTGTCGTAAGTCTGATGAACAAGTTTAGGGCTAATACCCATTAGTTCAAATAACCTGGAAATATTCCTTATTTTAATATTATCTACTAAGATTTTACTATCTTCAATAAAGGATGGTTGAGATTGCAGTGTGGTAGATTTACCATTATTATCAATTGTTTTTGACGGGGACAGTATTATTAGCATACTCTACAGAATGATTTAATAATTAAAATCAAATGTACCGAAAATATGCTAATTCGATAGGCCTAATTACATCTTAAAAATCACTTAACACTAATTACTACTTAACTAATATCAACTTACCAGAAGCTGTGTGCTTACCAGCTTTCATTCGGAAATAGTAAACTCCTGATGGCAGCCTCGAAGCATCCCATGTGAGTTGCTGCTTACCCTGGGATTTCGGTTGCTTGATCAAATCAACCTGCTTACCCAGGTGGTTGAAAATGGAGATTTGGACAGTTGAAGATTGGGAAAGTTCGTATTCGATGGTTGTTGAAGTAGTGAAGGGATTGGGGTGCACAACACATTGTTCTTTAAAAGGGATCTCCTGTACTGAGACCTGAGTGCACTCGTAATTAACCTGCGTTGTGTTATTGCATCCTGTAGCGTTATCATGGATTTCAATAGTTCCATTGGGGTTGTCTAAATAATCGCAAATGCTTTGAACTTCGCAGTTTGTTAAAGAATAGTTACCTAAGATAGTTAAATTTTCAATGGAATTTGATGTAATATTATCTAAACCAGCTAATGTGGTTATCGCTGGATTACCAGCAAAAAAATTCCAATCCTCATAGTATCCTCCTATGTTTAAATCTCCCGCAATTGAGGTAAGGTTCTCTAAACTTTCTAAACTTGTTAAAGAGTCGTTACATAATATAATTAAATCCCCGCCTATTGAACTTAAATTATTTAATCCGTCTAAAGTTATCATAGAAGTATTTCCTGCACACCATATGGCATGGCCTCCACATCTAACAGTACCAATATCCAAGTTATCTGAGATT
Organism: Bacteroidota bacterium; assembly: GCA_014382445.1. Lineage (GTDB taxonomy): Bacteria > Bacteroidota > Bacteroidia > Bacteroidales > F082. The sequence goes on from JACNJS010000091.1 coordinate 1,735, forward strand.
AATACAAGGTTTTCTAAACCTGTTAGATCTGGTAATGAACTATTACTATGAATATTTAAGGACTCGACGGAAGTTATATTGAGTCCTTCAAGACTAACGAGGGTTGCATTGCCTTCAATTGATAGAGATCCACCAATGGAAGATAAATTATTTAGCCCTTCGATACTAACAAGAGAAGCATTCCAACCAATATATAGACTACCACCAATAGATGTTAAATTATTGAGTTCGTCCAGGTTAATTAGGGAGTCATTTCCACTTCTAGTATAGGAAGGTAACACTCCAATATTGAAATCCCCACCGATTGAATCAATATTATCTAATCCCGATAAATCTTTTAAGGAATTTGCCCACATAATTGAAAGGTTTCCCCAAATTGAAGTTAAAACACTTAAACTATCTAAATTTGTTATATCGCTATTATAAATACTAACGCTTCCTTCAATTTCAGTACACCCCGGATTATTGGCTTTGAAGTTGTCTATTTGGGATTGGGAATAAAAATTATTATCACCCGGGAGACAAGATTGTGAAAATGCTATTGTTTGAATGAATATGATGAAAAGGGGAAGTAAGTAGAACTTTTTCATAATAGTATATTTTAGTTAATAGTCTACGCAAAATACGAAGTTAAATGCTAAATGTCAAGACATTACTTCATAAGCAACATTTTTCCAGAAGCAACCTGTTCACCAGCTTGGATGCGGAAGTAATAAACCCCTGAAGGATACCCTAAAGCATTCCAAGTGATTTGCTGTTGACCAGAAGCTTGTATTTGCTGGATGAAATCAACTTGCTTGCCCAAATGATTGAATATGGACATTTGGACTATGGATGATTTTTTGAGATTGTATTCAATAGTAGTTGAAGTGTAAAACGGGTTTGGTGAAATTACGACGTTAAGTAATAAGGGATCATTTTTCTCCTTAATGCCAACGTAGCTATCTGTAGCATAACCAATCTTAACTCCATAACCTTTCCCATCATACCACATTTTTAACTGGTCTTCATGAATCAGGACACTGCAATAACGAGCCCATATATCATCCCATTCTCCTGGTTCACCATAATCAATCACAGGCATATCAGCATTCTCAACTATCCAGTCAGAACCATTTAAAGACGTTGCATAACCAATAGACCAATATTTAAAAGGATTAGTGCCTAAACCATCCCACCCAGCAAACCAAATGTAATATTTGTCTTCTATGTATAGTACACTAGTGCCAATGACCCATGTATCATAAAAGCTTTCTGAAGGTCCCAATGTTATTACAGGGTTGTTATCTGTGTCTTTTACCCAGTAAATTCCATCTGTTGAAGTAGCATAACCTTCCTGCATTGGGTCGTACAATGTAGTACCCTCAAACCCACCATACCACATGTGGTATAACGTGCCATCATAATACACAACAGGTTGAAATACTCCTGTTTCTTCCCATGTTCCAATATCACCATGTTCAAGTACTTTGTTTGGCAATACATACCAATCAATGTTATCTAATGACCAGGCATATCCAATGGAGATATCATAGCCAAAATTATCGGAAGATCCGCTATACCACATTTTCAGGGTATCATTTATCCGAATAACGGATCCAGGATACTTGGATGCATCCCAATCTCCTAAGTTCCCCCCCTGAATAACTGGCTCAACATTTGTAACCCAGTTTATTCCATCAGGAGATTCAGCATAACCAATGGCCCTGCCATTAACAACATCACCCCCAAACCACATTTTAAATGTATCATCCTCAAAAATCACAACAGGACTAGCAACTGAGCTCGACCAAGGAGCAGAAGTTAATACAGGATTGCTTTCAGATTTTTCCCAAGTCTCCTGGGCTATTAGATTAAATCCAGTAAGCAAGAAAATGACAGTTCCAATTACCGTAATGTTAATTTGTAAACGTGTTTTCATAGTTATTTCTTTTAGAATTAGTTATAAAGTTTAGATTACAGGAAGTTAAGATACTCTTGATAAATTAATAAAAACGATGAAATGACCAAACGGCAGTAGTTTTTTATCCATTGGTCAGAAATTAAGGATGAATGGGATAATTACAATTTTGAAAAAAAAGTTAACAATTCATTTTTCTTTCGCCGTGAAACAGGGAGCTCAGTTTTATCTTTCAATATAACATAACCGCCATCAGATTTATCGAAACTTTCAATGAAGGCCATATTAATAAGGTGTGATTTGTGAATACGGATAAATCCAAATTCTTTTAAGATATCCTCAAACTCTTTCATGGGTTGCGATGCAATATGTTTTTTTTGTTCATTGACAAAAAGATAAGTGTAATTCCTGTCGGCTTCGCATCTTATTATATCATTAACGTCGAGTAAGTATATTTTTTCACTCGTCTTTAAAGCAAGGGTCTTGTTTTTTGTTGTGCGCAAGTTATTCTGCAGGTTTGAAACTTGAAGTTTTAAATCGGTTAGTATCTGGTTCTCAGCTTTATAAAAGGCTGATTTAAGATCTTCAACGGATACGGGTTTAAGCAAATAATCAAGCGCACTGAATTTTATGGCTTTCAAAGCGTATTCTTCGTAAGCGGTAATAAAAATGATTTTGAATGAAATGGAAATAACCTTATTCAGCAGATCAAATGCATCCCCATCTGCCATCTTGATATCAAGTAATACAATATCAGGATTAAAATTTGTGATTGCCATCAAACCGTTTTCAACTCCGTCAGCTTCACCTACTACCTGAATATGAGGAAAATGTTTATAGATTATCTGCTTAAGACGCAGTCTGTTATTTTCTTCATCATCTATGATAAGTGTGCGAAACATGATTCTGTAAAATTAATAAACATTACTATATGGTATGTCGATCATGACTTTTGTTCCCGTAACATTCGTGTTATCCGATTTCAAATCAATGACCTCCAATTTAATCTTTTGCCTTATTTTTTTGTTCAATACTTTTATCCTGTCCTTGATAATCTCTGTAGCAAGCGATTTTCGACCACCTCTTTCATTTATCTCTGCCTCCCAGGCTCTTTCACGTCCCACACCGTCATCTTCAACCTCACAAAGGATTTTTTTGTCTTTTAGTAGAAACCGTACATCAATTCTTCCGGGAGTCTTTTTATGACGTATTCCGTGCTCAATAGCATTTTCGATGAACGGCTGAACCAGCATTGGTGGGATCGACATGTCTTCCTGATTTATATCTTTATCCACTTCAATGGCATAATCAAATTTGTTACTATACCGGAGCTTTTGTAGTTCAAGATAATTTCGAAGGCTGCTGACCTCTTTTTCGAATGGAACCATATTTTCTCGTGTGCTTTCCAGGGTGGTACGAAGTAGTTTGCTAAAAGTAGTAAGATAATCTGATGCTTTTTTGTTTTCATTACAATCGATAAATTTGAGAATGTTAGATAAAGCATTGAAAATGAAATGTGGGTTCATCTGGAGTCTAAGCAGCTTTTGTTCAAGTAACACGGATCTGTGCTCGTTTTTCAGTTTGTTTTGCCTCATAAAAAGCAACCCAACCAATACCAGAATTATACTCATGACGGCCAGCCCATAATTAAATGTCCTTGATTGACTTATTTTTAATGCTTTCAATTCGTTATCCTTTGCCAGGATATCAATACGGTTTTGGATTTTTTCGTTTTCAGAATCAGCTTCAAGCAGAATAATCAGGTTTTTATTTTTCTCAAGGTACCTTTCTTCCTTAGATCTTTCCCATATTCTGTAATATTGAAATGCCTGCTTGTAATCACCTTGTTTTAAGTAAACCAAATAAAGATTTTCACATGTAAAACTTTTATATCTCTTAAGAAACCATCTGGCTTCATATGCACGCACTGGATTGATATATTCATTTATAGAAAATGTAGACAGTTCCTGCTCTATAAGTACCAGTGCTTTACTCAGAAATAAAATTGCTGTATCTAGTTCACCTTGTTCATAACTGAATACTCCTAATCTTCGTTTAACCATTGGAACTGCAAAATATGAATCTTTACAATTTTCTACCAAAGGGATAGTCTTTGCAAAATATTGTTTACCCTCTTTTGTTTTATCAGCTGTATGATAGTTTAGTAAATATGAACCGAGGTTGTAATTTATAAAGGTTTCTTTATAACAGTTTAACCCACCTAAATCTTTTGCTTTCATTAACCAATAAATACATTTATCCAGTAATACTGTATCACTCGATTCCATGAATTGCTGTTGGTAGGTTCGTGCAGTATGCATATAAAGTGTAGCAAGTTTATTGGGATCTTTATCAGAACCAAGATATGTCATTCCCAGATTTGTGAAATAATGCGATGAATCATAATCTTCAAGCATCCAATAGGTATATGCTATTAGATTAGCTGCTTTAAATTTTCCTTCATAATGATCCAGTCTGTCATAATTAAATAAAGATTTCTTATAAAAAGGCAATGACTCAATAATCCTCCCCGTAAATTGATTCAGGTCTCCAAGTTGTAAGCATATAATTCCATACTCCTTTGAAGGTGGCAGGTCCTCATAGATACGAAGCGCTTTAAAATAGTTGTTAATTGTAGGTTGAAATTCATCAAGTAAATAGTAACCATTTGCCATGTTGAAGTATCCATCAGCCATACCTGCTAGATAGTCAGCTTTTTCAGCAAGATTAAGAGCTCTTTGAGCAATTGTAATACTGCTATCAGGATGTTCTATAGAGATAGCCATTGACAGCTTATTTAAAGCATCAATTTTTTCATTGTCGTTTAATGATGTAAGAATACGTTGCAGACTGTCTTCATTAATATTTTCCATTTCAAGTTGAATCTGTCCTATTAAAAAGAAAGTTTGAAAGAAAAATATCGCAGCTATGAACAATTTTATTTTCACCGACTGATCAGGTTAATGATGAGGCTGGTAAAATTAATCATTATTACGATTTTTCCAAATGGCTTTGGGCTAATGTTGATATGAACAACTAATAAATAAGTTCATTAAATAAAAAGTCCGATCCACCTTTGCGTGAATCGTACTTTTACATTCATCTGTGATCCCTTAAGTTTTTAAAAAATTGTTTCGACCATTTTCCCTTTGCTATTTGTTTACCAGCCTGTAATGTGCCAGACCTATCTTTGTATTGAAAAAATTGCTAAATGTTGAAAAGGAATTGTTTCGGTGCTCGCGATAGATAAAATAACACCAAACTACTAAATTAAGAATCGCCAAAGCCAAAAATTTCGAGCCATTGGAATCAAATCTTTTTAGGTTAGGAGTTAAAACTGTGATATATCCATAAGCCAGCAGAATAAAAATATTTAGATAGCTAACAGGTTTCTCTGAACCGTATTTATCAACACTTCGAAGCTTTCTAAGTTTATTCCCTTTTTGTTCGTTATAACCCATTTTGCAGTTTTATAACTTTATCATAAAAAGCCCAGCATGCAATTTGTAAGTCGTGCTATCTTATTTTCAAGATAAACCAATATCACTAATCCTTAAATATAATCAACTTGTAGTTACTATTATTCCATGTATTCATTATTTCTCTGAAACTGCCATAATCCTTAATTCCGATAATTTTTTTATCGAATTTTATTTCTTTGGTTATTATTATTTCTTTTTCCGATTTTTCGAACTTTATTAATAAATATCCTGCATCATTTTTTATTTCAATATTCTTATGTGGCGAAACAGGCTTGAGCTCATTTGGAAAAACAATCGTGTATTCATATCTTTCGTGAATGGGTTCTTGAATTTCTAAAGGTGCTGATCGTTTAGCTGGTAAAATATTAATATGCCAGTTTTCACTACCATTATTTATATAAGGAAGTTCAAAACTTAAATAGTTATTGGATTTACTAAATGGATCTTCTATTTCAAATTCTAAATGAGTCCTGCTTTCCTCTTGTGTTAGTTTTTCAAGTTTGGCTGAAGTAAGATTTTTACCAGAAACACCACCTTTGATAATTGATTTTATTTTTGAGCTATCATTATAAAGAGTGAAATACTGATTTGCTTGACCCTTAAGTTCTAAATTTATTTTTCCTACTAATTTCTCAGGGTTCTGAATTACAAACTCCCCAACAACAAATATCTTGCTTGTTATCGGTTTGCCTGGAAAAACCTTCAAACTTTCAACGTTTTTGTCAAGTAATAAGGGTGTTAACCCTTCAAGTTCAAATTTCAAATTCTGTTTACCGATGAGATTGGCTGAAATAAAAACCTCACCATATTTTTCCAATTTTATTTTTACAAGAAAATTATTAAAACTCAGGAGATTACCGATTTCTTTATTGTAATATACATCCGGAATAATCGCAACCGGCTCAGCCTCAATGTTTGATTTTCGTAATAAAGCTGTTAATAGTAAAGCTTTTTCAATATGCGTTCCCTGATTAGAATTCCAGGTTTCAACGGCCGAGCGGCATTTAAATCCTGTATATTTTAATGGAATATTTAGGGTGCCAAGGTCGTTACTAACAAGTTTTTGTAATTCTAAAGCAATGGTCAATTGATTTGTTTCATTGGCAGAAATCTTATCTACAACTTTATCCATGCTTTCATTAGTATTAAAAATAAAAGCATCCTGATTGATAAATTGATCGTAGACAAAATGTAAATCTTTCGCAGTGCTAAATATTAACCGTGGAGCAAATATCTGATCAACATCCTGATAATAATCTTTTGAATTGGCAGGCATTGATTCGAATGTCCATGTATAAACTTTTTTCTCTTTTTCAATGTTGATAACAGGTTCGCCGACAATATTCAACAACTCAAATTTAAGGTTTTGAGAAACAGGAATATTCACTCTTATAACAAGTTCGTTAACAGGGGAAGTCTCTGACAGAACTTCATCACCCATTAAAGCCGGATAGAACCCCTTTTTTGAACTGATTGTATAATCCAAATTAATTATCGCATTTAGCTCAAGCCCGGTATGAGTTACAACCAACTCTCTTATATTATTAAAATCCGGCGCATTTGTAGAAAATCTTGGTAGAACTTCATTAAAAGCATTATCAGGAGTAATTATCTTTTTCCCGTCGGCCATTATAGTGAATGCCGAATTAATTTTTACTGTTTGGAAATCAGTATTGTAAACGATAAAAGTTTCGCCATATAATCTATGGAACGCATAATGAGTTAGAAGCTTCAATTCTTTTGAATAATGAAAGTCAGTACTTCCATCTTCGTTTAATGTATATTCTTTAAGGATTTTTAAATACTCGGCATCTGCTTCTTCATTTTGCGCGAAAGAGGTACCTACTATAAAGAGGCAAAATATTGCTAATATTATTTTCTTCATTTTTCTGATTTTTTAAGTTTGCTTCTAATTTGTAATATCTATAATAATAGGAGTATCGGCAAATTTCTGTTGGGAACTCACAACTTTTCTAAAAGAATCCCAATCTTTGGCTTCGTAAACGCGCTTTGCAAGTTTGATTTTTTCATGAATTTCAAATGACCTTCCATTTAATTCAATATTCCCTTCGAAAGAGGCAATATCATTACCCACTTTTTCATCAAATTCCAAGGGAATTAGTTTACCACTTTTTGGAAGTATAATTGTTTCATTAAGTTCAACTAGACGTGAACACCTGTCCCGGAATCCATGTAGTCGTTCTGCTAAATTAGTACTGAAATTCATGTGCGACATACCTCTTTTAAACAGATTTGCTGCAACAAATGGAATAAAAATAATCTCCTCGTCAGTAATTATTGCATAATCCGGAATTGTATATTTAACTTTTATATGGATGTAAGAAGACATATAGTCATAGGGATTACCAAAGTCTATTTCAATGATTTGAGCCTGAGGTGAAACATGTAATAATTCCATCTCAACAGATTTTTCCCATTCAGATTTAAAATTACTAGTAAACATTCGTCTTATCGCAGCATCCGATTGTCCTTCGGCAGTCAACAAAAACTCACCGTTTAAAGTTCCGTCCAGAAGAATCTCAGAGTTTCCGTTAATTTTAAAAAAATGATTTTCTGGAGCTGAGATTGGTGTAACCATCAGGTCAGCTCCCTCAGGCAGACCCATCAAATAATTTTGTTGTTGCTCGGCACTCGACCAAAGTTCGCGTAAAAACGGAACCCAGGTAGGATCGAGCATTTTATATTTACCATTTGATAATTTGACAACTGTTACACTGTGATTAAACTGATCGGCAGGGATATAATCAATTCTCGAGCCTGCCATAGTCATCGCTGCATATGATTCGAAACCGGCTGCTCGCAGCATTGTTATAAGCATACCGGCTTTATCTTTACAAACACCGCAACGGTCGGTAAAATTCATATCACCGCTGTGAAGAGTAAAACCTTCGCCCGGCCCCATCGAGATACCTGAGTACCTTATTTCATCTGCTACCCAATGTGTAAGCAACGAGATAGAATCCATCTCATCTTTAGCATCTACAAGTATTTCAGCAACTTTTTTGTCAATGTCGGGTGTTGAATTAAAACTGCCGTAATCTTCATTTACTTTATAAAACCATAATGATTTTGCATACCAATCGGGACTTGTCGAAATAAGTAATTTTGGAGCAACATCTGACAAAGCTACCATCCCTGGTTCATTATTTATTGGCATAATATTCTTTTTAATAAAGGTATATATCATTTTGCCATTCTCCAGAATTGCTGAAGATTCGGCCTCACCGTTATAAAATCTATACTGGATCAATTTGTCTTCAGGGACAATTACGCTATAATATTTCAGCAGGAGAGGGTCGTTACTCCAGAAAGGTACGATATCATAAAAATGTCCTCTCATAGGTGGAATATATTGATCATCATCATCCTGAAGCAAGGCATAAGTAAAACCTTTTTTAAAAAGGAAAACTTCAACTGCATCACCGGGCTCAAGGCGACCAATTTCAATCATTTTTTCCATTGCTCCCCAATATATCATTCGGGCAGGGGCAGGGTAATCTAAAACTTTCGACATATCCAATTCCTCAATACTGCCGTTTATTCTATAAACGGTAACATTTTTTATGTCAACATAAGCCGAAAGAGGGTCGTAGCCATATTTAATTATATTGAGATCTTTTGCACCATTAGTTGTGAGAACTTTATACAATGTATGCGTATTATAGTAGCTTAAACCACTTTCTTTCATATCCACCTTCGTGCTGTCGAAAATTATTAGCAGATTATCATTTGGATAATCCTTACTGCATCCTGATTCTTTTATGAGTTCAGGAATAGAAATTGAAAATGCAAGATGTGAGAAAAATAACAACGCTGTAACGAAAAAGATTTTCTTCATCATGTTAGAAATTTTTAAAAATTAAAGGGTAAAGATAAAAAAACAAACTAATCTGGTTAAAAATTATTTTGTGTTTATAATGATATTCAATGTGCGATTTCTTCGTGTGATTTTGTTGTCAAACTATCAGTTTACTAGTTGTTTATTGTTGTTTTGCTTATTATATCTTCTTATAAGTGTTTCAAGATATCTTGATTTAACCTGATGGCTGGCAAGTGCCTGTTTTATAGGTGGTAGTCTAAGAATTACACCAAGTACTGCTGCCATCGCCCTATGGCTCCATAAAACATGATTATCAAAAATAAGATGTTGCAATTTACCTCTTTCAATTGCCATTATAACAGCTCTATGTGTTCCATCTATGGGTGTTATAACTCGTGCATCACGTGATTTCAAGAATATTGCATTTTTAGGACAAGCGCGAACACAAACCCCACATCCCAGACACAAGTCATTATTTAGGTTTGCTTTTTTTGCTTTTTCCTGGTGCGGATCATTTGAAGATACCAGCGACATTGCCTCAACAGGACATGCATAAACGCAACTACCACAACCATTACAATCTAACTCATTAATTTCCGGTAGAAAGTTGGTAGTGTGGATCGGATTCATAATTGCAAATCGGCGGGCTGCTATCATGGCCTCGCAACAGCATCCACAGCAGTTGCAAATAAAGTTTACTGTTTCTCTTACATTTTCTCCAAACTGCACAAGATTATAATCATAAGCCTGCTGTAATAAATCCATACACTCTCTTTCGTCTACTTTACGTGCATGCCCATGTTTTACAAGTGATGCAGCTGTATTGTTGAAAGTCATACAAATAACCTTAGGTGCATCGCAGTCCCGATTCATATGTTCCATTTTATGACGACAATAGCATATCCCAATTCCAATGTGACTGGCAGTTTTTATTACTTCTGTAGCTCGTTCGTAATCCAGAACATGAAGGGTGTTTTGAGCGGTTAGAGCAGGTTCTTGTACGAAGGTTCGACCTAACTGAGTTTCTCCCTGTGTAAATAGTTCCTTGATGAAATCTTCTTCCACATTTAAATACTCATAAAACAATTCGCCCAGCAATTTCTGGTCAATATCTTTTCGTACGCGCATCAACGAAAACTCGAAAAAACCAGCCATAGGAGGTGGCAACACATAATTATTTTCTCCATTTTGGTGAATATCAATAAGGATGGCTCGGCTTGCAAGCTTATCTAATGCTTTTTGTGTTTGAGTCATGTCCATCTTCCATATACGGCTTGCTTTTTTTGCTGTGAATGGTTTGATGGGCAGGCTGGCAACAAGTTCCGCTTCTTTCTCGCTGAAAAGTATTTTTAAAATGGAAAATAAGAGGTCAGTAGGCGGAGCCCCCTGTGGGAAACGGTTAAGTCGGTCTGATAAACTCGAATAACCCGATTTGATGGTGTGATGAGCCATAGTGATGTTAGATTATATTCAGACTAGCACAGACTTAAGTGCTAAAAATGACCATAATATTACAAAAATTAATCTTACATGGTAATGAAAGACTTAATAATTTAGCTAACGCACTAGTTTTTCGGCTATTCCAATTTATCAATGACTTAATTCCTCAACAATATAACAAACCGCATGGCAGATTTGAATATTTTTCAGGGTCAGTTCTTGGCAATATAGGAGCTCAACTATCGTCGTCGGCACGAAAAGTCACGCTAGAAAAATCAGCAAGATAATACTAGAATAAGCAGAGATTAGACCTTAAGGGAGGTGGACATTGCGTATAAATATTACGTCCTGTCTAACTAAAAATAGTTGATCAAGCTTTACTTCACAACCATAATCTTCCTTGAAGCCAACTGTTCACCGGCCTGCATTTGGAAATAATAAACCCCCGATGGTAATCCAATAGCATTCCATACGACTTGTTGCTTTCCTGATGATTGCTTTTGCTTAATTACTTCAACCTGTTCACCAAGGTGGTTGTAGATAGTGATTTGGACAGAGGAAGAATGCTTAAGTTCATATTCAATAGTTGTAGAAGTAGTAAAGGGGTTAGGATGGATAATTAGGTTATCTGAAAATTTTGTTTCATTAACTGTAATAGTTTCACAGGCAGCTTCCACTTCATCCTGACTATTACAACCTGGCGCGTTATCTTGAATAACTATAAAGCCATTGGGGATGGATAAATAGTCACAAATGCTTTCGACTTCACAAGTTGACAAAGAAAAGTTATGACTAATAATTATGCTATCTATCGTAGCAGGCTCAATATTATCCAAACCCGATAAACTTAACAGAATATTGTTGGCGAAAATATTCAATCGACTCCCCCCTAAGGAAGTCACATCATTCAGCCCGGTTATACTTGTCAACGCAAAATTGGCAACAATAGAAACACCTCCTCCAATGGAAGTAACCGCATCTAGCCCTGATAAACTTGTCAAAGATGGATTGGTACTTAAACTCACAACTCCACCAATTGATGTAAGCGACCCAAGCCCTGTTAGATTTATCAGGTCATCAGCCGATTCAATTGAAAAGTTCCCCCCTACAGAGGTTAAAGAACCCAGCCCTGTTAAATTTGTTAAGGCAGCCTGGTCAAAACTTATAAAATTCCCTCCAATGGAAACCAAAGAGTCAAGTCCGGTAAAACTTGTCAGATTAGTGAAATACAGTTGCATGTCTCCGCCGATAGAAGTTATTGCGTTAAGACCAGTCAAATTAGTTAGATTAGGACTAAAAGTAATAATAAAACTACTATCAATTGAAGTCAATACATTTAATCCGTTTAAATTATTTATATCGTTGACTCCCCATATCCTGACTTCCCCTAGTATTTGGGTACAATTGGGGTGAATAATCTGAAAACTGTCAATTTGTGCCTGCGTAGTAAAAGTGATGCCTTCAGGCAGGCAGGATTGTGAATTTGCAGTAAAATGGAAAATGCAAGTTAACGCGATTAATAAAGTAATTTTCTTCATGATAGTCTACTTATAGTTTGATATTAGTTCTTTCAAAATACATAATGTGTTGCATCTATGCACGAAAACAGATTTTTGGTTGTGCAGTATTATACGATTATACACAGTACACTCTTATTTTATTATCAATTTCTCCCTGAATTTCAAATCGTTTGTAACTAATTCAATTACATATATGCCTTGTTTAAGCGATGATACATCTATTGAGTTATTTATCAATTCTTTGTGTAAAACTAGTTGACCAATCTGATTATAAATATTTACATCTTTAACATGAATTTTATTGATTCTTGTTATAAATATTTCCTTAATTGCAGGATTAGGATAAATTGAATATTCAGTGCCTACATCTATATCTGAACTACCAATAATCAAACAAGCCTCTTCAACTTCAGCTTGGCTGTTACATCCGCTGGCATTATCAGAAATTTCTATAGTACCATTAGGGGCAGTAAGATAATAACAAACACTTTGTACTTCACAAGTCGATAAGCTATCATTGACTCCAATAAACAGGCTATCTATCGTAGTAGGATCAATATTCTCCAGTCCTGTCAAACTAGTGAGGACAGAGTTCCACCCAATATAAAGACGTCCAGCAATGGCAGTCATATTAACTAGCCCTAATAAACTTGTTAAGCTACCGTTACCAACAATTAATAAAGGTCCTCCAACAGAAGTCAATGATTCCAACCCGGTTAGACTATTCAAATTATGAGTACCAACGATTTTAAGATGTCCCCCTATAGAAGTCAGTGATTCGACACCTATTAGGTTAATTAGGCCCTGAGCACCACCAATATGGAAGTCTCCTCCTATGGAAGTCAAAGAGTTGAGTCCTGTTAAGTCGGTTAGGGACCCTTGGTAGATAATCACAAAGTCCCCTCCAATAAAGGTCAGTGCGTTAAGTCCAGTTAAACTAGTGAAACATCCACCAGTAATAACTAGGTCTCCACCAATAGTAGTTAATGCGTCAAGGCCTGTTAAATTTGTAAGTGTGTTACCATAGCAGGAAACACCAAAATCTCCACCAATAGATGTCAATATACTTAATCCGTTTAAATTAGATAAATAGTCACCGTGGATTTCCATATTCCCCTCAATTTCGGTACAACCAGGATAGTTTATCTGAAAGCTGTCAATCTGAGTTTGTGTAGTAAATGAGATGCCATCAGGCAGGCAGGTTTGTGAGAAGGCAATTATTTGAAAGAATAAAGTGAATATAATTAAGAGAGCTAGCTTTTTCATCGCATTAAGTTTAGGTTAGAAGAGTCCTGCAATGTACGACTTTAAATGCCTAATGTCAAGTAAAAAGAGTATTAAAAAGTTACCCATTTTTTTATAAGTGTGCTTTTCCTCTTGTAAAAAATAAATATTAAATTTAAAAATAGAAGTTAAATTAATCCTTTCTTCTCAAGTGATGCCTTAATTTGGTTATGATTATTCCAGAATTTTATTTCTATATCATTAAGTATTTCCTTGAATTCAGGAAGATCCTTGATATTATCGATTAAAGGATCCATTTTTAAAAAAATAATTGTCCAGAAATGATAATTGCTTTGTTGTGAAAACAATTTCATTTGTTCGACAGCATTTATTGAATCACCCTTATACGAATAATATACTGATAAACTTAAATTTTTATAAATTGACTTATCGTTTTCAGCATAATCTTTATAATCTTCCATATATTTTTCAGATTGTTCCGCCAGTCCCACTTTTGAAAATACGACTCCAATTTTTGCATTTTCCCCGCTGTAAATGTTCAAATTTAGAGCTTCCTTAATTTCTATAAATTTATTATAGTACTCATAAGCACTTTCATAATCTCTCATAAAGTAGCAAATTTTCCCAACTTCCTGCATTATATCCAATCGTGTTGAAACTTTATTTCAACTTGAGAAACCACCTGCTTTGTGGGTGGTAATGTTCTGATGGCTTTGCCTATCTTTGTTATTATGAGCAAATATAAGAAATTGTCCCATGTTATTTATAAATGTGATTATCATATTGTTTGGGTAACGAAATATCGATTAAGGATTTTGACTGGCACTATAAGAGATTTGGTTGACAGTGATATAAGAATGTTGTGTGAATGGAAGAAAAGTGAGATTATCGAATTAAATGTACAAGATGACCATATTCATTTAGTTGTTTCAGTACCACCGAAGGTTTCAATATAAAATTTAATGGGGGTTTTGAAGGGGAAAATTGCAATAAAGCTGTTTAAGAGCTACCCCAATTTAAAGAAGAAACCTTATTGGGGGAATCATTTTTGGGCGAGAGGATATTTTTTAGTACAGTTGGATTGGATGAAGAAATGATAAAGAGATATGTGAAACATCAAGAAAAAGAAGAAAAGCAAGTAGAAGAACAACAAAGGAAATTTGATTTTTAATCCCCCTTTGGGGGTTCTTCAAAGCCACCTTCTTAGAAGGTGTGATTTTTACTACTGTTTATCAACATCTTACAGCTTGGTGAGACCCATTCTAGATTTTTCAGTTTGGGTCTCGTATTAGTCCCTTTTAGACTGCAATATTTGATATATTTTGGAGGTGTAAAAACAAAAAACCGTTCAAAATCAATCATTTAAGCGGTTTATGTTTCTCATTGAGAGTTAAAAAGTGAACCCGGCAGGACTCGAACCTGCAACCTCCTGATCCGTAGTCAGGTGCACTATCCATTATGCTACGAGTCCAATAATCCCGATGATTATCGGGAAGGAGTGCAAAAATACAATTTATTTTAAAACCTGAATAATATTATTCAATTATTACCAAACGTTTGGTATCAACTACCAGATCATTTATTTTTAAAATACCGAAATATACACCTGCTGAGCTATGATCTTCTCTAAACCATGTAACAGTATGCTTTCCAGCCTGTTGCCATTCGCTAACCAGAGTATATAACTTTGATCCGTTAAACGAATATATTTCAAGATCAACATTTGCCTGTTCACTTAGTTGATATACAAATGTGGTGACATTGTTAAACGGATTTGGGTAATTACCTTCAATATGTGAGCCGCGAATTATATCATTTACATCTGAAACTACAGTATTTGGGTCATGAACTGCCAATGCTTTAATGCAAATATTACCTGTGTTTTCGAAACCTGACCCATCATTGTAATAGTAAAAGTCGGTCCATGCGCCTTCATCAGAGAAAAATGACTGATCAGGGCTTGAGGTTGATGGAACTATAACTCTGCTGCTGGCACCTAGTAGTACAGGAACTTCTGAGGTTCTATCGTAAGCAAACCCTCCTACTGAAAGAGAAAGATAAACGTAGAAATCATTTCCCGACAATATATGAATTGTATCGGTTAAGTCGACGGTATGAAGTCCGGAATACTGAAAAGTACCTGAAACACTCGCTAATTCATTTTCAAGTATTATGCCATCAAAATCATCATAAATGCTTACAGTATAGTAAACATTATGCTCAGCAGTAAAAAAGTTAACAGCTACTAGCGCTTCATCAGTATTAGCAACAAATTTATTAAATGCTTCGTTAACATATTTCAATGTATCACGCCATCCATGATAGTCATAGTAATAAGCGGTGTCATAGCTTGAAAATACAACGTTTTGAAATGAAACAGCACCCATTTCAGGATTTTGGCATGCATGCTTATCATAATATGATATCCAGAAATACCCAGCATAGCCCCAGTTTGTTCCCCATGAGTTTTTAACAAGCCATGCGCCGGGGTCAGGAGCCTGAGTTACACGGTCATCATCCCATCCAGCAATCGAAACAGAATGGTTCGGTTCGAGGGGATTTGAAGGTGGTTGGTAGTGATTAAAGTTTCCATCAATAAATAAACCCGACGAACATAAACAGGTCGCCATAACTCCTTGCTCCATGACTTTAATCTTTATAAGGTCGATGTTTTCAAGATTTGACCCCGCTGTGTACCATTCCACATCTCTGGCATAATAATAATGGTAATCATCACCGGTTCGGTCTGGCGGTGTGGAATAGGATTGTCCATCAATATCGCGAACAGCACCCTCCAGGCGTGATAAATAGGCAGTTGTTACCCTATAGTCGCCACCCATATGAACTTCTAAGCCTTGGCCATTGTTATACGGGGGATCCAGATCCTGATTATAGTACTGGTTATAACCGTTCCACCAATCCAAATGATATTCGGCAAGTGCAGGTTCGCCGGTTTCACCAGCCGCAGACCAATTGCCGGTCATTAGCAGGTTGCCTTCCATCGAGGCCATCGATCCGTGTGTCCAGCAAGTTCCTCCCTGTTGACTTTTAACACTGGTAACAAAGTTTTCTCCATTATAATCTCTTAAATCA
The DNA here is from genome assembly GCA_014382445.1 of Bacteroidota bacterium. Taxonomy (GTDB): domain Bacteria; phylum Bacteroidota; class Bacteroidia; order Bacteroidales; family F082. The sequence continues at coordinate 18,256 of JACNJS010000091.1, forward strand.
AAGGAAGAGGGTAATTGGGCATTGAGTGAAATTGTAATTAAAAAGCTAATTAAAATAAGTGTGTTTCTCATAATGATAATATTATATTAAAAATGAAATTTGTATCTAAAATCACCTTTGTAACTGCGTTAACCACAGTAGTCATTTTCAACTAATTTAAATATCGCATTAACCTTAATGATTTGTTAAAGTGATTAATTTTTCAAAGATATTAAATTTATATCTTTGGCGCGGACAAATAATATTATTAAAATGAACTTATTAAAAGGAAAAACTGCTTTAATTACTGGTGCAGCCAGGGGTATAGGAAAAGCAATCGCAATGAAATTTGCCAGCGAAGGTGCTAATGTTGCATTTTCGGATCTTAGCTATGATGAAAATATGGTAGCGACAGAAGCTGAACTAAATGCACTTGGAATTAAAGCCATAGGATATGCCTCCAATGCTGCGTCTTTTGAAGATAGTGAAAAGTTGATTGAGACAGTTGTTGCTGATTTTGAGAGAATTGATATATTGGTTAATAATGCTGGAATTACTCGCGATAACCTGCTAATGAGAATGAAGGAGCAAGATTGGGATATGGTACTAACTGTTAACCTAAAATCAGCATTCAATCTTACAAAAGCTGTACAGCGTATTATGATGAAACAAAGAAGTGGCTCTATTATAAACATGAGTTCGGTAGTTGGAGTAAGCGGAAATGCTGGTCAGTCGAATTATTCAGCATCAAAAGCTGGAATGATTGGATTTACAAAATCGATTGCACAAGAGCTGGGTTCACGAAATATTCGCTGTAATGCCATCGCGCCTGGGTTTATAGAAACTGACATGACTCATAAATTAAGTGAAGAAGTCCGTGAAACCTGGATTCAATCTATCCCCCTTCGTCGTTCCGGTAAACCCGATGATGTAGCCGATGTTGCTACTTTTCTTGCTTCCGAATTATCTTCCTATGTTTCAGGTCAGGTGATTAACGTTTGTGGTGGAATGGATACGTAATGATTGGATAATTAGATAATTTGATGATTGGATGATTTGATAATTTGATGATTAATGACCAATGACCAAATGATCAATAAAAACTATGACTGAGTTAATTTTTTCATATTCTTGGTGGACAATCTTATTAGTTATTTTCACAGGACTAGTTTATGCAGCAATATTATATGTAAAAAATCCACTAAACAAATTAAGTTATTTCCTTACCGTTGTTTTGTTTATCCTTCGGTTTTTTTTAGTGGCTCTTCTGTCATTTTTACTACTTTCTCCTACTATTAAAACTAAGAAAAAGCAAATTGAGAAACCAATCATAATATTTGGTCAGGATAATTCAAGATCAATTTTAATGTGTAAAGATTCGTTGTATCATACTGATACACTTATACATAGGCTGGCTGGCTTAATGACTAAGCTAAGGCAGAAAAATGATGTTGAAAGTTATATCTTTGGTAACAAGGTGAAAGCAGGCAATCATCCCGATTACAGTGATAACACATCAAATTATTCTGACTTTTTTAAAAATATAAAGCTAAATTATATAGGCCTTAATGTAGGCGCAGTAATACTTGTTGGAGATGGAATTATTAATAACGGAATTGATCCTGTTTATTCTGCATCTGATATTACCTACCCTATTTTTACAATAGCTCTTGGCGATACTATTCAAACCAAAGATATTAAGATTGAGGATGTAAGACATAATTCAATTGTTTATTCAGGAGATATTTTTCCTTTGGAAGTTAGTTTGTCTGCCAACATCCTTAAAGGAAAAAAGGCTTTTATTAAATTATTAGAGAATAATAAAGTAATAGCTCAAAAAGAGGAATTAATTTCTACTGATAATTACAGAAAGTCTGTTACATTCAGTGTTGAAACTGAGAATGCTGGAAAAAGACGTTATGTATTAGCAGTTGAACCTGTTACAGGAGAAACGAATTTTGAAAATAATGTTAGAAATATCTTTATTGATGTACTTAACAGCCGACAAAAAATCTTAATATTGGCATATGCTCCACATCCTGATGTTGGAGCAATTAAGCAAAGTCTTAGTAAGAACAAAAACTATCAGGTTGAAACAGAATATATAAACAGCTTCAATAAAGATGTTAATGAGTTTGATCTGGTAATACTACATCAACTTCCTTCAAAGAAGAATGCGGGGATCAGGTTATTGAAGAATTTATCTGATACTGAATTACCTGTACTATTTATTCTTGGCAATCAAAGTCAAATATCAGTGTTTAACAATCATTTTGTAGGTCTTAATATAAGTTCAGCGGTTGGTAGCACAGTTTCGGCTCAATTCGAATTCAATAATACATTTGCTTTTTTTTCATTTAATGATGATTTCACAACTCAGTTGTCATCTCTTCCTCCTTTATCAGTTCCTCTTGGTAATTACAGTTTAGCGCCTGGAGCAGAGGTTTTTGGTTGGCAGCGCATTAACAACATACGTACTAATTTCCCATTAATTGCATTTTATCAAAATATTGGCGTTAAAAGCGGTGTGATTTGCGGAGAAGGTTTGTGGTTATGGAGGATGCAGGATAATTTGAAGTACGATAACACTTTAGCTATAGATGCTTTTTTAAATAAAGCGGTGATGTTCCTGATTGCTAATACGGATAAGCGACAATTCAAGATCAACACCAAAGGAGAATACGATTGCAGGTTAGATGTAATATTGAATGCCGAACTTTATAATCAGTCTTTGGAACCTGATAACTCTTCTGAGGTGAGATTAACGCTAACTAACGAAAACAATGAAAAGTTCAATTTTGTTTTTTCACCATATAATGATTATTACAAACTTAACCTGAATAAATTGCCTGTTGGAGTATATCATTATCAGTCATCTGTTAAACTTGGGAAAAATAATTTTGATGATTCCGGTGAGTTTATTGTGCAACAACTTGATAATGAAAGCAGAAATCTAAATGCAGATCACAACATGCTTAACAGGTTGGCAAGCGAACATGATGGTGAAATGTACTACCCTGATAATATTAATGATCTATTCACTAATCTGCAGGGACGTAACGAAATGACATCCAAAATACATTATGAGGATAAATTTATAGCATTGAATTCAGTACTGTATATCCTAATCCTATTAATTTTCCTTCTGTCGGTTGAGTGGTTTCTAAGAAAATTCTTTGGGAGCTACTAATTAATTCATAAAAAATTACAAAATGACTCAAACTCTTTTTTGGCTTATAATTGGGATAATTATATTTGATTATCTGTTGGAAAAATTCCTGGATTATCTCAACTATAATAATATGCAGGAAAAAATCCCCGATGAATTGTCTGGTATTTATAACGAAGAAAAATATCGTAAATCACAAAATTATGGAAAAGTTAACATTGGTTTTTCGATGGTTACAGGAACCTTTTTTTTTATTATAATTATGTTGTTGTTGTTTACACAGGGGTTTGCATTTTTGGATAACTATGTAAGCAACATTACGCAAAATGAATATCTGAGGGCATTACTTTTTTTCGGTATTTTAGGTTTGGGTATGGATATTATATCGCTGCCTTTTCAAATTTACGGAACCTTTGTAATAGAGCAGAGGTTTGGCTTTAATAAAACAACGCCTTTAACTTTTATAACCGATAAACTTAAATCATGGTTGCTTGGTTTGGTAATTGGAGGTGGTTTATTGATGTTCATCATGTGGGCATGGAATGAAACCGGCAGCTGGTTTTGGTTAATTGTAATGGGTGGCTTAAGCTTTTTTATGATTTTTATGACCATGTTCTATTCACGAATCATCGTCCCCTTGTTTAATAAACAAACTCCACTGGAAGAAGGTAACCTTAAGTCGGCAATTGTTGCTTTTTCTGTTAGAGCTGGTTTTAAAATTGATAATATTTTTTCAATTGACGGATCTAAACGAAGCACAAAGGCAAACGCATATTTTAGTGGTATGGGGCCTAAAAAGCGGATTGTATTGTATGATACCCTCATTAACGACCTGGCGGAGGACGAAATTGTTGCGGTACTTGCCCATGAAGTAGGTCATAATAAACTAAAACATGTTATTATCGGATTAATTATGTCGCTGGTACAAAGTGCCTTAATGATATGGCTACTATCAGTAGCCATAAGTAAACCGGAGCTATCCATGGCACTTGGTGCTTCATCTCCTAGTTTTTACATGGACCTTCTGGCTTTTGGTTTATTGTTTTCCCCAATATCAACCATATTAAGCATTATTTCAAATATTATTTCCAGAAAACATGAATATCAGGCTGATGCATTTGCTTCCGGGTATGGATATGGAGGTTCGCTGATAAGTGGTCTTATAAAACTATCGGTGGCAAACCTTAGCAACTTAACCCCACATTGGTTGTATGTGTTTTTTAATTATTCACACCCCACATTATTGCAAAGGAAAGAGGCAGTTCGGAGGTCAGTAGTTAAAAGTTAAGAAAAGTTTTATTTAATAAAGTGCTTTCCTAATCCTAAAAAGAGCAGGTATTGTTTTTAATATTATAATTAAATCCTGCTTGGGGCTACCAACCATGGCATATTGATTGTCAAGCCGAATACGGTTTTCCGCTTTTAGTTTGTTGTCTTTGTGTACTTGCCACAAGCCGGTAATACCTGCGGGTGCTAAAAATCTATACGACCATTCATCGGTTGTAAGCTTATCAGCTTCATAAAGCGGGATGGGCCGATTACCAACAATCGACATATCTCCTTTAAGCACGTTAATAAATTGAGGAAATTCGTCCAGGTTTGTATTTCGCAAAAATTTGCCAACTGTAGTTATTCTGGGGTCGTCCTTAACTTTAAAAAAAGTTGTTTCAAGTAGTCTTTCTCTTTTCTTTCTTAAATACAAATTCTCACAAATCTCTATACCGTCAATAAATAACGAAGGTGAGCAGGGTTTTCCTAACTCGCATTCAGGACAATTTTCAATATTTATGAAACCAACACTATTTTTTTTATGAGATATCAGATATTCGTTTAGCTCTGATAACCTTACCCTTTCTTTGTCGGCACCCTTATACATTGTCCTGAACTTATAAAACGTAAAAATGTCATAACCAGTACCTACCCTCTCTGATTTGAATAATAGTTGTCCTCTTGAGGTCAGTTTAATACTGATTATAATTAGAAGCAGAAAGGGAGAAAAAACAATTAAAGCTAAGGCAGAAAAAATAATATCAAATAATCTTTTTCCAAGCCCAATACGATAGTCGTTAAATTGGTGATCATTTTTGTAAGTCTTTTTACTTCCCATGTGTCTCCGTTGATTATTATTCTAACTCCTTACTTAAAAAACATATTAATCTCAAAGCCAGCAGCCTTAAGTGTTTTTTCATTAGATTGGATAAAAGTAATTATTTCGTCAATAGAAATGGAATAAGTTACTCCATAACTTATTAACTTATTATTGTGTACAAAAATATTTCCTTCATACGGTAATTTTATTATGCTTCCATTCTTGTAATTCTCCTCAGGAATAAGAATATTTGATTCTTGAGCTGCCGAAGAAGAAGCTATGCCAATCAATTCAAAGTTTGGTATTCCATCTCTTATAGCAAGAACAGGGCTGCCGCTAATACCTTTATTATAAAGAGCATCCATAACAAACACACTCTTTTTTACCTTCATAGTTAAACTTACGATTGCCCGTGTAACCATCAAAATACCAAGCGGATAACCCATTATATAAACAACACTTCCCCATTGAAGGTCATTTATACTACCGCGAGGATAATTCAGTGTATAAACTTCCTCGCCATTATTGTTGGTCGTTTTTTTCATTAATAAAGCAATATCCTTTTCAATATCTATAGCGGCAATATTAATAGGATCACCTGAACCTAAACTGCCAATATGATTTTGTTGCTTAATTTTAATAGAAACGGTTTGTATTTCGTTAACATCATCGTTATAATACGAAAATATACTATCATTAAAATCAATAATATGTGCACAAGTTAAAAATCCAATAAGATCTTGATTGTTATATATTACCGATGCAGTTCCTGAAACAGATTCATGGGAAATAGTCCTAGTCGCCGAGTATGCAACTAGTAATGAATCGTTGATATTTTTTTTGTTAATGTTACTGCCCTTTGGAAAATAATAAGTTGCATAAAACGCAAGGATATCAAGTTTTTTGACAGTTTTGGAGATGTAATCTAACTCGCTTGAAACACTTTTCGAGGGAAATTCACTATCATATTTATTATCTGCTGCAAGTTCCGGTTGTTTATTAAGATTAGTTGTCCTGCAACCAAATAAAACTAGAGAAGCAAATAAGAAAAGAGTAATATTCCTTATAAACTTGATTGCTTTTTGCATCCTTAACTAATTGATTATAAAATATAAATTAATGCAATATTACATTAAAATCATGATATATTTTTTTATTTTCGCGTCATATTTAATAAAAGAGAGAGAAATACTAATAAAATCAAAAAAAAATAATCTCTTTTGTATTTTTTTATTCTAATAAAAACATAATTGAAAACGTATGAAAGTTGGAAAGAACAAAGTAGTGACTTTGATATATACATTAAGATTTGAGGATGTAAACGGTGAAATTATTCAGCAAGTGAATGAAGAGAGACCTTTTGTGCATTTATTTGGCAATGGAACATTATTACCTACGTTTGAAGCGAATTTGAATTCTCTTGAACCGGAAACAGAATTTGAATTTAGTTTAGCACCCGAGGAAGGTTATGGTGAGTATAGCCAGGAGGCTATCATAGAGTTGGAAAATAGCATTTTTGAAAAGGATGGTAAGATTGATGAAGAGCTTGTGAAAATTGGTAATATGATTACAATGCAAGATCAGGATGGCAATCCATTAGACGGGAGAGTGCTTGAAATTAAAACCGATAAAGTTGTGATGGATTTTAATCATTCACTTGCGGGCAAAAATCTCTTTTTCTCAGGTAAAGTGCTGGATGTTAGGGAAGCTTCAGATGAAGAACTTTCGCATAAACATGTTCATGGACCTGACGGACACCATCATTAAATAACTACAAAATGAGAAAAAAAATTGTTGTCGGCAACTGGAAAATGAATAATAATTTTCAGGAAGCCGAAGAATTAATAAGTACTATTGCAGACGATTTAGACGAAAAAGAGATAGTTTGTGAAGTTGTAATTTGCCCCCCCTCGTTATACCTTGAGATGGCATCAGATTATGCTGAAGAATCAGTATTATTCATTGCTGCTCAAAATGTTAGCAGTTTTGATAATGGTGCCTATACAGGCGAAATATCTGCATCAATGCTCTCAGAAATGGAAATTTCATATTGTATTGTAGGCCACAGTGAAAGGAGAAAGTATTTTAACGAAACTGATAGTCAGCTAGCAGAAAAAGTTAACCGTCTTCTCGATAACAATATAAAGCCAATTTTTTGTATAGGTGAACAATTAGATGAAAGAGAAAATGGCTTTCAATTTGATGTGGTTCGTAACCAGATGCAGAAAGGGTTATTTCATCTTAATAGTGATGAATTTTTAAATATTACTGTTGCGTATGAACCTGTTTGGGCAATAGGCACAGGGGTAGTTGCAACTCCTAATCAAGCTCAGGAAATGCATAGCTATATAAGAGGTTTGATAAGTGAAAAATACAATGATAGTACGGCTGAGGAAACTACAATTTTATATGGTGGTAGTTGTAACTCGGATAATGCATCTATACTTTTTTCAAACAAAGATGTTGATGGTGGCCTTATTGGTGGCGCTTCACTTAAAGCTGATGAGTTTGTGAAAATAGTAATGAGTTGCTGATTTGTAGTATGTTGTAAGGTTATCAATTTGTCTGGTTATGAACCTCATTAATAACACTTACAATCCATCTGCAAAAACAAACTGACAACAAAACCCTAATAATGAACTACTATCAAATAACGGCGCCATTACCTTCAACTGAGGCTAATACTGAAATTTTAATCGCAAGGCTATCATTTATTGGTTTTGAGAGTTTTGAGGAACAATCAGAAATTATTATCGCATATATCCCTGAAAAAGAATTTGATAAGAATGAGTTGCTTGATATTGATTATTGTCTTGAATGTGAAAATTCAGGAAAATTAAAAGTTGAATTGATTGTGGAAAAAAACTGGAACGAAGTTTGGGAAAGCAATTATCCTCCTGTTATTATTGTCGATAGGATTTTTGTTAGGGCATCTTTTCATGAAAGTATGCCATCAATTGATTATGAAATCGTAATTCAGCCAAAGATGGCTTTTGGAACGGCTCACCACCATACTACTTCGTTAATGCTTGAGCTTATTCTTGAAAACAATTTCAATAGTAAAAAAGTGCTCGATATTGGCTGCGGTACAGGGGTACTGGCAATTATGGCATCTATGAAAGGTGCTAAAACAGTTACAGCCATTGATATCGACAAGTGGTCGTACGAAAACACTTTAGAAAATGCTAAAATTAATAATATCAATAATATAACTGCTATTGAAGGTGGTGCTGAGTCTTTATCCGAAACGGATAATTACGATGTTATTCTTGCCAACATAAATAAAAATATTTTGTTGAGGGATATGAAAAATTATGCTCATGCATTAGCTGAAAATGGATATATTTATTTAAGTGGTTTTTACGTTAATGATTTATCAGATATTGAGGTTGAAGCTGGTAAGTATGGACTTAAGATCGTTAATAACCTGGAAAATAATAATTGGGTAGCTGCCGTTTTAAGAAGGTAAGTTAAGAGCAAAAGATAGAGATAATAATTGGATTGATACAGATCATATCTAAAACCGTATTAAACAATCATTGCATAATATATAACATATAACTTCGCACTTGAATAAAATACCAAAATACTTAACATTATTTTTAGCTTTTGCTTATCTGAGTTTCTCCAATATTACGGCGCAACAACCCGATTCGCTTGCAAGAAATTCAGAAGAATTATTTCGTCAGATTTCAGAAATAATGTTGGCTACTCCCTCCAAGGTTTATCAGGAAAAATCGGAAGTATTATTGGCGCGATTTTACGAACGCTGGAGTATTGGTCGGTTCAACGCCGACGAAAAAGCCGAAGTGCGATACTTCATCGAAAATATGCGATCAAAAAAAATGCGGACATATCCCTATTTATACGATTATTTATATGCGCTAACACTCATTGCCGAATCGCAACAATTACCAAAAAGTATAATTGTATGGCATGCATATGCAACTAAGCTGATAAATGAAGATAATAGCATTCATTTTTCAAATTTTTTGGATTTCACTGTTGACCTATTTGAGAAAGACCGAATCCATCGTAAAAATACTTTATCGTGGTATAACCGCAATTCACGCTATAGTTTTGTTCTCGACACTAATTTTCTTGTAGTATTCCAAAAAGGGGATTTGGTTTGTGCCACTAAAAATGATAGTTCCATTATTAATGATACCAAGGGTACGTTTAATTATGAGCTCAAAAGGTGGGATGGTGAGAGAGGAAAATTGAATTGGTCGCGGTTTGGTGTTAAGGAAGCTAACCAAATATACGCAGATTTTAATAAGTATAGCATCAACTTAACCCTGCCTGCATATACAATCGATTCGGTTACACTGCACTATAACAGGTTTTTTAATCAGCCTATTATTGGTAAAATTTCTGAGCGAATATCCTCAAGCCCCCCAACCGAAAAAACCTCCTTCCCAAGATTTGAGGCCTACTTCGATGAGTTTGAGTTATATAACATTTACCCTGAAGTTAGTTTTTTTGGAGGGGCTCAGCTTGAAGGACTTACACTATATGGGACTGGAGGAGTGAGGTCGAAAGCTATTGTAAAACTTACTAAAAGTGATAGTTTGTACGCAATCATAAGGGCTGAGAAATTTCGTCTCGATGCTACCGGTTTTATTTCTGCTAATGCTGAATTTGTGTTTTATTTTGATCAGGATTCGTTATATCATCCATCGTTAAGAGTTAATTATACAAATGATAACCGACAGTTTGTTATGTATACTGATCATAATGCTTCGGCGATGACTCCATTTTTTGATTCCTATCACGAACTAGATATATATGTTCAGGCTTTATTCTGGAGAATGAATGAGTCGGAATTGGTTTTTAAACGGATAAGAAATATTCGTAATAGAAACATAGCACATTTTGTGTCGAGTAATTATTTTTCTCAAAGGGATTTCTACAGATTGGAAGGAATTGATGATATAAACCCTTTGTATGTTATTGAAAACTACATAAATATTTATGGTGAGAGCGAAATTACACTAAACGCACTAGCTTCTTATATGGAAAAACCTGCTGATCAGGTTAGTGCCATGCTAATTGATCTGTCAAATAGGGGTTTTTTGCTGTACGATTCAAGAAAAAAAAGGGCGATTGTAAAAGACAGATTTAAATATTTTTTGTATGCAAAAAGTGGACACATCGATTATGATATAATTAAATTAACCTCAAATGTTGAAGGTAAACCAAATGCCATCATTAACTTGAATACGTTGGATTTAGTAGTATTAGGTGTGCCGGAAGTAAGTATTAGCGATTCGCAGGAGGTTTACATTTATCCATACGATAAAACAATTTCTTTTAAGAAAAACAGAAATTTTACATTCGACGGACGCGTTCAAATAGGCTTATTGGATTTTTATTCTAGAAACAGCACCTTTGTTTACGATAGTTTTATGCTGAAAATGAATTATGTTGATTCCCTTGCATTTAAAGTTTATTCCAACAACTCAATTAAAAAAAATGATTCTCTGGTCAAGATAAAGAATGTAATTGTGGATATAGTTGGAAGCATTTATATCGATCATCCAGATAATAAATCTGGGCTAAAGAAATTTGAAGAATTTCCCAAATTTGTAAGTAACGATGTTAGTTATGTGTATTATAACAAAAAATCAATACAGGACAGCACTCTAATACCTGAAAGTTTTTATTATGCCATAGACCCTTTTATTTTTGATAGTATATCAACATTTACCACCGAAGGACTTTCTTTTGAAGGTAATCTAACATCTTCTTCAATATTCCCAACTATTGATGAACCCCTGGTTGTTATGCCCGATTACTCATTGGGATTTAACCATATAACTCACGACTCGGGATATAATATTTACGGTGATTTGGGTAAATTTAGTTCAAATATTTCGATAAGTAACCGCGGTTTTATGGGTGACGGTAATTTGCACTATCTATCTTCGTATTCTTCGTCGGATAATTATACATTCTATTCCGATTCTTTAACTGGTATTAGTAACGATTTTAGAGTTGTGAAGAGCCCGGAAGAATATAACTTTCCATCGGCACAGTGCGATACAGTTAATATTCATTGGGCGATCAACACAAACATTATGACTTTGACCAGTGAAGCTGGACCTTTTAGAGTGTATGATAACTCATGGCTTGCAGGTACGATGTTTTTAAATCCTGACTTTATGCGCGGCGAGGGTTCATTTATTTTTGATCAGTCGGAGATAGTTTCCAACGATATTAATTTTAAGTATATTACACTTACTGCTGATACTGCAGATTTTTTCCTGAAGAATAGTCTGAATGATTCACTAGTATTTGATGTGCGGGAATATTTTGCAAAAATCGATTTTGATAACCAATTGGGATGGTTTACTAATTTAAATGATAATTCGTTCATAGGATTTCCTTTCAACAATTTTATTTCAACTCTTGATGAAGTTGAATGGATAATGAATGACGATAAATTATTATTAAGTAGTAACCTGAAAGATGATTATGAAGGGCTTAATACCCTTAATAGAGTGCAATTAATAGATTATAAACTTCGCGGTCCAGAATTTATCTCCATAAATAAAGAACAAGACTCACTTAGATTTTTTGCCGGTAATGCAACTTATAATCTTAACGATTATACTATTGATGTAGAAAAAGTTAAGCTAATAAAAGTTGGAGATGCTGCCATATTCCCAGTTGATGAAACCGTAAGAATACTTAGAGGAGCACGAATTAAAACACTTACTGATGCTCTTATAATTGCTGATACTGCTACTACATACCATAGTATTTATGACGCTGAAGTTAATATTTATGGAACCAAACAATTTACCGCCAAAGGATGGATTGATTATTCAGATATAAATGGAATGAAACAACCCATATTCTTAAGCAGTATTTCAGCTAATGCTGATGGTGTTACTACTGGTTTCGGGGAAATACCGGAAGGAGAAATTTTCTTTATTAGTCCGGAGTATAATTTTGAAGGAGAAGTTAGTTTGCTTGCTTCAAGAAGAGATTTGAGATTTAATGGTGCCTATAAAATTAATGAAGAATGTATAGCAAATGTGAATAATGGTGTAGCATTTAATCAGGTACTTAATCCTAAACAAATTTATTTTAACATTAACAACAGTACACAAGATGCGGATGGTAGGATTGCATTCTTCGGACTTGCTTATTCTGATGCACACAGAAAGTTTTATCCTTTAGCGTTAGAACCATTAAACAACTCAAATGATTTAGTGTTTATCAATTCAACAGGACAATTGCGATTTGATGCGATTAAAAATGCTTTCTCAGTTGGTGCGGCCGAAAGGTTTTCTAAAAATAATATGCAAAGTAATTTTGTAACTTTTGATAATTCGAGATGTGTAATGCGAGGCGATGGCAATTTTAATTTGGGATTAGATATTAATATGCTAACTATTAAGTCCTCAGGAACTTTCGAGCATTTTATAGTTGCTGATTCCACATACATTAATACTGTTCTTTTGCTTGATTTTTATTTTGACGAACCGGCAATCGAAATGATGACGGATAGTATTAGGTTATCTAAAAATGAGGGAGTCAATACATCTGAAGGTATATTTCCAATGTTTTTGCAAAAAAACTTGCCACACGATGAAGCTGAAAAGAATATTTCGGAGTTGGTACTTTACGGCCAAATGCGAAAAATGCCAGATCAAATCGCCCATAAGATAATTTTTAGCAATCTGAATTTATATTGGGATTTACACACTCGGTCATATGTTTCCACTGGTAAAATTGGAATTGGTTACCTTGGAGGAAATGTTATTAATAAATATGTTGATGGGTGGGTACAAATAGAAAAAGGGAGGTCGGGAAGCAGTATTTCGATATACCTCGAACCATCTGAAAAAACATGGTATTTCCTTAATTATAAAAATGGAATAATGCAGGTAATATCGTCAGATAATGCTTTTAATGAACGTATTGAGACTATCAATCCTGAAAAAAGGATTCTAAATCCTGACAGCGATACGGATTACTATGAGTATGTAATATCCACGCGTAGAAAAAGTGTTGAGTTTGTCAGGAAGATGAAAAATTTCTAATTATTCTTTTTTACAAAAAACTGCTAAAGTTGATTATGTTGTTAATATTGTTTTTTTTCATAATTTTACTCGCGCATTATTTTACATTCTGACAATCATTAATTTATTAAACAAATGAAATTTATCATATCAAGTACAACCTTGCTACGGGGGCTACAAAAAGTAAGTGGCGTATTGGGAACAAATAACACTTTGCCAATTCTTGAGGACTTTTTATTTGAACTTAATGAAGATAAACTACGGATTACAGCTTCTGATTTAGAAACAACAATATCTGTAATGTTAACTGCCGACATGGCCGAAGGACCGGGTGTTATAGCAATTCCGGCAAAAATGCTTGTGGATATTATGAAATCGCTTCCCGAGTTACCAGTAACAATATCTGTTATAGAAACAAAAATTGAAATTTTTGCAGGTGAAGGTAAATACAAACTTATCGGGCATCAGAGTGATGAATTTCCTAAAGTGCCTGTGATGGATAAAACAACATCACTTGAATTAAATTCCGCGCTGTTGGTTAATGCTTTTAACAAAACACTGTTTGCAACTGGAAACGACGAATTACGCCCTGTTATGTCGGGTGTTCTTTTTGAGGTTACCGATCAGAATATTACTTTTGTTGCTACTGATGCCCACAAACTTGTGCGATATAGAAGAACTGATTTTAGTTCCGAAACACCCACTTCAATAATACTGCCCAAAAAGCCACTTAATCATCTAAAGAATATAATGTCAGAGGATGAGGAAGTTATGGTTAAGGTTGAGATAAATGATGCAAATGCAAAGCTTGAGTTCGATGATATTGTGTTGATATGCAGATTGATAGATGGTAAGTACCCAAATTATGAAGCCGTGATACCAACGCAAAACCCATACAGTTTGTCAATAGATAGAAAAAGCCTGTTAAATGCAATACGCAGAGTTTCAATTTTTGGAAACAAATCAACACATCAGGTTAGATTTAAAATTTCAGGTAAAGAACTTTTATTAACAGCCGAAGACCTTGATTTTTCAAGTGATGCGAAAGAAAGGCTTACTTGTAGCTATGAAGGCGATGATATTGAGATTGGGTTTAACTCACGATTTATGCAAGAAATGCTTAACACTCTCGAGCCTGAACGTATCATAATTGAATTATCGGCACCTAACCGGGCAGGAATAATTTTATCTGAAAAAGATTCTGAGGATGATCCTGAAGATATACTTATGTTAATAATGCCTGTAATGCTGACGCAATAGCATTACAGTTATAACCATTTTTATTCACAACGACAATTTTACTTTCAATGTTTAACAAATAACTCTTCTTAATTTTTTATTAAGAGGTTATGATTGATTTATTTTTATGTATGATTTTAATAAAGTTGTAGACAGGAAACATACCTCAAACATAAAATATGATTTACGTGATAAGTTTTTTGGCAGAGCTGATGTATTACCAATGTGGGTTGCAGATATGGATTTTGAAACACCCGATTTTATCAGGGATGCTGTTATCAAAAGAGCGCAGCACTCAATTTATGGCTATTCATTTCGATCAGAATCGTATTTTCAGTCAATTGTAGATTGGGTTCAAAAGCGTCATAATTGGTCGGTTAATACTGATTGGATTGTTTTTAGCCCTGGAATAGTGCCTGCATTAAACTTTTCTACTTTGTCGTTTTCGAATAAAGGAGATAGTATAATTGTTCAATCACCTGTATATTTCCCTTTTTTTACTGCTGTTACAGATAATATGAGAGTTCAGCTTAACAATAAATTGGTACTAAAAGATGGGCGGTATTTTATTGATTTTGACGATTTTGAAGAAAAAGCTAAAACAGCTGATATGTTTTTTCTTTCAAGCCCTCATAATCCTGTAGGTAGGATGTGGACAAAAGATGAATTGCTGCGTTTAGGACAAATATGCGTACAGAATAATGTAATTATTATTTCAGATGAGATTCATTGCGACCTAATTCTGCCTGGCAATAAGCATATTCCAATTGCTTCACTGTCAAATGCGATTGCTGATATAACCGTTACATGCATTGCTCCGAGTAAAACCTTTAATATGGCGGGTTTGTCTACTTCTTCTGTAATTATATCCAATAAGAATCTAAGAGATAAATTTGAGCAAGTATTAAGCCGGTACCACTTATCGCATGGTAATATTTTTGGAACAGTCGCTTCAGAGGCCGGCTACAATCATGGTGCCCGGTGGGTTGATGAATTGATGCAATATGTTAATAATAACTACCGAGAGGTTGAACAAGCATTGTTAAATTCCAAAGGAACCATTAGACTTATATCACCCGATGCAACTTATCTGGCGTGGCTTGATTTTCGTAATACCGGTTACTCTGATGAACAAATTAAAAACATACTGGTAAACAAGGCAAGGTTAGGTTTGAGTCATGGGCCTATTTTTGGTGAAGGGGGCCAGGGTTTTCAGAGAATGAATCTTGCAACACCACATTCTTTAGTGAAAGATGCAATAGAAAGATTGATTACTGCCTTTAATTTATAGTGAATTCTGAATTGTAATAACTTTTTTTGTAAATTGCTCCAGAATTAAAAATTTCGATTGAAACGCCTGTTTATTATATTATTAATTATTGGTTCTGTCATTAAGATAGCTAACTCTCAGGAATATATGTATCAAAGAGGTCTGGTGACATTATCTGCTGGAGTCGCTATTCCTGCCTATGATTTTGGCAAATTACGAGGCATCAACCTAAGTAGTTATGTTAAAATCGGAACTAATATAACAGCAGAAGCAGTGTATTTTTATTCCTGGCATATTGGCTTTGGTGTTCTGCTGAATTATAGTATCAACCCTATTAACAATGAAAAATTAAGTGAAGGATATTTGCTTGCGAGCTCGGCATTTACTTCTGTTACTGCTGAAACAGAACCGTTTCGTGATTTTTCAGGATTGGCAGGATTTGTATTTGATATTCCTGCAAATGAATATTTTTCGTTGACCTTTAAGATGATGGCCGGGCTAAGGAATGTTTATAAACCAACTGCATTGATAAAAACTACTACAGTTTTTTCATCCGTCGACTATTATGAAACAAGCAATAATGAACTATTATTCGCTTTTTTAACATCTATTGGCGTCAGATTTAAGGTTAATGAAAACCTCAACGCACATTTTACTGCCTATTATATAGGTTCAAAGCTTGAATTTAATTACAATCGTAGCCATAAAGAAATAAACGAGCTATCCCATATTGGAGTATTACAAAGTACACTAGGAGTTTCCTATTCATTTTGATAAATTTGTCATCAATATTTTTATTGATTAATAATTGAACCAAATAAAATATACAAATGATGGGAATAAAAAGCAGGCGAAGTTTCATCCCCTCACCGCTAACACTTGCAATCGTTTTAAGTTTTGTGGTGTATTTTTTTGCATTGATTTTCACATCTTCTACCGGAAACAAAATCGCATATCCTCTGCAGCTTCTTAACTTTTATCAAATGGGATTTTGGGATTTGTTGGCCTTTGCCATGCAAATGATGCTTATCCTAGTTCTGGGAAATGTACTGGCCTTAACACCTGTTTTTCAATCTCTGATAAAATTTATTACATCAAGGATAAAAACAGCGACAGGTGCATTGTTATTAACGACATTTTTTAGTCTGTTATTATCCTATTTTAATTGGGGTTTGGGATTGATATTCAGTGCATTATTAGCACGCTCAATTGCTGAGCATGCAAGGCAGGTAGGGATGAAGCTCAATTTCCCGTTGTTAGTGGGGGCAGCTTACTCAGGAATGATGGTGTGGCATGGTGGGTTAAGTGGGTCCGCTCCTTTAAAAGTTGCTGAGAGCAATCATTTTTTGGAGAACCTAATGGGAGTTATTCCTGTAAATGAAACTATTTTTTCTACAATGAATTTAACACTTTATGCTTCCTTTTTATTAATCATTCCATTAACCTTCCTTTTGCTTTCTAAACTTAATGCAAATACTTTTACTAAAAGTACTGACTTACCTGAACCAGTGGTAATTACCCATACTTCATCGAAAAGGCAATATTTGGGTACTGCATTTGGAATTGTACTTGCAACTATTGCGATTTATCAATTTTATTTATATGGTTTATCAGCCTTGAATATAAATTTAATCAACTTGATTTTGCTTGCATTAGGTTTGTTGTTGTACGCCAACTTAGAACAATTTATGAAAGCAGTAAATTCTGCTATATCTTCTTCCAGCGGAATAATGATCCAGTTTCCAATTTATGCAGGAATCATGGGTTTAATGAAATATTCGGGATTAGCAGAAGTTTTTACACAAAGCATGATATCTATTTCATCACCTGCCACTCTTCCGATTTACGGATTTTTCAGCGCAGCAGTAGTTAATTTCTTTGTTCCAAGCGGAGGCGGACAATGGGCAGTTCAAGGTCCTATTTTAATAGAAGCTGCTCAGCAATTGGGTGTTTCAATCCCAAAAACAATTATGGCACTTGCCTATGGCGATCAACTTACAAATATGATCCAGCCTTTTTGGGCTATTCCGCTTATTTCTATTACCGGGGTCAAAGCAAAGTCGATAATACCATATACATTTGTAATTATGATTGTAGGTGGTATTGCTTCGGTGGCGGCGCTTTATTTATTTTAAAAACAACCTAAACATCCAACACAGTAAAACAAAAAAGCCCTACTTAGTACTAAGCAGAGCATATATTTTGTCGGGGTAGTAAGATTCGAACTTACGGTCTCCTGCTCCCAAAGCAGGCGCCTTAACCGGACTGGGCCATACCCCGTATTTTGAGGGTGCAAATGTAGAAATTATTTTAATTGAAAAACAAATTATAATAAAATTACTTAATTTTTATAAATTCAATTATTGAACAGAATGAAATGAGTGTAATGAAGGTTATAAAAATGCGTAACATCTTCCTATTAAAGAGAGGATTAAGAAATTAAAGAATGAAAAATATCTTAATGAATTTAAAGAAAATAATGATGTCCTTTGGAATGTATATTCCATCAATATGCGTTGTAATATTTACAATTGTAGATATTAGAACAGGCACAGTTGAGGATTGGAATAAGTACCTGCTATCAAATTTGCTTATTATTGGGCTTGGTTACCAGATGGTTTTTACCGGAATATTCCATATCTTTTATAGTGACAAAATTGCAGAGTTTATTGGTTGGGAAAAGGGGAGCCCTTTTCAGTATGAAGTAGGGTTGGCTGATTTTGCTATGGGAGTTTTAGGAATACTATGTGGCTATTATACAGGCACATTCTGGTTAGCAACTATCATCATTAGCTCAATATTTTTATGGGGATGTGTGATTGGTCACCTCAGGGATATGATAAAGAATAAGAATTTTAACCCTGGGTCAGCCGGATTTGTATTTTGGTGGGGATTGCTAATGCAGTAGCGATGATAATATTGTATGTCATTTATTAAGTCATTCTTGTGAGTTTCATTGAAACCCTAACAACTAAAACAAAATACTTTGTCCAGTATTTTAGTTAATAAACTGGACATTTTACTCCTAAATCGTGGATCTCGTTTTTTACTTTTTTTTTGGAATTCAAACTAGTGTGAGCCCCAGGAAATGCAAAAACTCACAACTTTCGTTATGGGTTTCCTTTATAACTGCCGGCAGGTTGCGGATAGAAGAAGATTCCTTTGTCTATGTACGTAGTTAGCTCTGCGGCGAGGTTGTTCATTAGAATAGTTTTATTATGGATAAACATGTTAATTGTTAATAAGTATTGTAATAGAACATGCAATAAACCCCCTAAATAAAGGGTATATTGTTGGTTTGTATAGTGCAGAAATGTTGCATGGTGCAGCACATCAACAACCGCAAGAGTACTATTTAGTAACTAACTCTCCAAAACCTAGAAATATAAAAAAAGATAGGTTCATAATTAATTTCTCAGAGAAAAGGAATTTTCCATGAGCAAATAGCAAAAGCAATTCTAAAGTTTTTTTGCCACACCCGGCTTAGATGTAATTAATTTTTTTGAGTTGGTGCTTTTCTCCTTTTTAACGGGCAACGCTGATATGCATTTGAAAAACTTCTCGCTAATTGACCAAAAAGGTTTAGGTATGGTGTTTTCTCCGGCTTACGATTTAGTGGCAATTGCATTAGTTAATCCGGCAGATGATGAGGATTTAGCATTAACACTTAAGGTTAAAAAGAAAAAAATAAAAAAGGTGGATTTTGTTGCGGCTCTCGACACACTTAGGATTGAAGTAAAGCAGCGATCCAATATTTTTGATAAAATGGAGAAGAGGAGATCAAAGTGGATTGAGCAAATAGACAATAGCTTTTTACGCGCAGATTTTAAAACAAAGTATAAAACCTTAATTGAAGAGCGATTCACCAGGCTTGCCTAATTCGCAATTCCAAATTCGTTATTGAATATGACAGAACAATGGCTCATACCAATGGATAATCTTAATGAAATATCAACGCTACCCACGTCTATTCTAGGTAAAACTGATGTACCATTTTACGGCAATAGCCAAATGTTGTAACAAAAATCGGTATTGGGCGAATAAAAACGCAACCAAACTAACCGACAAGAAAGCAATGGAAGTCAATTGGCAATTAAACGTAACTCTATAATAACAATAGTGTACAAGTGCAAAAGATAGAACTCCCCTCTATCTCAAGTCTTCAGGGAAAGCCTGTGGGCAAGCAGGACTTGGACTTTATTTATTTAACCAATCACAGTAAAATTCAGACAACAACTACCCGACAACCTGCCTTGCCGGCTGGCAGGCAATGAGAACCACGACAACCCGACAACAACGACAACCCACATCAGTATCATTTAAAAAACATTATTTTTTTTTGTTTATTAAAACAATAAACTATACTTTTACCCTTATTACTTGAATAATGCTCACGAACTCACACATTTACTACAACTAACTAATTAGTCTTGCTACTTTTAACTAATTATTTTTAACCTACTAAAAACCAATATAAATAATAAAATCAATGACTTACGTTAACCATGTATTATAATTAAGAGCTTTACATTGTGGTTATCTATAAGTTGGCTACCATTTTAATATGAACGAAATAGAAAACATAGAATTGACTTTTTTAAGTCTTGATGATTATCAGGAACTAAAAGAAGCCATGATTGAGTCATACACTAATATGCCCGGCTCATATTGGAAAGAGTATCACATTAAATCATTGATTGACCATTTTCCTGAAGGGCAGGTGGTTATAATGGTGAATGAACAAATTGCCGGATGCGCATTATCAATTATTGTTGACTATGATAAATTTGATGATAATCATACTTACATAGAAATTACGGGGAATTATACTTTTAATACGCATACTCCGAATGGTGATGTACTTTATGGAATAGATATTTTTATTAAACCTGAATTTCGGGGATTACGGCTGGGCAGAAGGCTTTACGACTATAGAAAAGAGCTATGTGAAAGGTTGAACCTTAAAAGTGTTGCATTTGGTGGAAGAATTCCAAACTACCACAAATACTCGGATGTGCTAACACCGAAAGAATATATCGCCAAAGTAAGAAGGAAAGAAATTCAGGATCCTGTTTTAAATTTCCAGGTATCTAATGATTTTCATCCCGCAAAAATCCTTAAAAACTATCTTGAAGGCGATGAAGCATCTAATGAATATGCTGTTCTGTTGGAATGGGATAACATCTATTATGAAAAGAAAAACAAAAAGGCAAGCATTACAAAAAAACTAGTTCGCCTCGGCTTAATTCAGTGGCAAATGCGCCCTTATAAAGATTTAGATGAATTGTTACAACAAGCTGAATTTTTTATAGACGCTGTTTCAGGATATCGTTCTGATTTTGCCTTATTTCCGGAATTCTTTAACGCTCCATTAATGGCTGAGAATAACCATTTAACTGAACCCGAGGCAATAAGAGAACTTGCAAAACACACCTCTAACGTTGTTCAGAGATTTTCAGAATTAGCCATTTCCTACAACATCAATATTATTTCAGGAAGCTTACCGGAAATTCAAAATGATAGACTTTACAATGTAGGATATTTATGTAAAAGAGACGGAACTGTTGAAAGATATGAGAAAATTCATATAACTCCAGATGAAATTAGAGTATGGGGTATGGAAAAAGGTAGCAAACTAAAGGTTTTTGACACCGATTGTGGAAAGATTGGAATCCTGATTTGCTATGATGTGGAGTTTCCTGAGCTGAGCAGACTTTTGGCGGACGAAGGAATGGACATACTATTTGTGCCCTTTCTAACTGATACTCAAAACGGTTATTCAAGGGTCAGGTATTGCGCTCAGGCAAGAGCGATTGAAAACGAATGTTATGTAGCAATTGCAGGATGTGTTGGAAATTTACCTAAAGTTCACAATATGGATATTCAATATGCGCAATCTATGGTTTTCACTCCATGCGATTTTGCATTTCCAGCTAACGGCATAAAAGCTGAAGCAACTCCAAATACTGAAATGATTTTGATTGCGGATCTCGATATTGATTTACTAAGAGAACTAAATCAATTTGGAAGTGTTAGAAATCTGAAAGATAGACGTAAAGATATCTATGAATTAAAAAAACGGTAGCCAATAAGGGTTTTAGTGGTAAATTGAAAGTAAATGCAAATAATGAAAATTAGTAATAAATTGAAATGGAAGTGCTTCGAAATCCCTTACAGGGCACAACCAGAACGTTGGCACCAATTAAAATGAAAATTTCAAAACCGGTGTGCAACAAGGATATGAAGGTGTTGATCTGCATTCATGAATACTCAAAGAAAGACTTCACCTCTAGTACACTGGAGCAATGGACAACCCACGATCCTCCAGTGAACGTCAGATTCGTTAAAGACGCAGCCAAAAATCCTGGAATTTGTTACAACTGGCATCTGGGAGAAAGAAACCCATACTGGATCTTCACCGATGAGATATGAATAGAATAATTACCATTTATTGCCATAAATTGATACTGAATTGCCAATGGGTTGGGGTTTTATGTTACATTAGTGCAGAAAAACCATAAACTTATTAATATGATAATGAACAAAAGATTTCTTTTTAGCTGTTTGCTGATTGGTTCGATAGCAGCAAACTTATGCGGACAGGATAAACCTCGTGTCTACATCCTTGCTACTGGAGGAACCATTGCCGGCATTGGTGCTTCCGAAACCAGTTCTGGATACATCGCAGGAGTAGTCTCGGTCGACAAGATCATCCAGTCGGCGCCAGAGATCCTCCAACTGGCCCAGATCAAAGGGGAGCAGGTTGTCAACATCCCGAGCCAGGACATGAGCGAAGCCGACTGGCTGATAATTGCCAAAAGGGTCAATCAGTTGCTTTCGCAGGCCGACGTCACCGGAATTGTCATTACACATGGTACCGATACCATGGAGGAGACCGCCTTCTTCCTTAATCTGGTAGTGAAAAGCGACAAGCCTGTTGTTCTAGCTGGAGCGATGCGTCCCTCTACCGAAATAAGTGCCGACGGCCCGATGAATGTCTATGAAGCGGTGGCTGTGGCCGCTAGCCCACTCTCTATTGGCAAAGGTGTGATGATCGTGATGGATGACAAGATCCTGAGTGCCGATGACGCAATGAAAACGATGACAACCGCTCTTGAGACCTTCAAATGTCCCAATTTTGGCTTTCTGGGTTATCTGTGGGACAGCAAGCCCATTTTTACCCGTAATTCTCTAGTCAAGCATACAATCCACAGCGAATTTGATGTTGCAGACGTAGATATCTTGCCAAAAGTTGCGATTGTTTACGGATATGCTGGCATTGATTCCCTCTTTGTTGCAACTGCCGTCAGGAAAGGTGTCAACGGGATCGTCTATGCCGGGGTTGGAAATGGAAATCCCAATACGGCAAATCTGAATGCCCTAGCAGATGCAGTAAAGCATGGAATACCAGTGGTACGTTCAGCCAGAACTCCGTTTGGTCCAACTACCCAACATGACGAAGTCGATGACGACAAATACAGATTCTCAGCATCTTGGTTCAAAACGCCCGAGAAATCAAGGATACTGTTAATGCTGGCGTTGATGAAGACAAAGGATTACAAGGAGATTCAAAGGATGTTTGTGGAATACTAGACCTATGCCAGCGCCCGGGAAAGAAAAATCATATCTACTTCTCCTTCTGGCTGTAGTGATCTTGGGGCTTACTTTTGTCACCCAGCGGATGGATATAGTCTAAGTGGGTCCTATTACCTTCTCAGCTGTGAGATTCGGATTGGGATGAATTTACTTTGGATAAATGTTTAAAGTAAAGAATGAAATATTAGTTAAAGAGAACTACACACCCTAGTTCAAGTTCACCCATAGCCACTACACAGGCAGGACTTGGACTTTGTTTACATTTAACCAATCCCAATATAATTCGTACAACAATGAGAACCCGACAACCCGACAACAATGAGAACCACGACAACCCGGCAACAACCCCACATCAATATCATTTAAAAAACATCAATTTTTTTGATTATTTAAAAAATAAATAATACCTTTACACTCATTACTTGAATAATGCTAATTAACTCACTCATTTGCTAAAATTAACTAATTTGTCTTGCTACTTTTAACTAATTATTCTTAACCGCTTAAAACCCAATATAAATAATAAAATCAATGACTTACTTATATTATAAATAGTTTCGATATCATAATAATACTCAACAATCTATAGAATAGTCTTAGTTTTAATAATCAATAAAAATTTTTAGAGTGTCCCAACGCTGAAAACAGGACAAGGGTGTCCTGAAAAAGTGTGGAAAACAGGAAGAAAGGCTACTTTGCAGGTGGAATGACTCGTACCCTGTCAAGACCCTCAATTAATCCTGCAATGAAGGGATTTGAAACAGGCGATCGTAGAGATAGTGAAATACGTATTGATTATGTTCAACATGCACTGTGTGCTTGGATTCAATATTATGAATTAATATATAAAGAAGTAGAAACGATATACTAAACTTTAGTATTTCTTTAATCTAAGTGTCGATGTAAGCATACTTAGCATTAGCTTCAATAAACTCACGCCTTGGTGGAACTTCATCACCCATGAGCATTGAAAACACATGATCGGCTTCTGAGCTGTTTACGATGGTTATCTGTCTTAGTGTTCTGGTTTCAGGATCCATAGTAGTATTCCATAATTGTTCGGCATTCATCTCTCCAAGACCTTTATAACGCTGAATGTGAATACCTTTATCACTTCCATCAGGTGACATTTCTTTAGTAATAACTTCACGTTCCTCCTCCGACCAACAATATCTTTCAGTTTTCCCTTTTCTAAGAAGGTATAAAGGAGGAGTTGCAACATAAACAAAACCTTTTTCAACAAGTTCGAGCATATGTCTGAAAAAGAAAGTTAGGATAAGCGTAGCAATATGGCTACCATCAACATCGGCATCAGTCATGATAATGATTTTATGATACCTGAGCTTATCAAGGTTAAGTGCTTTACTGTCTTCTTCTGTGCCAACGCTAACTCCTAAAGCAGTATAAATATTTTTAATCTCTTCGCTTTCAAATATTTTATAAGGAAGAGCTTTTTCTACGTTAAGTATTTTCCCCCTTAGAGGTAGAATTGCCTGAAACTTTCTGTCGCGGCCTTGCTTTGCGGTACCTCCTGCCGAATCACCCTCTACGAGATAAATCTCTGTGGAAGCAGGGTCCTTATCTGAGCAATCCGACAATTTACCAGGAAGTCCCGATCCTGAAAGAACATTTTTACGCTGAACCAGTTCACGTGCCTTGCGGGCAGCATGACGTGCAGTAGCTGCCAATATTACTTTCTGAACAATGATTTTAGCGTCCTTAGGGTTTTCTTCTAAATAATGATTTAAGGCCTCGCTCACCATTTGGTCAACAGAACCCATAACATCAGAATTACCCAATTTTGTTTTAGTTTGACCTTCAAACTGTGGTTCAGCTACTTTAACAGAAATAACAGCAGTTAGTCCTTCTCTAAAATCATCACCATTTATATCAAATTTAAGCTTCGAAAGCATCCCCGATTTATCGGCATAGCTTTTTAACGTACGTGTTAAGCCTCTTCTAAAACCCGATAAATGTGTACCTCCCTCTATGGTGTTGATGTTATTGACATACGAATGGAGGTTTTCGGTAAAAGAAGTGTTGTATTGCATTGATATCTCAACAGGTACACCATTTTTTTCACCTTCAATTGTAATTATTTGCTGTGTTAGCTTAATGCGACTTTCATCGAGATATGCAATAAAATCACTTAGGCCACTTTCTGAATAGAACGACATTGATACATAATCTCCCTCCTCAGTTGTATTGCGTTCATCGGTAAGAGTTAAGCGAATGCCCTTATTTAAAAAAGCTAATTCGCGTAATCTTGCTGCAAGTATTGAAAGATCGTAAACAGTGACCAGAAAAATTGACTTATCGGGTGAAAAACTAATCTCAGTACCATTTTTGTCAGATTCGCCAATAACCTTTACATCTTCTTCAGGTTTTCCTCTATGATAAGTCTGTTGAAATATTTTACCTTCGCGATGTACTGTAGCTACAAGAGTTTCGGATAGAGCGTTTACACAACTTACGCCAACGCCATGCAAACCGCCCGAAACTTTATATGAACCTTTATCAAACTTTCCGCCGGCATGTAATACCGTCATAACTACTTCAAGGGCCGACCTGTTTTCCTTTTCATGTATCCCGGTTGGAATACCACGACCGTTATCCAAAACGGTAATCGAATCATCTATATGTACTATTACATCAATCTTATCGCAATACCCTCCAAGAGCCTCATCAATTGAGTTATCAATAACCTCGTATGCAAGGTGATGAAGTCCTCTTGTGTTTACATCACCAATATACATGGCAGGTCGTTTTCTAACGGCTTCTAAACCTTCAAGAACCTGTATGTTATCTGCTGTATATTGCTCGTTTGCACTTCTGCTTTTTTCTTCAGCTGTCATAATATTTTGATCTATTTTTCCTTCTCAAAAAAGATGTGCAAATGTAATAAAATAATTGCTATAAATGGATGATGAAGATATATAGATTTAGCAAGTTATCAACATAGTAACGTGCAGATGTTTAGGTTATTACAACATTGTTTTTTAGTGCAAAAAATAATTCCCCAATTCTATGCTTAAATACTTAAAAAGTGACTAAAGTTTGGAGCACTTGGAGTGTCTAAAGTAATTGGAGTTTGGAGTATCTGGTGTTAAGATTTACTAATTTGGCTTAACTCCAGACACTTTAGGCACTCTAGGCACTCTAGGCACTCTAAGTACTAAAACTTATACATAATTCCACCCATTATCTGTATGCCGTGTACAGGATAATTATAGTAACGTTGATATTGCGTATTAAGCAAATTATTTAACGACAGGAACACCGAAAATTTATCGGTCAATGTGTAATCAACACCTGCATTTACATCGATAAATTCGTCCAGATCAATTTGCGTATATGGTAAATTAGTTAAATCGAGTGCTGTACGTTTACCATAGTAGTAAGCTTCTGACCATATCAGTAACTTTTTCGTTATTAAAAATGATACTCCCAGTTTTATTTCACTCGTGGGTTTATGATAGGCATCTGCAAGTGAGTCCAGAGTATAAATATTATATTTTCCACCAATCAGTATGTTTACCTTTTCTCCTGCAGCATATGTTATTTCTCCGGAAACGGCAAGTACACTTCCTTTATCGTATAAGGCTGAAAATTTATTAAACGGTACAGTAATTAGGTAAATAATAATTGTATCATCCGGTACATTCACAAAAAAGAACATGTTATTGAATTTTTCCCAGGTTACCTGAGTGCTAAAGTTTACCTTTTGAGCTATGTTACCCCTAATACCTGCATAAGCCTTG
Organism: Bacteroidota bacterium; assembly: GCA_014382445.1. GTDB lineage: Bacteria > Bacteroidota > Bacteroidia > Bacteroidales > F082. The sequence continues at coordinate 45,392 of JACNJS010000091.1, forward strand.
AAAATATGATCCCATCCTAAAGGAATAGTTGATCCTACCCATGGGTTTAGTTCAGATAGCTTAAGAAAAGAATGCTTTTCCACTTTTCCATTTACGCCACCAAAAACTGTGAGTATATCAGGTATCAGGTTTACATTTAAATCAATAATCGGATAAAAATAGAAATTGGTTTCATTAGAATTAAGGATATTGAAGTTTAGTCCTAAATAAAAGTTAAACATTCCGTAATTTCCTTTGAAATAAGGTGTTGCCGAAACTAACAGTTCGTTACTCGTATTCAAGCTGTCAACATTTTCAAAGTATGAAACTTTTCCAGCCAGACCAAGTTCCTGATAGTCTAACATATCGCTAACATTGAAACTTTTATGAACATCAAAATTCACATTAGCGTTAGTTTCGCTGGTATTATACTTGTCGAAATAGTAATAAGCATCTAAACTTATTTGGTGAAATAGTTTTTTGTTGTTACTATAATTGCTTGATAAAGCCATGTTCACCTTGGCTAAGTTGTACATTTGCTTTAATCTGTTTTCATCAAATGTAATACTTGGATAATCATCAGGTTTAAACCCGTAATAGCGATTGGTTTTGAATGAATATTTGAGCCCTGCGTCAAAAATATGATATCTAAAAAACTTCTTGTAATTTAGATTTAAGTATGAATTAGTTTCAGGGCTTGGAGAATAATCATTAATATTCTTAAATGTAGATAACTGGTATAAGTGTGCATTGAACCGATAGTTATTTTTTTGACCACTGGAATGAAAGAAATCCAGGTATGGACTAAACAAACTGCCCACACCCAACTTAAGAGAATTTTTGGTTAGCGATGTTCGCTTATCAGCATTAATAACAACAGGTTTAATAGGATTTAAGGTAATCTCAGTTGGTTGGTTGATATCTAATGACTCAAAGGAGAATTCAGGCTTATCAATACTGAATTTCATGTCTTCGGGAGAAGTATTTACTTTAAACGCCTGGTTAATTGTAGGATCGAACGAACTTATAATTGTTACTTGTTCATTGTGCTCCTGTGATGAACCACTTTGGTTTTGAGCAGATATAGGGTTCGAAATTAACAGGACTACTAAAATCGGAGATAATCTCTTTAAAAATTTGTTATACATCGTTCTTATTTTTTTATTGATTATCATTTTCTTGATCTTCTGGTGTTTCAACCTGTGAAGCTTTTAATCGTTCTAATTTACCTTCAGCAGTTTTTCTCAAGTCATCGCCTTTATAGTTTTCAATAACGCTCACTAAGGTTTGTTCTGCCTGAAATAAATTATCACGACCCACATAAATATCAGCGAGTAGTATAAAACCTTTTGCTATCCAATAATCAAATGTTGGATATTTTTCGGGCAGTTCATACACCATATTTTCAGCTTCTTCCAGCCTGTTTTGGCGATAAAATATTAGTATTTTATTATAAAGGGCTTCTGCTCCCATTTCTCCAGAAGATAAACTAGTTGTAATACTAAATTCTCTTTCTGCTTCTGCATATTGCTTATTTTCCATGGCTATCATTCCCAATAAATAATGCGCATAAATAATTTGTCCTTCCGATACTTTTTCAGTCATTAGCAGTTTTTTGGCAGCTTCTTTTACTTTTGGGATACTACCTGTTTTCCAGGCGCTTTTCATAACGCCATCAGTGGCTTCTAATAACATCATCTTGTTTTCAGCTACTTGTAACAGTCTTTCATAGTAATTCAGTGCCTTCTCAAATTTCTCTTTTGAATACATCACCCGGGCCACTTTAAGAAGAGCTTTAACAGTGTATTGATTTTCAGGATATTCAATTATTTTCTCATAATACATGATTGCCAGATCATTATTACCTTGTTTTTCCATACATTGAGAAAGATAGTGATAAGCCGTTAAAATAAAACCTCCTGTTGGAAACTGATCTACATACTTCGAAAGAGCCGTAATAGCATTATTACAATCGTTATTTAAATAATAATTTTCTCCGGTTGTGAATTTTAAAGAATCTTCTTCACTGGTTGACACTTGTACAAAATCAAGACTGTTGGCATATGCTATATACTTATCAACCTGACCCATATCCATATAAACGTTTTGAAGGGTAACAAGAGCTTCTTTAGCCTCAAGTGATGCAGGGTAATTATCAATAACTTTTCTTAATGCTGCTACAGCCTGATCATATTGGTTGTTGCTGTAATAAACAAAGCCCATCTTAACAAGCGCCTTTTTTGCATAACTGCTTTTTGGCTTTTCTTTTACCAGTTTGTCAAAATATACAATTGCATGACGTTGGTCGTTTAGAATAAGGTTTGTTGAGGCAATATCATAAAGGGCATCATCGTAATACTGAGATTTTTTAAAATTGGTAATGAGCTTATTTAGGGTGTTAAGTTTATTAGTGAAATCACCTTGTGAGCCATAACAAATTGCCTTTTGAAATAGGGCATAATCGGCATCAGCTGAATTACTGCTGATTACTTTGTTATACCAATGTATAGCATTGTTGTAGTCTTTTGTAATCAGATAGCTGTCGGCGAGCCTTAAATAAGTATCAGCAATCAAATTTGACTTGTTATTTTCTTCCTTTAAAAATTTTTGAAAAAGATTAACAGTATTACTGTATTGCTCCAAATTAAATGCGCAATAGGCAGCATTATAAAATGCAACAGCATAGAGACCAGTTTGCCTGGCTCCGGATGAACTAAAGAATTGATTAAATATATTAGCAGCATCATTATATTTTTTTTCTTGGTAGAGAGCATCGCCTTGCCAAAACAGTGCCTCCGACTGGAGTTTTTTATCAACAGGATAAACAAGAGATTTCTTAAAATAAATAATAGCATCGGTAAATGCATTACGGTTAAAATATGCTACTCCCTGAGCATACGCAAGCTGTTGATATACGCTTTTTAATCGGCTATTTGGATTTTCAACCTTTTCGATGGAAGCTAACGCTCCTGGGTAGTTATTTGATGTTAAATATAATTGCGAAAGAAGATCATAGGCGTTTGCTTTATTTTGTGAACCGGGATTAGTTTTTATAAAATCTTCAATAATAGTAACCGGGTCGTTATAGCTATCAGGACCAATTTCGATGGTAACTTTAACATAGCTAAATAAGGCATCGGCTGCAATATCCTCATTTGTGTTTATTTTATATGCTTTTAAAAATGCACCTTGGGCAAATTTAGGCTGGTCAGAATTTAGATAGCAGTAGCCAAGATAATACCATGAGGTTTGCTCAACAAGTCCTCCAGCTTTTGTTGCAGATTGAAAATTGTTTATTGCATCCTTATATTTTCCACTAACAAACTTTGAATATCCAATTCGGTATTGTTCATCAGGGTCATCATTTTGCTTACCATTCGATTCATAGATAGTATAGTATTCATGGGCTAAGTCAAAATTATTTAAATTGTAATATGAGTTTGCTATCAGCCCGGCGATATCTCCCTTTTCCTGGCTTGTTGCTGATGTTAAATATTGCTTTCCTTCATCAATAACACTTTGATAATCACTCTGCTGATAATATATTTTAACCAGATATAGTGGCACATATTTTTTGAATTTTCGGTCGTTTTCAATAGCTTTAAAAGCTTTCAATGCATCTTCATAATTTCCTTTTTGATATTGTATATGAGCAAAATAATAATTAGCCGGCTCTGAGTAATTGCTTTTAGTGCCAATCACTTTACGATATGATGCTAAAGCCTGATCAAATTGACTTTGCTTCATCTGGCAGTAACCTTTTTTATAATAATATTCGGAACGCTGGGTTGCATTCAATTTTGCGGAGTTTATTTTGTTATAAACCTCTAAGGCTGAAGAGTACTTATTATCTTTATAATAAATATTTCCTAATTCGAGATTAACAGCAGGAATCCAGGCACTTGCCGGATAATCAGACGCAAACATTTGTACCCTGTTTGCCGCATCTTTTGTGCCTAATTCAACAGCACATACGGTGCTATAATATGCAGCATTTTCAAAAAATGTACTTTTCTTATCTGTCTCCTCAATCATGTATTTATCGAATACAGAAAGCGCCGATCCATAATTTTGCTGATTATATAAACGCAAGGCTTCCCTGTATGTTACATTAATAGGATCGTTGTACACGGTTTGCTGAGCATTTAGATTTAAGTATAATATCAAAAATGCAAAGGTAATACCTGTAATTATGAAATATTTCTTCATTTCAATAATGTTGTTTTGGTCGGTAAATGTATTCAATCAATAAGTCTAGATAGAAAGAGCAATTGAAAATTATCAACAAATTGTATGTTGATTAAACGGAAAAATTTTGGATTTAATATGTATACACAATTATTCACAAATTTACAAGCAACAATATTATTCTTGTGAATAAAGCAAGGTGAGTGAGAAGTTATTTTGTAAGGCTGTTATAATATTTAAGACATTCAATAATCTCATCTTCATTCTTAAGTCTCAACTTATTATCATTAACAAAGTTGTTTATTTTTTCATTACTATCAGGGAATAAACTTATTATTTCATTTTTACTTCTTTTATGAATTGACACGGCAGGTTTGTCACCAAATTTAACAAAAAGAGTGTTTATAATCATTTGATAACCCTCATATCCGTATAACCCTGCTTTTGCTGATTTACGTTTAACTTCTCTTCTTTCGAGTAGCCGTACATTTCCGGTTGATAATACTTCAAAATATCCTTTACTAATGTTACCGTCAACTTCGTAATCAGAATAAATAAATGATTGTCTACCAATCTGAATTTTATCTATTGCATCCGGGTTTATGTACGATTTCATCTCCATTCTATCGTTTGTAATATCATATCTGAAGCTAACCGAGGTGATAATAGATGAAGAGTTAAGTATCATGCTTCCCGCTTCAAACGCAGAGTTGAGATACTTAAAATGGGATTCATATTTTTGTTGATTGCCAATCTTTTGAAGTGTGAATCCAGATGTTCCGGATGTAATATTAGTTATGTATACATTTTTCGATTGAGAAAAAATATTAGATTGTATCAGTATAAAAATTAGAGAAATAAAGAGTAGTCTTATCATTGTTCATGTTTATTAATACATATCATGATTGAAAATAATGATTAGTATTTAGTGATTTGCAAAGATATAAATATATATTTTTTACGGATATCTTTTGCTTATAGTTTTTCGAAGTTGCACATTAACCTCATTAAACTAATTTTTGTTTTCATGATAATTTAATGTGTTAATGAATATTAATGATTGTTTATACTTTTCTTATTTACTAATTTTTCCAACTGCACAACTAACATACGATTTTGCGATTGAAAAGGTGTTGTTACTTCCTGTTTCAGGATAACCCATATTTTGTAATTTTAACTTATAACTATCAATATTATTTTGATCTCCATTAAAATAAATTTCAACTGAAGACTTTTCAATATCTACATTTACGCTTTCAATTTCATCGAACTTATATAGGCCTTTTTTAATGGTTGCAGCACAACCATTGCATTTAAGGTTTTCAATTGTGATTAATACATTGCTCATAATATTTAGATTTTTTAGTTATTAAATACTGTTTTTACTTCTCCACATTTCAACATCTTATCTCCAAAATATGGATTTCGTATTTCGTTCTTGTCACTAATCCAGTATGCTCCTTTATCATTAAACGCCATTGGGCAATATTGGTAATAAAGAGATTGATGTCCAGGGTTACCATACGATTCCAATGCGTTATATAATTTATCTGAAATCACGCTAAAATGTTTGCGCTTCATTTCTATGCCGTCCATTTGTATAATTCCGTTTAAATTTTTAACAATTAGTTTTTCTAAAGTCATCCAATAATTATGTGCCTCCCCTTTAAGAAGCGACATATCAACTTTTTTTATTGAAGCTAATGCCTTCTGTGCAAACTTGTCTACCATATCATCATCAGAATCTACAAAAGCATCTTTCATCATAAGGTAATCATCTACAAAAGTATTAAGCTGACTTTTAAATCTATCAGGTGAATTGAATTTTGTGGGCTCCAATTTCTCATCAGACTTCTTCATATTTTTCATTTCCTCATCCGTAATCTTGCTATCACCATGATTATGTCCGGTTGAGATTTTTCCACCCCCGGGATTCATCATACTAGGTAATCCCTGCAATTGTGACGCGGCATCAATTTTAAATACTCCATTTACTGCTATTTCTTCTCCTTCTTCCAAGCCTTCAGTCACTACATAAAAAGCGCCTGCTTCTGGTCCCAATACTACTTCCCGATATAAAAACGAAGGTGTTTCACGATTAGGAACCTTAACATAAACAACAGCACGTTTGCCTGTCCATAGCAGGGATGATTTAGGAATAAGAATTTGATTTGTATTTTCGGCTATTTTAGATTCCAGTATCCCAATGGCAAACATTTCCGGTTTCAATTCATGAGAATTATTTGAGAGCACCACCCTTACTTTTACAACACGAGTATTAGCATTTAAAAATGGGTCGATATATGTAACCTTCGCGGCAAAGTTTTTACCAGGTAAGGCCTGGATGGTAATATTTACTTCATCACCCATTTTAATCCAAGGCAAATCACTTTCGTAGGCATCAAACATCACCCAAACCTTCGATAGGTCGACTACTTCAAATAAGGCATTGCCTTCCTTTACATAATCACCAATTGTTACATTGCGTTTTGAAACAGTACCTGAAATGGGTGAAAGCACATCAAAATAAACTTGAGGTTCGCCATTCTCTTCGATTGCTTCGATTTGTTCGTTGGTCAAATCCCAGAGCTTTAACTTACCTTTAGCCGCTGTATATAACGAAGGGCGCGTTTCTTTAAACGATAAAGCCTCAAGCAACTCTCGCTGAGCCGTAACCAGTCCGGGCGAATAGATAGTGGCCAATTTTTCACCCTTTTTTACTTTTTGCCCTGTAAAATTGACAAATAGTTTTTCGATACGACCGCCAAAACGGGAAGTCAGTTCCGCTATGTTTCGTTCATCTGCCTGAACTTTTCCTTGCAAATAAATCGTTTTTTCAGGAACCCCTCTATTTACCAGCATTGATTGAATGGAAGCCAGTTTCGCCGCTGATTCGGACATCATAATTTCATTGGGGTCAACATCATCACCACTCGAAATCATAGATGTTAGAGGGATTAGATCCATCGCACAAATGGGGCATAAACCGGGTTTGTCCTGTTTAATTTGAGGATGCATAGAGCATGTCCAGATTTGATTAGTTGCTTCGTCGATGTGTTGATGTGTTGATTCGTTGATTTGTTGATGTGTTGATTTTCCAACAAAATAACCTGCAATTAGGGCTCCCATGGTAACTATAAGAAGTATCTTAAAGTTGTTTTTGATATATTTAATTATTTGTTTCATGATTTTATTTTTTTACTGTCGAAATGATTTTGTTAAATAACTTCTTTAAAGAGATAAGTTTATTCTCTATTTCAATACCAGGTTTTGGATATGAACTACTTGATTTTACCAGTTTAATCCAGTACTCTGTTTCGAGTAATTCTTTGTGGGCTATTTTAAGTTTATGGACGAAATCAGCCTTGCTTTCAGCGCTTTGAGCCTCATTTATATTAGCTCCAACTGATGTGCCTGATTTCAATAATTGCTTTGCTATAACGTATTTCCTAAGTTTTTCAAGTTCTTCCGTATAATCAATAATAAGTAATGCAAACTCAAAACTGACCTCTACAAGTTCATTTTTTTTTGTATTCATTTCTCAATTATTTTAATGTTTTTATAAAAGTACAATATTGTTTAATCATCCCATCACCACACCCTCAAATCCCCACATCAAGCTATTTCCCCATTAAATAATTGATAAATGAAATTGCTGCTTGTTTATCAGCTCTAGCTTTTTCCAGTTCCAGATTAAATTTAAGTACTTTACGTTCCATTCGAAGTATTTCTTCGAAGTTTTTATTACCTGTAGCATAATCGGTTTCCAAAAGTTTAACCGATTTTTGAGCCAGATTAAGTTGAGATATATAAAGAGCGATTCTCCTATTGGCATCCAGATATTCTGTCCACCCTTTTTCGAAAAGGGTTTCAAGCATATTTGTTTTATTAATTTTTTCATTTTCCTTGGCAGTTGCCAGATAAATCACTTCTCGCACCATGGCTTTGTACTTGTTTCGGTAAAGAGGAATGGTTATGGCAACATTTGGAAACATAAAAGCATCCGTTCCTGCCATGTTATTGTCTCCCTTACCAACAATTGTATAATCTAAACCTATTTTAAAACTAGGTTTTCCCATATCGGAAGCTACTTCCTGCCTGAACCTTAAAGCTTCCTGTTGGAAATCTAAGCTTAAAAGCTGATGGTTAAATTTGTTAATAGAATCGATGGTAGCTTGTTTTGATAAAGGGAAGTCGTCGTTCCATAACAGATCAGGAATTTTAACAGGTTCGTTATTATTAATATTGAGTAAATTATAGAACATTACCTCCAATACCTGTTGTTTGTCTTTCAGTAAAGCCAACTGATTTTCCAAGTCGCCAATTTCTATTTCAATGCGATATTCATCAACCGCCGAAACTAACCCTGATTCATATTTTATATTGGCCAGTTTACGAAATATGTTAAGTATCTCAATGTTTTCCAGTGTAATATCAATTGCTTTACTATTGAAATAGGTATTGAAAAAAGTAGCTTTTACATCATTAAATAACATTGTTTTAGCTTCCTTAAAACCTTCAAATTTTGCTTTTGCAGACTGAATTGCGGCGTTTTCTTTAGCTTTTAGAGTACCAATCCAGGGAAACATTTGTGATGCAGATATCTTAAATTGCTGCGGACCAACACGAGTTTCTACGGGCATAATAAAATAGCCAAACGCAACTTGCGGGTCGGGCAGGGTTTTTACCTGTGGGGCAACTTCAAGAGCAGCCATATATTCATTGAATTTTATTTTTAGCCCGGGATTGTTTTCGGCAGCTATCTGCAAATATCTGTTCAAGTCGTCTTGCGCTGAAACCATGCAGGAAATCAACAGCAAGAAGATTCCAATAATAATTTTAATATTTTTCATAGTATTATGCTTTTTGACGATTTAATTCTCTTTTCACTTTTGCTTCATGCACCATGCTATACAGTACAGGAACAACAAGCATAGTAAGCACTTCAATTGTCATACCGCCAAATAGTGGAATTGCCATGGGGATCATAATGTCGGATCCTTTTCCGGTGGAAGTGAGAACAGGGATGAGCGCAATGATTGTAGTAGCTGTGGTCATAACGGCCGGACGAACCCTTTTTGATCCAGCTTCGAGGACAATATCGTGAACCTCTTTTATGGTCTTGGGATTGCGTTTATCCTGCAACTGTTTGATGTAAGTGGTTATTAGTACTCCATCATCGGTGGCAACACCGAATAGGGCGATAAAGCCAACCCATACTGCCACGCTGAGATTGATGGTTCGTACCTGGAACAAATCTCTGAGATTTATATCTGCCAATGAGGCATCCAAAAACCATGTTTGCCCATAAAGCCATAGCATAATAAATCCACCCGACAAGGCTACAATAATTCCTGTAAATATTAATGTAGTTGAAGTGACAGACCTAAACTGAAAATAGAGGATCAGAAAAATAATCATTAAAGAAATTGGAACTACGATTAATAAACGTTTTGTAGCCCTTATTTGGTTTTCATAATTACCTGTAAAAACGTAACTTACGCCTGCAGGTAGTTGAAATTCTCTCTTATCCATTTTATCTTTTAAATATGCCTGCGCATTCTCAACTACATCTACTTCGGCCAATCCTTCTTTTTTATCAAATATAACGTAGCCTACAAGGAATGTGTTTTCACTCTTAATCATTTGCGGGCCTCTGGTATAATTAATTGTTACCAATTCACCCAAAGGAATCTGTGCGCCTGTTGGGGTCGGAATCAAAATCTTCTTCAAATCTTCCGGATTGTCACGATATTCACGTGCGTAACGCAGGCGCACCGGAAATCGTTCCCTGCCTTCAACAGTAGTTGTAAGCTGCATCCCACCAACAGCGCTACTTAAGGTAGATTGCAGATCTTTTACCGACAATCCGTAACGAGCAATAGCATCTCTGTCTATTTCCATTTCCAGATAAGGTTTACCCACAACTCGATCAGCAAATACCGACATGCCCTGAACTCCTTCAACCTGTTTCAGGTGTTTTTCAATTTCGTAACCTACTTTTTCAATTGATTCCAGGGTTGGCCCAAACACTTTAATTCCCATTGGCGCACGCATCCCGGTTTGAAGCATCACTAATCTTGTTTGAATAGGTTGTAATTTTGGAGCAGATGTTAATCCGGGAATTGAAGATTGACTGATAATTTCATCCCAAATATCGTTGGGTGATTTGATTTCATCGCGCCACTGACGGAAATACTCACCGTTTTTGTCCACAATAAGGTTTTCCTTTTCAATCAAACGGAAATCTTCATTTTTCGGATTATATGTACTACTATCCTTTAAGATGAATTCGCCGTTGTTATCGACTTTAAATCGCATGCGACGACCGGATTCATTCAAAATAAATTCCGATTTATAATTAATAAGATTTTCAAACATCGAAGTAGGAGCGGGGTCGAGTGCTGAATTTACACGTCCCCATTTTCCTACAACACTCTCTACCTCAGGAATTGCGTTGAGTTTTTTATCCAGTATACGTATTACCTCCAGATTTTCTTCAATACCAGAATGAGGCATGGTTGTTGGCATCAAAAGGAAAGAACCTTCATCCAACGAAGGCATAAATTCATTTCCAATGCCCGGAAGTGTTGCATCTAAACTCTGATAAACGCTTGTCTCTTTTGCAAAATCAGGCATAAATCCAAATATCTTATCAACACCCAGCCAACTTGTAATTCCAAATGCTATAATTAGAATTGGGAATGTTAAAAATTTCCATTTATTCTCTAGGCACCATCCTAATATTTTAGGATATAACATGATAAATATAGACATAGCACCCAGTATGGCTCCTACTATTACAATAACAAACAGGAAGTTAGCAAATAGCGTATTTTGTGCTCCTAAAGGCATCCAGGCTTTAGTAAGGAAAAATACAACTACTACTATAGTTATTCCGATATTTATATAATTTATCCACGACTTTTTTGTTTCATGCCATTTTTCTGAAAAGAAGCTATTTAAACCATAAGCAGTTAGAGCTATTGCAATATAATATCCTGTAAACACGGAAATTATTAAGCCTGCTGCGATAAGTAAAATACTCCAGTATTTTGAATACTTATTTTTATCAAAACGAATTGAGAAAACTAGTTGGGCGAGCATTGGAATAATTATTAAACCAATCAGCAAAGCAGCAAGCATTGTGAATGATTTAGTATACGCCAGCGGTCGAAATAGTTTTCCTTCTGCTGCTTCCATGGCAAATACCGGAAGAAAACTCACAATGGTAGTCGAGAGTGCAGTAATTACAGCTCCTGCAACTTCGGTGGTGGCTTCGTAAACCACATTTAGTAATTTTTTCCCTCGGGCGCCTAAATTTTCGGGCATATCAATATGTCGAATAATATTTTCAGTAAACACAATTCCTACATCCACCATCACTCCAATGGCAATAGCAATGCCCGAAAGAGCTACAATATTGGCATCTACACCAAACTGCCGCATAGCAATAAAAGTGATTAGCACTCCAATAGGCAGTAAGCTGGATATTAGGAAAGAAGCCCTAAGGTTAAAAACCAAAACAATTACCACTAAAATACTTATGAGTAATTCGAGTGATATAGCTTCTTCTAAGGTTCCTAAAGTTTCTTTTATTAAACCGGTGCGGTCGTAAAAGGGAACTATGGTTACTTTGGAAACAGTTCCGTCATCAAGAGTTTTGGAAGGTAAACCGGGTTCAATTTCAGCAATTTTTGCTTTTACATTGTCAATTGCCTCTAATGGGTTGGCTCCAAATCGTGCAACAACAACTCCTCCAACAGCCTCAGCACCTCCTTTATCAAGTCCGCCACGGCGAGTAGCCGGTCCGAAGTTAATTTTAGCGACATCTTTTAAACGAATAGGTACGTTATCTCTAACAGTAACAACACTCTTTTCAAGATCTTCGAGATTACTAATGTATCCTCGGGCTCTTATTAAATATTCAACACGATTAAATTCGATGGTACGAGCGCCAATATCGAGATTACTGTTTTTTACAGCAGCCATAATTTGTGATATGTTCACCCCATTAGCTTTCATTGCATTGGGATCGATATCGATTTGATATTCTTTAACAAATCCACCGATAGAAGCAACTTCGGCTACACCTTTAGCAGATGTTAATGAATAGCGAATATAGAAATCCTGAATAGTCCTTAATTCATGAGGATCCCATCCTCCTGCAGGATTACCGTCTTTGTCTCTTCCTTCGAGTGTGTACCAGTAAACTTGACCAAGAGCCGTTGCATCGGGTCCTAATGCCGGCATCACATCACTGGGCAATGTACCTGCCGGAAGTGAATTCAGCTTTTCTAATATTCGGGTTCTACTCCAGTAGAATTCCACATCTTCATCAAAAATGATGTAAATGCTTGATACGCCGAAAATAGAATTACTTCGAATGGTTTTTACTCCCGGAATACCCAGTAATGATGTCGTTAAGGGATAAGAAATTTGGTCTTCAATGTCTTGTGGAGAACGCCCAGGCCATTCTGTATATACAATTTGTTGGTTTTCACCAATATCAGGAATGGCATCAACGGGTACAGGATCGGAGGGTAGTATTCCCGTATCCCATCCAAATGGTGAATTAACTATGCCCCAACTAATAAATATTATTAGTACCAAAAAGGTAACTAGTTTATTCTCAAGGAAAAAACGTATGATTTTATTAAGCATAATAAACTATTAAATTTTATAACTCAGATTAATATAATAATTAGATAATATTAGGCAAGATGAAAATTCTGGCAACTAATATTTCAAATCGAGTTAAAAATCATAATAAGTACGTCTGCAAGCGGGAAAGAACCGTTTGTATCTTTTGAGGGGGGGGAGTGTTTATTGTTGTTACAAATGAACTATAAACGGGATATTTAACCTGGATTAACTCAATTGTTGCAGGTAAGTCAATTGCGAGTTGAGTAAAATCAAAAGCAAATAATGGAACAAAATAATTGAGTTCAAGCTTTACGGTAATGGATTCATCATGGCAACACCCATCCGGAATTTCACAACATGGTTCGGGTGCGAACATTAGACTAACAGATTTGAGTGAAGTGCCACAATAATGCTTAGATATAGTCATGCCAATCGAAGTCACTAATATAAGCAACGCAAGAATAATATGACTGATATTTTTCACTATCTAATAATATTTAGTTTGCAAAGGTATACCTAATCCCAACATTTTATGTATATAATTTACAAAAATATGTGCATAATTATGTTTGTGACGAGTTTATATCTCATTTATATGCTTTCTTTTAGCCTTTTTGTATTTATTAAAAGATGAAGGGGACAAACCTGTTATTGATTTAAATTGCCTGGAAAAATGCTGACTTGAACTATAGTTTAACCGATAGGCGATTTCACTGATATTTAGTTCCTCATATCTGAGTAGTTCTTTTGCTTTTTCAATTTTTTGATTTATAAAGTATTTTTCGATTGTGATGCCTTCAACCTCTGAAAACAATTTACTTAATGAAGAATAACTTTGTCCTAAAATGCCAGGGAGTTTCTCACTCAATCGTCCAATTTTTTCAGGATCTTCCTGATGATGTACCAGAATTATAATTACACTCCTGATTTTCTCTATCAACTGTGATTTTTTATTGCTTAGTATTTCAAAACCAAGATTAATGAGAGCGTATGAAAGTTTAGATTCCATTTCAGAATCTAATGGTACAACTAGCTGAACCTCTCCTAGACTCACATTTTTATAGTTGATTTCAAGTTTTGTTAAGGCGTTTTCAACTGCCATTATGCAGCGAGGGCAAACCATGCCTTTAAAATTTAAAATGGTACTGCTCATAATACAAAGTTAAATTAATTAATGGTTAAGTAGTTCAATGTGTAATATTTCCATATTGCGCCTTCGCTAAATAAAACATCCCAGAAATTCATAAGCGATAAAATTTATCTTAAGGGCGAGGAACGAACGTAATACTACTTTGCAGAGTTCGTGGGTATTGGACAGCCACTTTGTCAGAGTATATTTTGGTGCCGATTCGAGGTGTGGTAAACTTCTCCTATAAATTGGTGATAAATAAGGGACATTTAATAACCATAATCAAATGCGGCCAGTACAATAAAAATTGGCAAACTATTCATGCTTTGCCTGAGCAAGCCGTTCAGGCTCTTTTGGATCTTAGAGGCGAGAAAATGAAAACTGTTCACTGCTGTAAATATCAGTTGGCTTGCCACATAGAGACTGATCCGATTGAGCGTGCAATAATATCCGTAGCAGAAAATACAGTAGTTTTAATTGAACCTATAATAGGGATGTGAAGGATAATAGGATTCAATAAAGTTAACTAAAGGATTTCAATCCGATTACTATTAAAGTTTTGAATGTGATCCATCACAATATGGAGGATTCCCTGTTTGCTTACACATACACATTGCCACTTTTTTGTTTTCGTGTGCTTTGAAAATTTTTGGCAATAATCCTGTTCCTTTGTGCGAACCATCGCACCATGGTTGTTTTGATGAATGACCGCATGCGCACCATGCGTAATTTTTCCCTGATTCAATATCCACCATCATAGGTGTTTTTCCGGCTACTTTTGATTTTTCCATAGTTTTATTTTACAAGATTAACAATGTATTATGATTAATTTTAGGCTTTTGAAATTAAGGCCACACCTAATAATTCTATTTTCTTATTTGTATTATTCGGGCTTAGCTGAATTTTTAACAATTTATAAAATATCTTACTCACTATTTTCCATCCATCTTTGAATTTGTCGAGAGAGATATAATCAATATAGGTGAGTTTATTGCCAATATAAAACTCAAATTTGGCTATTGCAGCTTTCCCTGTAACATCAACTGATAGAAATTTTACAGAAACTTTTTCATTTTATTCAATTTTTAATTTAAACCTTAAAAACGGCCTAAAATTACAATAATATTGGCAAAAGTTGATTATAGTTTTTTTTCTGCAATAAATAATGAAAAGATTATTAATTTTAACCATTAAAATATTAAGGAGGTTATTATGAAATTAAAAAAAGAAAATGACTCAATATGTTGTCCTGAGTTTGATCCTCTTCTATGGGATGATAAGGTATTTGAATGGGAGAACAAAAAATTTATCAAAGATAAAGTGGCTTCACTTTGTCACATTCCCTTAAATTTTGGACAGGTAATGAAAAGGTTAGATAAGAAAGTTAGTAATTCAAAGGCAACAATCCCCGACTACCTGTGCTTATCTCATCATAAATCAAAATGGAAAATAAATGTATATCTTGCTGTTGACAAGGAAATCCCGGGTACAGAGAACACAACAATATCCGGAAATTTTTTTAGCAAAGTGTATGAGGGGTCTTATAGTGATACCGGTAAATGGGCCAAGGATTTCGAGAATGTTGCTAAATCTAAAGGCTTAGAAATAAAAAAAATGTTCATGTGGTATACAACTTGCCCCAAGTGCGCAAAAAAATACGGTAAAAACTATATTGTAATTATTTCACAAGTATAATAGTATACTAACCGGGATACGGTTCTTTTATCGCTGATTTCAAAAATTCGGATTAATTTCAAAAATTTAAAGTATGCTGTCTAGTACTTTAATTAATCTATCAACCTCCTCCAATGTGTTATAATGCACCATACTTATTCTTACAACACCATCATTATCTGATAATTTCATAGCGTCAATCAAACGCCTTGCATAGAAATCACCCCATCTGATACCAATTTTATGCGGATCAACCAGAATAGGAATCTCACTGCTTTTTCGATTTTCAACATTAAACGAAATTGTAGGAACCCGAATATTTTTATCTGCCGTTTTTTCACCTATTATTTTTATTCCTTTTTTGCTATTGAGAAAATGCAGTAGCGGTTCAGCCAACTTTTCTTCATGTGACGATATCAGCTCAAATACTTTTCCAAGTCGTGAAAACAATGGTAATCCATTATCTTCAAAATAGTAACTATAAACAGCATCGAAATATTCAATTATCCCTTTACTGCCATAACTTAACTCGAAATTTACATTTCCAGGTTGTAGTTTATAGGGTACTTCATCCTTGCCAATAAAAAAATGGTTTATTCCTGCTAATTTGTTCAGGTGCTTCTTTTTACCATACAACAAAGAATAATGAGGTCCGTAAACCTTGTACATGCTGAATACATAAAAATCTACATCCCACTTTTTAACATCAATCAGGCGATGGGGAGCATAAGCAACGCCATCTACACAAACCAATGCACCATTATCATGAACAAATTTTGTAATTTCCTTTACATCATTTATAGTTCCCGTGATATTGGAAACATGTGTAAACGCCACAAGGCGTGTGCGATCAGTTATGAGTTTTGCCAGGTCATCTAGGTCAAGGGAGTATGTATCGGGATTGATCTTCCAGGTTTTTACGACAATTCCAAATTTTTTCATACTAACCCATGGACCAATATTAGCTTCGTGATCGAGGTTGGTAACGATTACTTCGTCGCCTGGTTTAAAACTTTGTACAAGCGACCTTGAGAGATTTTGTAATAATGCTGTTGTTGATGAGCCAAAAACTATTTCATAATTATTGGATGCATTAATAGTGTCAGTCCACATTTGCCGCGCTTCCAATACTCTTTCACCTGAAAATTGCGATATTTCATACGAAGCACCCAGCTGTACATTTGTATTAAATAAATAATTATTTATACGTTCTCCAACCTGTTTAACAACCTGTGTTCCACCAGCATTATCAAAAAATGTCCAACTGCCCCTAAGTGCTGGAAATTGTTCTCTGATAAAAGTAGTATTCAATTCGTTCATTTCATTTAAATTTAAATATGGATCATAGTGGATGATAATAAAATAACTATTATATAACATTATATGTTATCACACAAAGAACAGTACTCTTAATTCTACAATATTAACAAATTATTTTTGGTTTTTAATATTTATTTTACCTTTGTAATGCATTTCAATGTTTAAATTGTAAATAAATGATACTTAATTACATATCCTAATAAATCATAATCTTATTCAAATGGAAATAATTTACGAACAACTCCGAAATTTCCCCTTTATAACATTATTCTTATCCCTTGGACTGGGATTTTTTTTGGGAAAATTTAAAATTGGAAAGTTCCAGCTTGGTGGAATCGCAGGAACATTAATTGTAGGAGTGATACTTGGGCAGGTTGGTGGTATTCACATTAATGAAGAGATAAAAAATATCTTTTTCGCCTTATTTATTTTTATGGTCGGTTATCTCGGTGGTCCTCAGTTTTTTGCATCACTAAAACCATCAGCCATAAAATATCTGGTTGCTGCGTTTGGAATGACATTATTGGGTTTGCTCACGGTTTTGGGATTATCCCTATTGGCTGGTTTGGATGCCGGATTAGCAGCAGGACTTGCAGCCGGGGGGTTAACGCAATCTGCAATTATTGGAACAGCCGGAAATGCAATCGATCAGTTAGGATTGGCTGCTAACGCTGCCAAGGACTTAAAAACAAATGTTGCAGTGGGTTATTCAATCACTTATATTTTTGGTTCAATTGGACCTATTCTCATGGTATCTTTGGTTGCTATCGTAATGAAATGGGATCTCAGGCAGGAAGCCATAAAATTAGCCATTAGTATGGGAGGATCAGGAGAATTGGGTGAAGGTCAATTTAAACCATTGAACCGGATAGATACAAGGGCTTACAAGATTAATAAAAGTTCAAAATTTGTTAATAAAACAATAAGTCAACTGGAGACAGAATTTAACTCTGACTTAACTGTCGAAAAATTATTAAGCGTAGTAGGCAGTATTGATCCTGTTAGATCAACAGTAATTGAATCGGGGAATATATTATTAATAAGCGGACTTGTTACTGCCTTTGCGAAAGTTGGAGATTCTATCGGAGAAGAAATATCGGAATTTGGAGAAAATATTGATTTTACCGAGGAAGTTAGAAATGTTTTTATTACTAATAGAAAAATCCATGGACTTACCCTAAAGCAATTGCATGATAAAGCTACCATTTCGCAGCGCCATGGAGTTTATGTAGTTGGTATTAGCCGAATGAACAACAAATTACCTGTATTAGAAGGAACGGAATTACACGTAGGTGATGAACTTGCTTTAGTAGGAAGAAAAAATGACCTTGACAGGGCGCAAAAAATTGTAGGGTATAAAGCGCCTTCAATCACTAAAACAGAATTTGTAACATTTGGTTTAGGTATGGTAGCAGGATATTTAATTGGAGAAATAGGTTTTTCAATAAACGGTGCAGATATAAGCCTTGGCTCAGGTCTTGGATGTTTAATTTCAGGGTTATTTATGGGCTTTTTTAGAACCAGGCATCCAAAGATCGGAAGTATTAACACCGGTGCTGCAACTTTTTTGCAAAGTTTTGGATTAGCTGTATTTGTTGCCGTTGTTGGTCTGAATGCTGGTCAGCCGGCTTTGTTGGCTATCAAGCAACATGGAATAACTTTATTATTACTGGGTGTTGTGGTTACCATGTTACCGATGATCATTCAACTGTTTATAAATTATAAGATGTTTAAAATTAAAAATCCGATTGAGGCATTGGGTGTCCTAACCGGGAGTAAAAGTGCAAATCCGGGGTTTGCTGCCCTTCTTGAAAAAGCAGGTAACTCAACTGCAACACCTACGTTTACAATGACATATGCAGTTGCCAATATATTTTTAACACTTTGGGGACCGGTAATTGTAGCAATAATAGCTCACGGATAATGAACTAAAAAAAATGTATTAACCAGATTAATAAATTATGACCATGAAAAAATCAGAAGAACAAAAGCTTAATCAACTAAGTCCATTTGAAGTAAAAAATAAATTAATTCAACTGGCACAAAAACGACATGATTATTCGATGATAAATGCAGGCCGGGGAAATCCAAACTGGGTTGCAACAAAACCACGCGATGCTTTTTTTGAGCTTGGATTATTTGCAATGGAAGAATCAAAAAGACATTTTCATGAACTAGATGGCTTTGGCGGGCATGCTGAAAAAGATGGAATATCAAAACGATTTAAAGATTACCTGACATTGAACAAAGATTCCATCGGTCTCCGTTATTTAAGTGAGCTATTTGAATTTGCATCACTAAGTTACAATATAAACAAAGATGAACTGATGGTTGAATGGGTAGATGGAATTTTGGGTGATAATTATCCGGTTCCTGATCGAATGCTTAACAATGCCGAAATTATCATTCATTCCTATTTGGTGCAGGAGATGAGTGCCGGACAAACTCCACCCAAAGGTAAGTTCGATATTTTTGCTGTTGAAGGTGGTACAGCCGCAATGGTATACATCTTTAATACTTTGAAATCAAATAAATTTTTAAACCCCGGTGATACAATTGCCATTGGGGCACCTATTTTTACACCCTATATCGAAATGCCCGGGTTGAAGGATTACGACCTCAACTTAATTGAAGTGATGGCAGATGAGAATAATGGCTGGCAAATACCTGACTCTGAAATCGAGAAACTAAGAGATCCAAAAATTAAAGCATTCTTTTTGGTAAACCCGAGTAATCCTCCATCAGTGAAACTAAATGAGAGTACATTAAACAAGATTGCAAAAATTGCAAAAGAAAGAAAAGACCTTATACTATTGACAGACGATGTGTATGGAACCTTTACTGAGGATTTTACATCACTGGCAATGAAAGCACCTGAAAATACTATATTGGTTTATTCATTTTCAAAATATTTTGGAGCTACGGGTTGGCGTTTAGGTGTTATTGCTCTACATCAGAATAATATTTTTGATCATATGCTTACTAAGCTTTCCGATAGCGATAAAAAAGAATTGCACGATAGATATGGGACAATTTCATTAAACCCTGAAAAACTAAAGATGATTGACAGATTTGTAGCCGATAGCAGGGCAGTGGCATTAAATCACACTTCAGGTTTATCTACACCTCAACAAATCCAGATGGTATTATTTGCATTATCAGCGTTAATTGATACTCAAAATGATTATAAAAAATCAGCAAAAGGAATTGTAAGAAGACGGTATAATAAACTAATTGAAAATGTAGATATAATACCCTTGGTTTCACCAGATGATACAAACGGTGCCTTTTATTATATTGAAATAGATTTTTTACGATTAGCAGAAAATAAATATGGGGCAGATTTTGCTAGTTGGGTTTCAAAAAATTACAACCCGTTAGATCCTGTAATCCGGTTGGCAGAAGAAAAAGCAATTATTGCAATGCCTGGAGGAGGATTTGAAGCTCCTGAATGGTCACTAAGATTATCACTTGCAAATTCTTATGCTGACGATTTTGAGAAAATCAGAATTTTAGGACTTGATATCTTAGACGAATATTACACTGAGTATCAGGAAAGATAGAGTTTGCCAATATATGAAGCATGTTGTAATAAACAAAGAAAATATTATGAATTCTAAAATCATCGCACTTCGTATTTCGGGTACAATTTTTGGAATTGTGGCACTTTTGCATCTATCGCGGTTATTAACAGGAATATCTGTTTTAATTGGTGATTGGACACTTCCAATATGGGTTAATATTTTTGGATTTATCGCCTCAGCAACACTATCCACTTGGCTTTGGTGGTTATCGCAGAAGTAGGGACAGTTTTAATATTTATATTCTGATACCTTTTTCTTCTGAAGCATTTTTGGGAGGTGATTTCTAGTTAGGGTCTATTGATTTTCCGGGAAGGGTACTAAATTTGAAATATAATCTAAATTTGACTGTTGTTACTAATTCAGTTGTATCTCTTCAGTTTTCTATGGATCCTTCCTTCCTGCGGTCGTCAGGATAAATTCGACTGTTGTTACTAATTCAGTTGTATCTCTTCAGTTTTCTATGGATCCTTCCTTCCTGCGGTCGTCAGGATAAATTCGACTAAATAATTCTAGTGAAAAACTAGAATTATAGTCTCATTTACTTTCCGATACAGAACTTACCAAAAATATTGCCAAGCAACTCGTCGGTTGTGATCTCACCGGTTATAGTGCCGAGTTCGTGAAGTGCCTGGCGTATGTCGATGGCAATAAGGTCGGTTGGTACATTATTGTTAAAACCTGCTTCAACTTGTTCAATGGCACTACTTGCATTAAACAAAGCCTGATAATGACGCGAATTACTCACAATGATATCGTTGGTTATATTGAATTTCTTAACGGTATTTATTAGAATATCAGTTAATAAGTAGATATTTTCTTTTCGTTTTGCCGATACAAAAACAGTGTCGAGCTCAAAAATTTCTTTTATGTGAGATGGTAGTTCACTTAGCTGATCAATCTTATTGGCAACGAAAATAAAATGCTTCGACTCATCCTGAATGTAATGTTTAAACTCTTCCAGAACCTTTGCTACGTTTTCATTGCTAATGTTACTGATATCACAAACATAAAGAATAATTGTTGCCTGCCTGATTTTATCATAAGTACGTTCAATTCCAATGTTTTCAACAATATCGTCCGACTGCCTTAATCCGGCAGTATCAATAAACCTAAATCTGTAACCGCCGATTATGTAAGTATCTTCAATAGCATCACGTGTTGTACCCGGAATTTCGCTTACTATTGCCTTTTCTTCATTTAAAATTGCATTGAGCAATGTTGATTTGCCAACATTTGGTTTTCCAATAATCGCTACGGGAATACCTTGTTTTATTACATTACCCATGCTAAACGAGCTAATTAACAGATTTAATTCGTTTTTAAGTTCGGTAATCAAAGCAAAAAACTGTTCCCTGTTTGCGAACTCTACATCTTCTTCGCTGAAATCCAGCTCAAGCTCGATCAATGATGCAAAGTCAAGAAGTTTTTTTCTTAATAAAGAGATCTTTTCAGAGATGCCACCCCTCATTTGATTCATTGCCATTTGGTGTGAACTGGCCGACTGTGATGCGATAAGGTCAGCTACGGCTTCAGCCTGACTTAGGTCTAATCGTCCGTTTAAAAATGCACGAAGTGTAAATTCACCAGGCTCAGCTGCTCTTGCGCCGGCATTAATAAGAACCTCAACTATTTTTTGCTGGATAAACTCTGAACCATGACATGATATCTCAATTACATCTTCAGTAGTGTATGATAAAGGGCTTTTAAAATATGTAATAAATACTTCATCAATTAATTTATCGCCATCAACAAAGTAACCAAGGTACAATTTATGGCTCTCAATATTATTGATTGTAAGCTGTTTACTTACTGGTTTAAAGAGGTTTAAGCAAATAGTTAAACTTTTTGAACCTGATAATCTAATAACAGAAATTGCACCTGTCCCCGGCGGAGTGGCTACTGCTACTATTGTATCCTGATTGTAACTTACTGATTTCATGGCCGTAGCTTAATAATTTATAATCTTTGCTAAATAACAAAAATAGTAATTTATTTTTTTAGCCAATTTAAAAACATATTACCTTTGCCATTCTTATTTCGGTATATAAATTTTGTGATATATGAGTGTGCTGGTTAACAAAGATTCAAAAGTAGTTGTGCAGGGGTTTACAGGTAGTGAAGGAACCTTCCACGCAAGTCAGATGATTGAGTATGGAACAAATGTAGTAGGAGGGGTGACCCCCGGAAAAGGTGGACAATCACACCTCAATAAACCGGTTTTTAACACTGTAAAAGATGCCGTTGATAAAGCAGATGCAAATGTTTCGATAATATTCGTGCCACCTGCATTTGCTGCCGATGCAATAATGGAGGCTGCCGAGGCTGGCATTAAAGTTATAGTTTGTATTACTGAGGGTATTCCTACCGAAGATATGGTTCAGGTTAAAGAGTATCTCAAAGGAAGAAACTCTCGGTTAATTGGCCCTAACTGTCCTGGTGTGATTACTCCCGGAGAAGCCAAAGTTGGTATCATGCCTGGTTTTATCCATAAAAAAGGGTCTGTTGGCATTGTTTCACGTTCAGGGACATTAACTTATGAAGCTGTTGATCAGTTAACTAAAATTGGATTGGGACAAACAACCGCACTCGGTATTGGCGGTGACCCAATTATTGGAACAACCACAAAAGACGCTGTAGAGCTTTTTATGAATGATCCTGAAACAAAGGGTATTGTTATGATTGGTGAAATTGGCGGTAATATGGAAGCTGATGCTGCCTATTGGATAAAAGAACACGGGACTAAACCCGTTGTAAGTTTTATTGCCGGAGCGACTGCTCCTAAAGGTAGGACGATGGGCCATGCCGGTGCAATTATTGGTGGCAAAGCGGATACTGCCGAAGCAAAGAAAGAAATACTTCGTGAATGTGGTATCTATGTTGTAGACTCACCTGCCGATATTGGTAAGAAGATGGCGGAAGTTCTCAAATAATCAGAAAAAATGTCAATAATGAAAGGCTGTTCACATTATGGATAGCCTTTTTCTTTTATTCCTGGTTTTACAGAGGGAACGTTTCACGCGTCCACGCTTGAAAATCACAAATTAAAAGTTATAAAGCTTCAAGAGTGGACCCTTGAAGCAGGATTAGTCAAGAGTCAAAAATATCACTTGACAATTTATATTTTTTCACTTGATGTTTTATCAAATTTGACTTGACATTTTCTAGGAAATTACCGGTCATTTCCATATGCTTCAAGAAATATGTTTCAAGCGACCTCGCTAGAAATTAATAATATTAGAAAAATTAGGTTTCATGTTTGGACACCTAAAGTTTTGATTTGAATTATTTGCTGTCAGGGTGAATGAAACAATTAAATAAAGATATAAAGAAATAATTTATTGATGCTATTAATAAAGTGTATCCCTTGACAAAATATTTTTATGCCTTATCTTTGCGGTTTTAATCTCAAAAATCACCAACAATGAAAAATTTCTTCAAAATATTTATGGTTATAGCTATGGCTTCCATGAATTGCTATACTTCCTGTGAGGATGAGTGTAAGAAAACAGAAATGGATGCTAAAACAGTTGATATTTATGCATGGGGTACTATTGTTTTTTTAAATAACAATCAGGAAGACGTAACTGAACAATATGTGGGTACAAGATTCAGGATCAGTTATAATAAACAATATTGTAGAGGTAAGACTGGACAAGATTTAGGGTTCGATTACCTTTCTCTGGCAAATGGATCAATGGAAAAAGATGGAATTGGATCTTATTCAGTTACTATGCAGAATGAATTGGATTTTATCAATTTTATTACAGCATATATTGATCCAAACGGAGAAGAAAAATGGTTAAATGCAACGGTCGCCTTAAAGAAACAATGGGACCCTGGCCAAGTAAGGTTGGAGATTAAGTATACTGTTCATGTCAGAGACGATGGAGGTTTCATCGATTTGGATATCGACACGGATTTTAACTTCTTGGATCCTATTTAGGATTTAAAGAACTAGATCGTCTATAATCATAAACTCATAAAAGTTTACATATTATACCGAACAGATATTAGCTGGAAACACCTTTGAATGAGCCTTAATGAATAGGTTTCTTAGATTAAGATTTAGCGTCAATAATTTTACTCTTAAACACAGTAATACTTTCAGGGACATATTGAGTGAAGCAATATCTCAATTTGACGTTTCATACTTTGTCTGTAAAATCAGGCCTGCGTTTATTGGTTCTTTCAACGGCATGATTGTAATTCCACTTATCAATGAGCTTTTCTTTACCCGCCAACAAAATCTCAGGTACTTTCCATCCTCGGAACTCCCTTGGTCTTGTGTACACAGGAGTGTGGACATTTGAAGCTGTAATGAGTTAAGTGTGATTAATATGAACTTCAAGCGTGGACTCTTGAAGTGGGTAAAAAGAAATTAAATACTGTCATGTCTTCTCTCTTTTGTCCTTTTTAAGGATTGTTCATATTTCCATTCCTCAATAAGTTTTTCATTACCCGAAAGTAATATCTCAGGAACTTCCAATCCTCTAAAATTACGTGGCTTGGTATAAACAGGTGGGGCAACCATATTATTCTGAAATGAATCGCTTAATGCGGAAACTTCATTGCCCAGAACTCCGGGAATTAATCTGACCAAACTGTCAACTATCACAGCTGCTGCAAGTTCACCACCCGAAAGCACGTAGTTTCCTATGGATATTTCTTTTGTTATAAAATGCTCTCTGATCCGTTCGTCTATTCCTTTATAATGACCACAAAGAATAATGACATTCTCCAGTAACGACATGGAATTAGCCACTGGTTGATCAAGCATAATACCATCAGGACTTGTGTAGATTATTTCATCATAATCTCTTTCCTTTTGAAGAGATTCAATACAAGCAACAATTGGTTCAATCATCATAACCATGCCAGCACCTCCTGAAAATGCATAGTCATCAACCTTATTATGTTTATCGGTTGAATAATCGCGTAACTGATGCAGATGTATTTCTGCTAATTTCTTATCCTTTGCTCGTTGAATTATTGAATGATTGAAAGGCCCTTCAAACATTTCAGGAAATATGGTGATTATGTCTATTCGCATACCTCTTTAAAAAAAACTAAATTTCAACTAAAACTTTTCTAAAGTTATACGTCGTAGAAATATAACTTTAGAAAAGTTTAATATATTTCTTAAAAAAAATAGGATTCGACAGACCTATAAGCGGGATTCTGTTCCTCTCCGCCTAAGGCGGATGGATTCCATCATTTATCTGCGTTACATGTCACCATGCAACTTTAGCAATCTACCCTCCGGCATCAGACGGGCAGCCCTTATTCCGCCGTAGCGGAAATGCCGGTATATTTGATCTTGCAGCCCCTAAGGTTTACCCCAATATGATGTTACCACCATATTGCGTGAGCTCTTACCTCACGTTTTCACCCTTATCCGCCTGAGGCGGACGGTTATTTTCTGTGGCACTTGCTGTATCCCGCCTGAGGCGGAACCCTTCCCGTTAGGAAGTAAGGCGCCCTGTGCTGTCCCGACTTTCCTTCTCCGCCATAGGCGGAAACGATGGAACAGTCTGTCAAATCCTGTGCAAAAGTAACTAAAATGAGGCAATTATGATTGAAATGTTTATTGAATTTTGTACAATATAAGGATATTATTACTTTTGAAGAAATCGTAGCTAAAACTGATAAGAAAATTTTCAACTAAATTGACCTTATTCAATTGGATATACAAAATTCCAAGCATGAAAAGAAAATTATACTTTATTTCAATGATTTTTTTATTGATTGTTAACTTACAATGCAATGATAAATCTATAGAAAATAATATTCTTTCAAATAAAAGAATAACAAAAGAAATATCAGGTAACCAAGCTGATACATTTTTTATAGAACTAGAAAAGAACAGGTTTATTTTCGCAAGTTTATTTCAAATGGGAATTGACCTGTATGTTAAGATTGTTGATCCACAAAACAATATA
This sequence comes from Bacteroidota bacterium, assembly GCA_014382445.1. Classification (GTDB taxonomy): domain Bacteria; phylum Bacteroidota; class Bacteroidia; order Bacteroidales; family F082. The sequence goes on from JACNJS010000091.1 coordinate 71,851, forward strand.
ATTCACGAAATAGATCAGTTGAAAACTGGACCAGAATTCATTTCGTTTACAACAGCTCAGTCAGGTAAGTATAAGATTCTTGTAAAACCAACTAATCCAATTGCAGGAACTGGTAGCTATAATATTGGTTTAGAAAAAAATATAAAAACAAATCATACGAAAGAGGAACAGGTAAATCAATTATTTGCCGAATTTGATAAGGACCATAATCCTGGTGCAGCAGTTGCAATTGTACACAATGGAAACGTGATATTTAAAAATGGATTTGGTTCTTCTGATATTGAAAAAAATACTAAAATCAATCCTTCAACAAAATTAAATATTTGCTCAATAGGAAAACAGTTTACAGCTTTTGCTATTGCTTTGTTGGAGGAAAAAGGAATGTTATCGGTTACAGATGATGTCAGAAAGTATATTCCTGAATTGAATGATTTTGGTAGTAAAATCACTTTACTCGATTTATTGAATCACTCGAGTGGTTTGCGTGAAATAGCTGATTTGCTTGAGCTATCCGGAAAATCCTCCAATGGCCCTTTCTCAGAAGAAGATGTTATGAAAATAATTTACCGGCAAAAGGAGTTGAACTTTCAACCCGGGAGTGAATACTTATATTGTAATACGGGTTATATTTTACTTGCAGAGGTAATTGAGAGGATTACAAAAAAAGATTATACTGAATGGATAACAGAAAACATCTTCAAACCTTTGGAGATGAATAATACACAATTCTATTACGACCCAGATAATTTTGTCACAGATTTTGCCTGGTCATACACTCTTGAAAGGGGAAATTACAAAAAGGAACTGTTAAAAAAAGTTTGGTATGTTGGAGCAGGCAATGTTTTTTCAACGGTTGAAGATATGTGTAGTTGGTTAATCAATTTTGATTACCCGAAATTAGGCGATAAGGAATTAATATTGAAGTTAGGCAAAAAAGGTAATCCAATGAACAAAGATGGTAATGATACTTATGTATACGGTCGCGTAAATAGTAAGTACAAAGGTTTGGATTATTATTGGCATGGAGGCGGAGGCTACGGTTATACAGCCCAAATTATTCATTTTCCTGAAAATAAGTTTGGAGCTATAATTCTGAGTAATTTTGTTTATGGTGGGGTATTCAATAGGGCAAGACAAATTGCCGATATTTATTTAGTTGATCACTTTCCTTTATCTGAAAATACAAATTCTGATATTAACAGAGAAGAATATGTGAGTATAAAAATAAACAATATACTTGTGAAAAGTTTGAATCTAAAAAACTATGAAGGAACATATTATAGTGAAGAACTGGATATTTATTATAGTATATTCCATCGTGGAAATAATTTGGTTGCAAGTAATAGTATAGTTGGTGAATGCAGTTTAACGCATGTTAATGGGGATATATTTAGCGGAGATAGATGGTATTTTAGTAATGTTAAGTTTAAGAAATCTAAAAAGAATGAAATTTGTGAATTTACAATAACAAATGACAGGGTAAGAAATATTAAATTTAAAAAAACACACTAATAAATTTCAGCCAAAACAGCCAATATATGTAAGCTGGGGTTCAATGGTGTATATAAAGTTGTTACATTTAATAAAAAATTTATGATGGAAAAATTTTTATTATTAGCCCTTTTTGGCATTGCCATGGCTCATCTGGAGGGAGTTGTTGTGATTTATCTACGTAAGGCACTTGGAATTATTGACTCACAATCAAATAGTGATTTACTCAAGAAAATTCCTAAACATTACATTTTTATTGAGAAAACGAGGGAAGTGGCTACAATAGTGATGCTTGTATGCTTAGCTCTTTTGGTTGGAATAACATGGCTTGACATGATAGTTGTCTTTCTCTGGACATTTGCATTTTGGGATTTATTTTATTATATATCGTTATACATACTCACTAAATGGCCACCTAATTTTACTACGATGGATGTTCTTTTTCTTATACCTCGTCCCTGGATTGCACCCGTTTGGGTTCCAATTGGGATATCTTCAATTACTATCATAATTATTGCTGTTCTTCTTCAAACTTCAATTTTATAGGGGAGGTAAGTAATCAAAAATATAGAATAATTATTGTTTTATAACTTCATATTACCTTAATCTAAAACAAAAAAAAAAGAAGCCGAAAAAATCAACTTCTTTTTTAGTGGGGTGGATGACCGGAGTTGAACCGGCGACACCTAGAACCACAATCTAGTACTCTAACCAACTGAGCTACACCCACCATTTTTGAGGATGCAAATATAATATATTTTTAGGATTACAAACATGATTTTCTTGTCAATTGATCTAATTATTTTAATGACTAATTAGATCAATTAGAAATTAGAAATTATGAAGAAACGGGTGCTTTATTTATACCATACACTCCAAACTCTTTGCACAGTTTTATTACGATTGTTTTTATACTTTTGGCTTCTGTGATTTTCTCAAAAAAAATATACACATCAGGATCATCTCCATCAAAACTTGCATGGGGGAGATTTAAGAAAAATATTTCAGCAATGGTTTCGCTGAGTGTAATTATAATTGCATTATTGATAGCAATTGTAGGCTACCTTATTACGCCCGATTCAACACCGATGTGTAATAATCAAATCCTTGAAATTAGTACTCAACGACCAGGCTTTAAAGCCGAGTTCCTTAAAATTCGTAAAAATCAGCCTGTTATCCATACTACATTTTTTAAAAAAATGTTGTTTGGTGCCAAAAGCAATTACAGTTTAATTCCAATTTCGGATTATGAATTTTTAAACGATCACATTAATATTGTTCTTTTCGAACCGGATGGTAACGGTTTGAGCGAATCATTTAATATTGCTAACGTACTAATGCCGGTTGGGGATACCCTTCTGTCAAAAAACAAAAGAGTTTATTTTACAAACTTAGATGGTGAAATCGAAAACAAGCCGATTGCGGAACTTCAGCAAAAAATTATGAATGAAAATATTGTAACCCAGCGTTATTTTCTTGGCACCGATCAGTTTGGAAGGGATTTATTAAGCCGGCTTATAATTGGTTCCAGAGTTAGTTTATCTGTGGGCTTTATTTCAGTAGCTATTTCACTTATTGTTGGAATATTATTGGGTTCTCTTGCCGGATTTTTCAGGGGGAGTACAGATGATATTATAATGTGGTTTATAAATGTGGTTTGGTCTATACCTACTTTGTTACTTGTTATTGCAATAACATTTGCACTGGGCAGAGGCTTTTGGCAAATATTTGTTGCCGTTGGATTAACCATGTGGGTTGAGGTGGCGCGCGTTGTACGTGGACAAATTTTAGGCATGCGCGAAAAAGAGTTTGTAGAAGCAGGATTTGCGTTAGGATTCTCAAATTTCAGAATTATTATGAAACACATTATCCCTAATATACTTAGCCCTGTAATTGTTATTTCGGCAGCTAATTTTGCGGCTGCTATACTAATTGAAGCTGGATTGTCATTTTTAGGTATTGGTGTTCAGCCTCCTATGCCGTCATGGGGAAGTATGATTAAAGAGTATTATAGCTTTATTATCCTCGATTCTGCATATCTGGCGATAATTCCAGGAATTGCAATAATAATATTAGTGCTGGCATTTATGACTCTTGGAAATGCCCTTCGCGATGTTCTTGATGTAAAAGTGCTAAAGAAATAAACCTATTTGAATTTCTAATTAACATTATCACCTGTTTCTCCGCTTTGAATATTTATTGCCAAAATTAGTGTTTGAACAAGCGTCGCTTAATTTACTCCTGCATGATCCTTTATTAATACCTAATTTTACTGAAGCGTAAATATCCAATCCATCCATATCGGTCATGCCTAAATAAGTTCCTAATCGTTCAGTTCCCACAGTAACAAAATATATTCTTGCTGCAATTCCTATTCGTGGATATTTATATTCATATAATGAAATCGGCAGGCTCAACTCAAAATATTTAGTTTCGAACCTTGGAACAACTGCCAGTTGCGCCGGGCGACGTAATGAACTCATATTTATTCTTAACGGATGTATCCAAAATCCTCCTATGTAAACATTATCCTTAAGGTAAAAATCAGCCTGAACACTCAGTGCAGTCGGCAGCCCAACTTTTATTGTATTACTAACCAGCGAAGTTGATGGATTGCCGTAAAATTCATTACTAAAACCTGCCATCATCTCATTTATATTCGAAAAGCCAAGCGTATCAACACTTGGCCAATACTTGGATACATCATTATAGTCGTGCAATTGAGCATTTTCATCGTATTTAACACGGCCAATGTCTAGTATGGAAACTCCAATCCGATAAATATATTCTTCATAAGTTTGAGCACAAAGTTTTTTGCCTCTCCATTCATTCAAATTAACATTTTTCTTTTTAATAAATACTGCACCAACATCCATACTAAAACCACTTCCTGTAAAAGAAGCCGTTTCTCCGGTAAAATCATTGTTATTATAGTCGACAGGCAGAGAAAAACCTGCATGTGCATTTAGGTTTATTATATCGATTGTTGAATCATTTTCAACTAAATAGTTTGCATTGGTCGCATCTAAATATCCACCTCCATATCCCCATAATTTTTTAATTGTGATTCCTACCGTAAGCTGCTGATCGAAAGATTTATGTACATTGTAAGCGTAGCTCAGCCCCACTTCCATCCATACGCTGGTATTCATATTGAAGTTATTGCCGTTAAATTCGATGTTATGCAGAGGATCGTAATCAAGGCCGTTATAACTTAACTCTGCTATGTCCCATGGAATCCGTGTGCCCGTTAATAAATAACGTACTCCGGTTGTTATCCCGAAGGCATGATCACCAACCTGTAGCATTGCTGAGGGTCCAAGAACTTTCGCACTTATGGCTGCATTTTTATGGTTTTGATTTTGATAATAGATCACATTCTTATTATATGGTCCGTAAGTTGGAAATTCATAGCCTTTCTTTAGTGCATCCCAAATTATAAAATCTTCTTTGGGCAGATATGCAAAATTATTTCTGATAAAAACATTGGCTGTTGCCAGATTAATATCCAGATAAACTTTGTTGGTGGTCATGCCTGCCGGATTTATCATCAGTCCGGAGGTTCCTCTGTAGTTACCAAGTATTACACCCAGCAATTCCTGCGCAGGGGCAGTATTATAAAGGATTAAAATTAATAGTGTTGCAAGGGTTTTTATTGCTTTATTTATAAGTTCCACAAATGTATGTTTCTATATATATTAGAATAAAAACGACAAAAGTACATTTTTGGTCTATTGAATTTTATTTTTATTGATTTTTTTCATTTGGTTACGATTCATATAATATATATGAGTTAGAAATACGAAATTGAGAAGTATGATCTTGTTATCATTTGTTAAAATTAATAACGAGATATACTTTGATTGTAATTCTTGACGTTGCTTTCTATGTATGTTTATGAATTTGTTATATTTTTGAAGCGCAGAAACAAAAATTTAAATAGATGAAAAAATCATTTCAATTAAGTATACTCCTCTTTCTTTTACCAACTACTATAGTTGTCTTCGGTCAAAATAATATTACAAATATAAATGCCGATGAAACTGTAAAAAAATACTCAACACTGCTATATCTTATTAATAACTACTATGTTGACACACTTAATGTAAGTGATTTAACTGAAAAAGCAATTGTATTAACATTGAAGGAACTTGATCCCCACTCTGCCTACATTCCTGAAAAAGAAGTATCAAAATCTAATGAAACACTCGAAGGGAGCTTTGAAGGTGTAGGTCTAACATTTCAACTTTTCAAGGATACAATACTTGTAATTGCTCCTATTCCCGGCGGACCATCAGATAATGTTGGTATTATTGCAGGCGACAAAATAATTACAGTAGATGGCAAAAATGCATTCGGAAAGCAGATTACAAATACCTGGGTTATGGACCATTTGCGTGGAAATAAAGGTACCCAGGTAGTTGTAGGTATTTATCGAAAGGGGAATAAAAAGCTAATAGAATATGAAATTATTCGTGATAAAATACCTATTAATAGTTTGGATGCAGCTTTTATGCTTAATGAAAATACAGGTTACATTAAACTAAACAGGTTTGCTAAAGAGTCATTAACCGAATTTAACGAAGCAGCAACAATGCTTAAGGAACAGGGCATGCAGAACCTGGTTTTTGATTTACGGGGTAATTCCGGCGGATATTTGGGTACTGCAATGAGTATAACCGATGAGTTTTTGCAAGATGGTAAATTAATTGTGTATACCCAGGGCACACATCAGGATCGCCAGGAATTACAAGCAACAACTATGGGTGAATTTGAAACAGGTAAGCTTGTTGTACTAATAAATGAGGGCTCAGCATCTGCAAGTGAAATAGTTGCTGGTGCTGTCCAGGATTGGGATAGGGGAGTTATTATCGGTCGTAGATCATTTGGTAAAGGATTGGTTCAGCGACCGTTTCAATTACCCGATGGTTCGGTGGTTCGTTTAACAGTTGCCCGATATTATACCCCTTCAGGCAGATGTATTCAGAAGCCGTATGATGATGGCGTTGATGAGTATTACAAAGATTTTGTAAAGAGAATGGAGCATGGCGAAGCTTTCCACGCCGACAGTATTCATTTTCCTGATTCACTGAAATACAAAACCAAATCAGGAAGGACAGTGTATGGCGGGGGCGGGGTAATGTCGGATATTTTTATTCCGCTGGATACCATTCGTTACAATGATTTGTATTCTTCATTAATCAGAAAAGGCATTGTTAATGGATATGTTAACGAATACCTTGACGACAATCGAAATACCTTAAAAAATGAATATCCGACTTTTGATACTTTCAATGAAGGTTTTTACCTTAGTGTTGATGAGTTTTCCGAATTTCTTACAAAGGCAAAAAATGAGGATATAGAATTTACTGAAGATGAAATTTCTCCAAACACTGAGTTTTTAATGATCCAATTAAAGGCTCTTATTGCCCGCAATCTTTATGAAGGCGGTGATTATTTCGAGGTGCTTTTTCCTCTTGATACAGAAATTATCAAGGCGCTTGAAGTAATTAATAATGATGAACTATATTTAAATTTCTTATCGAAACAGTAGGCATACATTAAGAACTTTTTCCTGTCACTTTTGATACATAATTCCCGGGGAAAAGGACGCTCATAATGAAATGAAAAAACGAAAGTGATTTTTGTCGTTCATCCCCACACTCATCTCACCTTGAACTCAGGAGATTTCTCGCCGCAATCCGCCTTCTTTGTGTTGCCAAAGCTTTAGCAGGCATTCCAGGCGGAAAGCTTACCTACCAACGACAACGTTTTGTAAACCATCATATATTAATGATATACAGTTTTTATGCAATTGATTTAAAATGAAATAACAACAATCAAAACACAAATAACAAACCAGCTTGCCATGCCTCTGGCAGGTAAACCGGCAGGCAGGTAAATTATAAAACACAAAATTTAAAAAGTTATAGTATCGTTTGAAATTTAATTATTGTGGATTGAGATTTATTTGAGGTTTGAAAATTGATATTTAGAATTTTTGTCATCAAACTATGTGCGCTCCTTTTTCCGGGGGAGTTGGGTCTCAAAATGACATCATTGTAACTTGTACGACAACCATGCCTTATGAAAACGAGAATTTATAGTTACCGCAGGACTTATAGACGTCCGCTCACTATGTTAAAGATAGAACGATTCTAAGTTATTTTTTCATATAAAACGTACAATTAATTTTATATTTGCCATTCGTTTAACCAAAATTTATTAGCAATGAAAAAACACAATTTTTACGCAGGACCATCAATCCTCCCTCAATACACTATTAATAAAACTGCTGAAGCCATACTTAATTTTGCCGGTACAGGATTATCGGTGTTGGAAGTCAGTCATCGAAGTAAAGAATTTGTTGCTGTTGTTGACGAAGCAACTCAACTTTTCAAAGAACTATTAAATATTCCTGATAATTACTCGGTTGTGTTTTTAGGTGGCGGTGCCAGTACCCAATTTGCAATGGTGCCATTTAATCTTTTTGTAAAAAAGGCCGCCTATTTAAATACAGGTGAGTGGTCGAAAAAAGCAATTAAAGAAGCTAAAATGTTCGGGGAAGTTGATGTTGTTGCCTCTTCGGAAGATAAAAACTTCTCATACATCCCCAAAGGTTATACAATTCCCGAAGATGCTGATTATTTTCATATTACAACGAACAATACCATCTTTGGAACTGAAATAAAGTATGATATTGATTCGCCTGTGCCTTTGGTTGCCGATATGTCGTCGGATATTTTCAGCCGCCCGTTAGATGTAAGTAAATATGCCATTATTTACGGTGGCGCACAAAAAAATCTTGCACCGGCCGGTGTTACTTTTGTTATCATCCGTAATGACATACTTGGAAAAGTTACGCATCATCTTCCAACTATGTTAAATTATAAAACTCACATCGATAAAGAGAGCATGTTTAATACACCCCCGGTACTCCCAATATTTGCTGCATTACAAACTCTCAGATGGTTGAAAGATCAGGGAGGTGTTGAAGAAATGAACAAGATTAATGTTTATAAAGCCGGATTACTTTGCAATGAGATCGACAGGAATAGTCTTTTTGAAGCAACAATAAAGGATGAAGAAGACCGCTCCCTTATGAATATATGCTTTGTTATGACTAAAGGTAATGAAGATAAAGAAAAGGCGTTTTTTGAATTCGCAACCTCAAAAGGCATGATTGGTATTAAAGGTCACAGGTCTGTTGGTGGCTTCCGTGCATCTACTTATAATGCACTTCCTGTTGAAAGCGTTAAAGCATTAATAGCTACCATGCAGGAATTTGAACAACAAAATAGCTAATCGGATAATTTAAAAAATTTCTAATAAAACTCTAAATATTACTGATATGACAAAAGTATTAGTCGCAACTGAAAAACCATTTGCCGCTACTGCGGTAAAACAAATAAAAGGCATTTTTGAGGATGCAGGCTACGATTGTACATTTTTTGAAAAGTACAGTGGGCAGGATGAATTTATTGCAGCAGTAAAAGATGCAGAAGCAATGATTGTACGTAGTGACAATGTTAATCCCGAAGTTTTGAACGCTGCCACGAATTTAAAAATTGTAGTAAGGGCAGGAGCGGGGTTCGATAATGTGAACCTCGAAGCAGCAACAAAAAATAATGTGGTTGTAATGAATACACCCGGTCAAAACTCGAATGCCGTTGCCGAACTCGCGCTTGGAATGATGGTTTATCAGGCTCGTAATCATTTTAATGGTACCTCAGGTACTGAACTTTGTTGCAAAAAACTAGGCATCCATGCATATGGTAATGTTGGTAAACTAGTTGCGAAAATTGCAAAGGGTTTTGGTATGGAAGTTTTTGCTTTCGACCCATTTGTTGCAAAAGAAAAGATTGAGGCGGATGAAGTAACTGTACTGGATACTGTTGAAGAGCTATACAGTATATGCGATTACGTTAGCCTTCATATACCCTCTAACGAGCACACAATCATGTCAATAAATTATGATCTGCTTTCGAAAATGAAACCAGGCGCAGTTTTGGTAAATACAGCCCGTAAGGAAGTAATTAACGAAGATGATATGTTGAAGATATTTGAAGATTTTAGCACCTTCAAATATGTATCTGATATAGCACCTACAAATAAGGATATATTTCTCGATAAATATCCAAATCGTTGTTTCTTTTCACCAAAGAAAATGGGAGCCCAAACAGCTGAGGCTAATATTAACGCCGGAAAAGCAGCGGCCCATCAAATAATAAATTTCCTGGAAAAAGGAGATTCAACTTTTAAAGTTAATTAGCACCTACAAACTAATCAATCAGTTAGTTTTTATTTGGTTAATTCTCTGGAAAGATAGTTTCTTTTATTGCTAAATAGAAATATTCTATTGAATTGACATTTAATATATTAACTGCTAAAATATAAAATATAATTTAACTAAAATTTCTATGGAAAATCAAAGAGAAAAAACTGAAAAACCCAGTGCCTTCTTCAGGTTTGAAGACTTAAGAATCTATCATAAATCATTAGACTATACTAACTGGCTGCAGGATGTAACAATGCTTTTCCCTGATAATGATAATTCGCAATTCGTACTACGATTCAATGATTCAGCCCGAAACATTGCATTTTTTATTGCTGAAGGATCGGCCAGAAATAAAAGTCAATTTATTCATTATTTAAAGATGGCCAAAAGTGCTATTAGGGAATGTTTGGTTTTTACTACTCTTTCATATAAGCAAAACAATATTTCTGACACTCAAGAAGAGGAATCAAGGCAGCAACTTATGGAAATGACAAAGATGATTGGAGCACTTATATCATCACTTCAGCGTTCTACGGGTTCTGGTAACAATGGTAACCATAATAACAATTATCGGTACAGCGGTAAGAATAATGATACTACATCTCAACGATCTAAATACAACGGTAATGAAGAAATAAATTTCAATCTTGAGGAAGAGGATTGAAAATTGCTCACTAATCAGTGTCAACAAAGGCAAATAGTTTTTAATTAAATTTATTGAATAAATGGCTACACTTAAAGCTTTTAAAGGATATCGCCCGCCACAAAATATAGTAGTTGATTTGGCATCACGTCCATATGACGTACTTAACTCATCAGAAGCGCGTGCTGAAGCAAGTAGCAACCCTTATTCGCTTTTGCATATTATTAAGCCTGAAATTGATCTTGATGAAACCGTAAATTTATATAGTCAGGAAGTTTACGATAAAGCAAAAGAGAACTTCGAAAAGTTTAAGAGTAACGGGTGGTTAGTAAAGGATGAGGAGGAATATTTGTATATCTATGCACAAACAATGTTCGGCAAAACTCAATATGGTATTGTAGGTTGTGCCAGTGTTGATGATTACATGAACAACGTAATTAAAAAGCACGAGCTTACGCGACCTGATAAGGAAGAAGACAGGATGAAGCATGTACGTATTACAAATGCCAATATGGAACCCGTTTTCTTTTCATACCCTGCTGATGCAGAAATTGATCAAATTGTTGCGGATTATGTAGAGTCCAATAAAGCAGATTATGATTTTACTGCAGATGATGGGGTAGGCCACCATTTTTGGGTTGTTAGAGATAAATTAAAAATTGCCAGAATAATAGCACTTTTTGAGGAATTGCCTTCAACTTATGTTGCCGACGGACATCACCGTACTGCCGCTGCCGCTTTAGTAGGAAATGAGAAAAAATCCCAAAATCCTAACCATACTGGAGATGAAGAATACAACTTTTTTCTGGCAGTACACTTTCCTGATAACCAGCTTACTATTATTGACTATAACCGTGTAGTGAAAGATTTAAATGATTATTCGGTACCTGAATTTTTGAAAAAGTTGGAATTTGCTTTTAGTATTGAAGATAAGGGTGTTAAAATATATAAACCAGCAGCTTTACATAACTTCTCTATGTATCTTGACGGTAGTTGGTATTCACTTACCGCTAACCTTGGAACCTATGATGATAATGATCCAATTGGAATTTTGGATGTAACTATTTTAACTAAGCAGGTACTTGCTCCTTTATTGGATATTAATGACCTGCGTCGTTCAAAACGCATTGATTTTGTTGGAGGTATCCGAGGTCTGGAAGAATTAAAACTAAGAGTTGACAGTGGAGATATGAAGGTAGCATTTGCACTATATCCCGTTAGCATGAAACAGCTTATTGATATCGCAGATAGCGGCCAGATAATGCCCCCAAAAACAACATGGTTTGAACCAAAATTACGCTCAGGCATTGTTGTACATGAACTTTAGAAACTAAAGTTAAGTGATATTAATTTTGAATTCTAATTACCTATTGAAATTCTCTAACATATTTTCTTATTTTTGACGTTGAATTAATAACCTGCGTTGAAATAAATGTCGCAAATTAAATTTAATCTGGTAAAAAAGAAACAATGCATACGTCCTACCTGGCTGGGATGGATTGTAATTTTAATAACATTAGCAGTCATTTTCAGGCTATCGCTTGTCGGTATTTATTATTTTTTGGCCGTTAATAAGCCAGTTAATTCAAAAACACTTGTGCTGGAGGGCTCAGTTCCTACTTATGTTGTTAAGGATGCTTTGGCATATTACAATCAAAACGGCTACGAGAGGTTAATTGTAACTGGCATACCCATTGTTAATTATGAATTTATCTCACCCTTTAAAAGTACAGCTCAGGCTACAATTCCGGCACTTAAACATTATGGATACTTTGATACAGCATATGTAGCTGATATTCCTACAAATATTCTAATCGATAGGACATACAACACGGCCGTTGCTTCGAGGATACTTTTCGATGAAAATAAGAGCTGGCCAAAGAATTTTAACATTTATTCAGTTGGTGTACATGCACGCCGAAGCAAGATGATGTTTAAAAAGGCCTTTGGTTCAGATTATGAAATAGGAATTATTGCTCACAGAGATCGCTCATTCGCTCCCAACCATTGGTGGAAAAGTAGTAAAGGATTTAGAAATATTAGTAACGAATTTGTTGCCACGCTTTATGTATCGATGTTTTTTCATCCGGATTATTTTATGTCTGTAAAAAAAATCGAAGAAGGAAGATATACCGACAAAATATACTATAGCCGTGAAGAGAAGTATCTTAAATTTTCTGATTCAACTTCTTCACCATTTAACACGAAGGAGAGAGAAGCCTTTCAGGGTTTTAATTACTTTGCTCCAAATATAGATTACAGAATTAAAGCACAATTTGTTGTGGATACGACAGCACCTGTTTTCAGTATGAAAACTACCACAAAACGAACTCCAACGTACCGTACTTATGGTTTTATTGACTTTATAATAAATGACACAAATTGTAGATTAACAGCATTTCAAAATATGGATTATAAGAATGATTCGGTGTATGGAGGCACTTTGTTTATCCCTTTTAAAGACTTAACCAACACAGGTACTACATACATGGCTGGAAGATATATTGATATTCCCATTCCGGATACAAACATTGTTCTTTTAGATTTCAATGAAGCATATAACCCTTACTGTGCATATTATGAGAGGTGGTCATGTCCGGTTGTACCACCTGAAAATCATTTGGAAATAGCTATACCGGCAGGTGAAACAAAATTTAAATAGTTAAATTCCGATTAAATGGAAAAGCTCGATATTTCGATGTTATTAGTTGAGGATGATTTAGTTATACGGAATATCTATAAAAAAATATTGTCTAACCACGTTTCAAGATTATATGTAGCTGTTAATGGCGAGGATGGATATAATAGTTACCTAAGAAATAAACCCGACCTTATACTTACCGATATCAAGATGCCCATTATGAACGGGCTTGACATGATAAAAAAAATCAGGAAGATTGATAAATCAATGCGGATTATTATAATGTCGGCTTATGGTGAATCGCGATTTTTTTTAAATGCCATTGAAACTGATGTTAAAGGTTTTCTTGTAAAGCCTGTTGATACGGATCACCTGCTAAATATTATTAGTGAACAGGCAAATGATATTCTTCTTGAAAAGAAGTTGGAAGAAGAGGCAATAAAAAGACAAGCAGCAGAGAATGAGCTCGACAGGAGTGAAGGCATATTGCGAGCCTTATCACAGGCTACGGCAGCATTTTTTAGAAAAGGAGTTAACGATAAAACTGTAGTTGATGTTCTTAAGCTAATTGGAGAGAGGACTGATGTTTCAAGAGTTTACATTTTTAAATTAAATAATATAAAGGGGAAGCAGACCATAAACCATATTTACGAATGGGCTGCCGATGGAATTATTCCGCAAATAAACAATGAGGATCTGCAAAACATCCCAATAAACGACCCTGTATTTAAATCCTGGGCTACCAGAATGAGTAATTATCAAAATGTAATAGGTATTATAGATGATTTTGAAGAACCTACAAAAACCGTTTTAAAAGAACAGGATATTCGATCACTGCTTGCAATACCAATTTTTGTTAAAGATAGTTGGTGGGGTTTTATTGGTTTTGATGATTGTTTAAGTTTCAGGATTTGGTCAGATGCAGAAATTAGCGCGTTGGAATTGCTTGCTTTTAACCTTGGAGGTGCTATTTACAGAAGGGATGTTGAAGAGGAAATGATCAGATTAAACGCTTCGCTGGAAGAGCGTGTTTGGGACCGTACTAAAGACCTTGAGCAGGAAGTAGCTGAGCGAACTATTGCTCAAAGCATGCTTCGCGATAGCGAGGAAAAATACAGACTTATCTATGAAAATGCTAATGATGGAATATTGTTGATAATGAATAATATTATATCGATGGTAAATCCTAAAATGATAGAAATTATAGGTTTACAACCTCGAAAAGTCATTGGCAAAAGTTTTTCTACACTTGTTAAGCCTGAGTTCACTTCTGAAATAAAAAACTATTTTGAAAATAATGAGAAAAATAGTAAAGATTATAAAAGTGAAATGCAGGTTCAAGTGAATAATGGAATTTGGATAGAATTAAAAGCAACTACTATATCCTGGAATAATGAACCAGCAAACCTTGTTTTTGTTTCTGATATCACAAAACAAAAAAAAGCTGAAAAAGAATTGAATGAGTTAAACAGAAACCTTGAAAAACGTATCAGTGAGGAAATTAGCAGGGTTAATGCTCAACAGCAGTTGTTGGTTCAAAAATCGAAGCTCGAATCAATCGGGGAACTATCTGCAGGTTTGGCACATGAGATTAACCAACCTTTAGGGGGTATCTCAATGGGACTCGAAAATATTCTTTTAAATACCCATAATGACAGCGTTGATAATAATTATCTCAGGAAAAAAGTAAACGTGCTTTTCAAAGATATTGACAGAATACAAAAGATAATAGAGCACGTAAGATTGTTTTCAAGAGATCAGGATAATTCAATAATAGAAATAATTTCTGTAAATGATGTAGTTGTTAACGCACTATCTCTTGTTAGTAAGCAGTTTATGGGTCATGATGTTGAATTAGTAGTAAATATACCCAATGATGAAATTGATGTGTTAGGAAACCAATATCGGTTAGAGCAGGTCATTCTTAACATACTATCGAATGCAAAGCAAGCTGTTGATGAAAAAGCGAAGCAGTTTGAATCAGGTAAATTTGCTAAGAAGATTACAATTGATTTAAATAAAAATAATTCGGAAGTAAAAATTATTATTACCGACAACGGCACCGGAATTAATAAAGATATTATCTCGAAAATATTTAACCCGTTTTTTACTACAAAAAGTGAAGAAAAAGGTACAGGTTTAGGATTGTCGATTTCGTACGGAATAATTTCTGAGATGAAAGGTGTTATAGATATTGATAGTGAAGAAGGTAAATATACCCGAGTTGAGATTAAACTTCCAAATATGCAGAATACATGATCAAGAAGATAAATATATTGATTGTAGATGATGAACCACGCGTAGTTGATGAGATAGCTGAGTTTTTAATAGCAAAAAAATTCAATGTCTTTAAAGCTGGAGCACCATCCATAGCTTTTAATTTATTGAGCTTACACGATATAAACATTGTAATACTTGATATAAAGCTTCCCGAAATGGATGGGTTGCAAGTTTTGGTAAAAATTAAAGCCGAGTATCCCGAAATTGAAGTTATAATGATAAGTGGGCATGGTGACATGGATACGGTAATACAAGCTATGAGAAGCGGTGCTACCGACTATTTTGCAAAACCATTCAGGCTGTTTGATATCAATAATGCAATTATGCGCACGCAGAGGTATATGGAGCTTAACAAAAAGCTTAAAACTGCGCAGAAGAATGTTGACAAACTATCAAAAAAAATATTAAATAATATTGGCACACAGCTTCTCGGTAATAGTGAAGCTATGAAACACCTTATTAGAATGATGAGTAAGGTTGCTAAATCCGAAAATACTTCTGTCTTGATACTTGGTGAAAGCGGTACCGGTAAAGAGCTTGTTGCTAATGGCATTCATCAATTAAGCAAGCGAAGTAATAATATGTTTTACTCGGTTAATTGTTCTGCAATCCCTGAAAGCTTGTTCGAAAGTGAATTTTTTGGTCATAAAAAAGGTTCATTTACCGGTGCCTTAGAGGATAAAGCAGGATGGTTTGAGATCGCTGATGGTGGAACATTGTTTCTTGATGAAATTAGTGATATGCCATTAGGGCAACAAGCAAAATTACTCAGGGTACTTGAAGAAAGAGTTGTAAGTAAAGTTGGTTCAAGAACTAGTAAGCAAGTGGATGTAAGAGTAATTACGGCATCGAATACTAAACTTGAGGATTTGGCTTCAGAAAATAAATTCCGCCAGGATTTATTTCATCGGTTAAGTGTTTTTGTAATTAATATCCCTTCTTTACGTGAAAGAAAAGAAGATATCCGATTACTATTTGACTATTATTTAAGGCAATACAGTATTCAAATGGAGAAAAGTATACAATTTTCGGATCCGGCAGTTATTAACGCGATTACCGATTATGACTTTCCGGGTAATATCCGGGAGTTAAAAAACATTATTGAAAGGGCCGTAATTTTGTGTGATGGAGATACTATTCTGCCTGAACACATTTCATTCTCACAAATTTCAGTTCCTGAGATTTCTCATCAAAGTGCAGAAACTTCCAATTTTGTACAACAGAATTACGATAATCTAGATTTGGAGTTTCATGAAAAGAAATTAATTCAAAAGGCATTAATAAGCACAGGCAATAATAAATCGAAAGCTGCAACCCTATTAAATGTAACATGGCAGGCACTCGACAGAAGAATGAAGAAATTTGGGTTGGAGTAATGATATTGCTTGTGAAATTCTTATCACAATTTAAAACTTAGCTGATTTTATAAAATACATAAAAAAAAACTCCGACCTGTTTCCAGACCGGAGTTTTTATTTATTGCATTATCATATTATTTTACGGCTTTTACAATTGCTTTAAAAGCTTCAGGATTATTCATAGCTAAATCAGCTAGTACTTTCCTGCTTATTTCGATGTTTTTAGCATGTAATTTGCCCATAAACACTGAATATGACATATCGTAAAGTCGGGCAGCAGCATTAATTCTTTGTATCCATAATGCTCTGAAATTACGTTTTTTAACTCGTCTGTCGCGGTAGGCATATACCTGGCCTTTTTCGTATGCATTTTTAGCAACCGTCCAAACATTTTTTCTCCGACCAAATTGTCCTTTGGTCTCTTTCATGATCTTTTTTCTGTGTGCTTTTGAAGCAACGGCGTTTACTGATCTTGGCATTTTAATTATTTTTTTTTATCATCATAGCGCTTCTAACAGAAGACTTTGCGAGCTATGACAAACGTTAAACATTAGGTTTAGCTACGAATCAACATTCTGATATTTTTCTCATCTGCTTTGTCTATAATAGCAAAGTAAGTTAAGTTACGTTTGCGCTTCTTAGACTTTTTAGTCAGAATGTGACTTTTGTAAGCATGCTTTCTTTTAATTTTACCAGAGCCGGTAAGAACAAATCTTTTCTTAGCACTGGATTTTGTTTTCATTTTTGGCATTACTTAAAATTTAATTATTAGTTATTATTGAAATATTATTTTTTTGATGCGATAATCATTATCATTCTTTTACCTTCTAGTTTAGGTAATCGTTCTACTTTACCGTATTCTTCTAACTCTTGTGCAAATCTCAGAAGTATATACTCGCCTTTGTCTTTATAAATTATTGAACGCCCTTTAAAAAATACGTCAACCTTAACTTTAGCGCCATCCTCTAAGAATTTAATAGCGTGCTTTAATTTAAAATTAAAGTCATGATCATCTGTATTAGGACCCAACCTTATCTCTTTTACAACAATTTTAGCAGATTTAGATTTAATTTCTTTTTGTTTCTTTTTTTGCTCATAAAGAAACTTTTTATAGTCTATAACCTTGCAAACCGGAGGGTTAGCCGATGGTGAAATTTCTACAAGATCCAGATCTTGTTCTTCCGCTAAATTAAGAGCATCTCTCAATTGAAATATGCCGGTTTCAATATTCTCGCCCACTAATCTTACAACTGGAGCAGTAATATACTTGTTTATTCTGTTAGGATCTTCCTTTTTTACAAAAGGTTTACGTGGTCCTCTTTTACCTCTAAATTGTGCTATTGTTGTGTCCTCCTATATTAGTTAATAATTACTTTAAATTCATCAATTTCTCAACTTCTGAGTTTATGATATCTGAGATTTCCTGGATACCAAATGTTCCTAAATCACCCTCTCCATGTTTTCTTACGGCTACTGTTCCATCACTTTCTTCCTTTTCTCCCACAATAAACATAAAGGGTATCTTTTTTAATTCGGCATCTCTAATTTTTCTACCGGTTTTTTCACTTCGTGTATCAATAATTCCACGAATCCCATTTTTACCGAGCGAATTTAGTACATTTTTTCCGTAATCGTTGTATTTTTCGCTAATAGGCAGAATAATAACCTGGTCGGGAGTAAGCCATAAAGGGAAATTACCGCCGCAATGCTCGATTAGAACGGCTACAAATCTTTCCATTGAACCAAAAGGTGCGCGGTGAATCATAACAGGTCGGTGCTTTCCATTATCAGCACCAATGTATGTTAGATCAAACCTTTCAGGTAAATTGTAATCAACCTGAATTGTACCTAATTGCCATTTTCTGCCAATTGCATCTTTAACAATAAAATCCATTTTAGGTCCGTAAAAAGCTGCTTCGCCAAATTCAACTATTGCGTTAAGTTTCCTTTCTTCTGCAACTTCAATTATTGCTGCCTCTGACTTTTGCCAATTTTCATCACATCCAATGTATTTATCTTTGTTGTTAGAATCTCTGAGGGATATTTGAATAATCACATCCTTAAAGTCGAGAGCAGTAAAAATACGTTCAATTATGTCAATTACGTTATTAAACTCTTGTTTTAATTGGTCGGGTGTACAAAAAATATGTGCATCATCCTGCGTAAAACCACGAACCCTTGTTAATCCATGCAATTCACCACTTTGTTCATATCTGTAAACAGTTCCAAATTCAGCATATCTTATTGGCAATTCCTTGTACGAATGAGGCCTTGCGTTATATATTTCGCAGTGATGTGGGCAGTTCATTGGTTTCAGAAAAAATTCTTCACCGGCAACAGGGGTTGAAATTGGTTTAAATGATTCTTCACCGTATTTCTGATAATGGCCTGAAATTTTATACAAATTCACATTACCAATATGAGGAGATATGACTGGTTTATAGCCTGCGTCTTTTTGAACTGTTTTAAGGAATTGCTCTAATCTTTCCCGCAATTCGGCTCCTTTTGGTAACCATAATGGAAGACCAAGGCCTACTTTGTTTGAAAATGCAAATAAATCAAGCTCCTTCCCCAAAAGTCTATGATCGCGCTTTTTTGCTTCATCAAGCAAAATAAGGTACTCATCCAGTTCCTTTTTCTTGGGGAACGTAATACCGTATATTCTGGTAAGTTGTTTTCTTGATTCATCACCACGCCAATAGGCACCAGCCACTTTTGTTAGTTTAATGGCCTTGATAACTCCTGTATTTGGAATATGTGGGCCACGACATAAGTCGGTAAAACCACCGCTTTGGTATAACGATATTTCTCCGTCTTCAAGCTCACTTATAAGCTCTATCTTATATTCATCACCTTTATTGCTAAAAAACCTCAGAGCCTCAGCTTTGGATACTTCCCGCCTCACAAATTCCTGTTTTTCACGTGCTAATTCCTGCATTTTCCTTTCTATCTTTTCAAGATCCTTTTCTGAAATATCGTAGTCAAGAAAATCTATATCATAATAGAAACCATTTTCGATATCAGGACCAATACCAAATTTAACACCCGGATAAAGTATTTCAATAGCTTCTGCCATTAAATGTGCTGAAGAATGCCACATAGCAGCCTTTCCATCATTATCATTCCATGTTAGTAGTTGTAGTGAAATATCATTATTAATTGGTCGTGTAGCATCCCAAACCTCTCCGTTTACTTTAGCAGCCAATACGTTACGTGCAAGACCTTCGCTAATATCATACGCTATTTTGAGAGCAGTAATGCCATCATTATATTGTTTAACAGAATTATCGGGTAATGTTATATTAATCATTATAAACTAGTCTCTCAAAAAATTGGCTGCAAAAGTACAAAAATACGTGTAACTATCAATTAATTAGTAAACTAATTTTGTAAAAAGATACAATGAAAATTCCTGGATTTATAGTGTTGTCGTTTTAACGTGTTAATGCCTGAATGCTATACATTTCGTAGGTTGAGTAAATATGTTTACCATGCTAAAGAAAGCAAAAACCCACAACTTTCGTTGTAGGTTTCCTTCTTGCCTGTAAGCATGTTGCGGAGGGTAAGGGATTAATTGTATTGATCCCAACAGGGGGGTTACCTAGCAAGCATAGAAACCCAATCCTCTGTCGAGGATTTAGGGTTTTGTTTTTTATGTCGAAATCCAAACAAATTTGATTTCTCCCTAAAAAACAAAATCCCCAACTGTCGTTGAGGGTTTCATTTTGCGGAGGGTAAGGGATTCGAACCCTTGGTCCGCTTGCGCGGACAACGGTTTTCGAGACCGCCCCATTCGACCGCTCTGGCAACCCTCCTACGGCAAAATTAATAAAATGTGGCTTTCTTCATTACTCACATTATTAAACTTGGAGTAATTCAGTTTTTTTTCTTTAATTTGATATTTAATTATACGAGATGAAGAAAAAAAATGGCCACTCAGGATTTGGTGCAGAATTATTACTTGTACTTGCTGCAATAGTATGGGGATTTGCATTCGTTGCTCAAAAGGCAGGAATGGAAAGTATTGGACCGATGGCATTTAATGGTATAAGGTTTATACTTGGTGCCCTTGCATTAATTCCTGTTATTTTATTTTTTGAAAAAAAAATTCAAATAGCTGGCAAAGTTCTTAATGGCAGTAATGAACTCTGGAAAGCTGGGTTAATAAGCGGCCTTGTGTTATTTATTGCTGCTTCAATACAACAAATCGGTATAGTTTATACAACAGCAGGCAACGCAGGTTTTATAACAAGTATGTATGTAATTCTTGTTCCCGTACTCGGTTTGGTTGTTAAACAAAAAATAAATATTCGAACCTGGATAGGTGCAATAATAGCTTTAGCGGGATTGTATTTTCTATCTGTTAGTGAAGGGTTAACTTTGGTAATCGGTGACGTTCTGGTTTTCGGAAGTGCCTTTTTTTGGGCAATTCAGGTATTATTGGCAAGCTATTACGCGGTAAGAGTTAACGTTATAAAGCTGGCAGCCATTCAGTTTGCTTTAACTGGAATATTAAGTCTTGTTATTTCATTTTTTACAGAAATTTATGGACTCCAAAATATCTTTGATGCCCTTATTCCAATTTTATATGGAGGAATAATGTCGGTAGGGTTAGCATTTACACTACAATTGATAGCACAACAAAAAGCAAAACCCTCACATGCAGCTATTATCCTAAGTACTGAATCAGTGTTCGCAGCGATAGGAGGGTGGTTGATATTGAGTGAAAAATTAACGAATATTGAAACAATGGGTGCAGTGTTAATGCTAACAGGAGTTATTGTTTCTCAATTGAAAAGAAAGAATTAATTTCTCATATCAACTCCAATATTGATATTCGAATCTTCGATTGGCCAAAAGTGGCCGTATATAAATGAAGCTGAGCCAATACTTATTGTTGATGAGCCACTTTTTGTAACAGTAATACTGACATTAATAATTCCTGACATAAATTTTGAAGAAACATCGTAATTGATGAAAATTGAACTTTTATCATTTTTTGGAGGTGTATACTTATAATTAACGATGGTGCCATCTATTGTCCTTCCTCCAAGCCCGTTTTCCGACAAATAAGTATGTGTTTCAAACTGTATTACAGCACGCTCACCGTCCACCAATAAAAAATTAAGCCGGCGGGATACAGGTACCGCATTAATCTTTTCAATTTGAGCAACAAATTGACGGTCTTGTGCAAGTTTTTGATAAACCAGCCAGTCAGCAGCCTCCTTCTCTTCTTTCTCTTTTTTCTTTATCTCTTTTTCTGCTTTGCGCTGATTTTTAGTTGTCATTTTAATATCTTCCTGTGCATTGGAAAACATAAATAGCATTGACAGCATGCTTACCAGGATTAGTTTAGCTGTAGGTTTCATAATGATAAATTTTCTTGCAAAGATAACAACTCCGGAGCTTTATAGCAAGCATATTGCAAATAACCACCCATTTATAGCAATTACAAAACTGACTGACCACATAGTAATTTATTTTGTGCCAGATTATTATCCTAGCAGAAAACTCAAATCCGACCCTGACTCATATTCTGCCGGTTCTTCTCCAAACTGAAATAATCTTGCATTACGGTTGCCAAGTAATTTCATTGAGGCGCCGTTAACATATAGAAGACTGGCTTCGCGTAACCCCAGTACCTTAACTTTTCTGTTCACAACAAGAAACTCTTCAATACGCTGCTGACGTGTTTCTCCACCATGACCCTCTGGATTTGCATCTAAATAATGCGGATTGATTTGGAAAGGTATTACTCCCATGCATTTAAAACTCGTTGGTTCAATAATTGGCATATCATTGGTTGTCATTAACGATGGACATGCAACATTCGATCCGGCACTCCATCCCATATATGGTATTCCCGATTCAGTACTGTTTTTAATAGCATCCATAATTCCGGTTTTTTGCATTTCGGCTACAATGTGAAAAGTATTACCACCGCCAACAGCTATTGCTTCAGATTCATTAATTAACTTTACAGGATCAGCAGAATTATGTACAGATACTATTTCAAAGCCTAGTGAACCAAAAACTTCACTAACTCTTGATGTGTAAACATCGTATGAAGCTTCAAGGCTTTCCTCCGATAACCCAACTCCTGCGTAAGGTACAAAGGTTACTTTTTTAACATTTTCGGCAATAAGAAAATCTTTAATATACTTTTGAGGCCATGCCAGATACGCTTCTCCGGCCATGGTTGAATTACTGATTAATAATAATTTTTTATTCATAGTTTGTGATTTATATTTAATAGCTAAAATAACAGATTTTATCTTAACGGACATTATTTAAAATACGGTTTTTTAAATACGCTATTTTGAAATTATTATACCATCTATCCCCTAGAGTATATTCCTGTAATGCTTCATTTACAGGTTTTTGCAATTCATTATCGCGATCTGCAAACTGTTTTGCAATATCGATTGTAACGCCTTTTATGCTTTTTGCAAGGCCTCCCTGATCTTTGAAAATTTTAACATATTGAAAACCGATATCAGGTTTGTCATTATTAAGATAGTGTATTGCTGTTACTACTGTTAATTGTGGTAATTTTTGGTTGGTGATAAAGGCAATAAGGCTGGGAAAATAAATGTCGTAGTGAAAAAGATCGTGATAATTATAGTAGTCTATCAAACTGATATACTGGTCGATTACATCCAAATATCCTTTATTAAACAGCTTTTCAGATATGTTATTGTATTGCTTATAAAAATACAATACGCTACTATACTGATTAATTAGTTCCTGAACTTCTGTGTCCGATATATTACATTCGGGATAAGTAACCACGAGCAATTCAGCTTCATTTAATAGTACGCTTATCCTATTGAACTGCTTGTTTTTAACAGCAATATGTATTTTCTTTATTGCATCAGAATATTTAATTTTATGGGATAAGCACGTGCGTGATACCATTTGATCATTAAGCTCTTCTATTGCCAGGTTAATTTTGTTATTGTTATTGGAAAAATATTCCTCATTAAGTCTGGCCGCATCATCATATATGTTTTCGGCTTCAAACATTCTATTAGCCCATGTATGATACTTTCCCTGATCAATTAATTTAATTATTTCAGGTTCAGCGGCTAGCTTAATTAATCTATCTAATTCAATTAAATCTCCACTCAAGTGTTGCTGTATAGATTTGGCATTTAGTAAGTTATCCAACGCCATTTCAGGTTGTTTGGCATCGATGAGAATTTCACCGCGTTGCAAAAATTCCAGAAATAATGAATATGATAGCTTATCAAACCTACTATTCTTACTTCCCAAATAGGAAGAATTATCTGATAAATACCGTGTTGCTGATAAAAATTGCTGGTAAGCGTCAGGAAATTGCCCTTCTCCAATAAGCTCTTCAAGTTTATTTAATTTTAAGTTTAATTTTCCGCGATGTGCAGAAGCTAAAGCTGTTTCAATCAATGTACATTGCGATGAGTTATTGAGCTTTGTGCAAATTCTTGTTCCGGCGTCGAGTCGCACTAAAGCGTTTTCAAATTCTCCAGCGTCAATATATTGCAATGCGATTTCATACTGCAATTTTAAATAACTGTTAAACGTAGAATCGGGTAAATTTACATCAGCAATTATATTTAAGTTTGCATCAAATACATCATCGGCTTTATTAAAATATATTGAAGCTAATTCTATATTATTTGCCCTAAAGGCAACATTACCAACACTAAGATATGATGATGCTACACCATCTAATGCTATTAATACTGCTGAATAGTATTCGGGAGTTATAACTGCATTAAACCAATTATGGATTTTAAGAGAATTGTTAAGAATCAATAAGGCATCTGTAAAATTATCATCAGCACTAAGTTCATTAGCTATATTAACAAATTCATCAAAAATGCACTGAGTTAGCCTTCTTGATTCAATTGAATTTGTGCTATTGTAAAATTCAGTTACTAATCTTAGATTTTCTTTGGCATTTTCATTCGTGTCAATTTTGGCAAACTCTTCATATGCAGATGCATCGGCAGGCTGTAATAGCTTAGCTTTTTTTAGGTGCTGTGATGACAGTTCGCAGTAATAGCTGCAAAAATCCATTGGGTTTAATCTCTCATGCCCAATACTCGAAATTTGTTGACTAAAGAGAGTAGTTGCCCGATTTGATAACCGCTGGAGCTTCTTATTTAATTTTAATAAGCCTATCGGATCAAAGTTTTCCAGATTTAGACTTGTCGTGAAATTATGGCCGCTGATGTAGTTATCAACTCTGTTAATTTCAATTTTACCAATAAATATTTTCTCAACAGTTTGATTATTAGTAACAATGTGTTTATTATTTTCATTTATAAGATCATCCAATAGTTTTCCATAGGAATAATAATAATCAATATTTTTAGTAAGATTCTGAAGTTTCTGAAACTGTATCTCATCATAATAAAACTGTAAATCAGAAATGGATGCGCTTACATCTCCGATATTAGATGAAAGATAATCGGTTAGATCTATTGTTAAGGTTTTGCCCGTGGTAGAGCCTGATATAGCTATAATATCCCGCTTATGCCTTCCATTATATAATGTTAAATTGGCATTAAACCCAGATGGCCATAACATGGAATCCACATTAAAATCCCTTAATGTCAAATTTCCCTCAAGGCTTACTCCTGTCATACTAATTTTTGCTGATAAGTTGTTATCTGTATCAAGTGATATCCTTATCATTATCCGTGCTTTAGCGTCTAATGATATTTGGCGGATATCAATGTTGTTTTTGTAACCAAGCATGGAAAATATTTCTTTACCGAATCCATTTTCAGATAGTTTACTGTAGTTAATTTTTTCCCTAACTATTGCATTCGATTCAAAATACTCCTGTGAATAACCTGCAAACACCAATAGAAAAGAAAATAAAAAGGAAACCTGTTTAATCATACTCTGCGAAAATATCGTGCAAATGTATTGAAGGTAATTGCAAACACAAAGTGATATTTAAAAAATAAATACCTTTGAATTTATTAATTAAACCGAAAATCTGTAATGATGATTAAAAGAATTACACTGGTATCATTTGCCATACTGATTATGCTACCTCAAGTACTAGCTAAAGAAGTAACTGCTGATAAGGCAAGATTGGTTGCACATAATTTTTATTTTAAAAGGAATAATCAAAGCATGCGGCTGGACTATACTGATAAATTTATTGATAATGTGTTTCCAATAAATATTAAAGCAAAAAATGTAATCTATTTTATTAATTTTTTAAAAGGGGGGTGGGTTGCTGTAAGTGCTTCAGATGCTATTATGCCGGTTCTTGCATATTCGTTTGCAGGTAGTTATAGTCAGCTAAATCCTCCTGCAAACTTTTTATCATGGATTTCGCAATACAATAATCATATTTACTATGCACTAACTGAAGATTTACAGCCAAATTCTGATGTAAATAAACTTTGGTCATATTATTTAACTGATGTACCACATAACTTGTTAAGAAACAATAACAGCAGAAGTATTGAACCACTTTTAACTACAACCTGGGACCAGGGTTTATATTATAATGAAATGTGCCCTTCTGATCCGGGGGGCCCGGGAGGTCATTGTTATGCCGG
The DNA here is from genome assembly GCA_014382445.1 of Bacteroidota bacterium. Classification (GTDB taxonomy): domain Bacteria; phylum Bacteroidota; class Bacteroidia; order Bacteroidales; family F082. The sequence continues at coordinate 98,108 of JACNJS010000091.1, forward strand.
TTGTGTTCCTACTACCATGGGGCAGGTTTGTAATTATTTCAGATTTCCGCAAACAGGAACAGGCTCTTACTCATATCAGTGTCCGCCATATGGAGAATTAAGTGCTGATTTCGGAAATTCAAATTATAACTGGAATGAAATGCCCGTTAACCTTACAACAAATAGTTTGGCTACTGCACAGATATTATATCATTTAGGTGTGTCGTGCGATTTAGTATACGGCCCTAATGGTTCAGGTATGTATAACCATAAGGCCGCCTATGCGCTTCGTACGTTTTTTAAATATTCACCCGAAACGCAATATGTTTATCGCGACAGTACAAATTTAAACTGGGATAGCTTACTAATTTCTCATCTCGACAGAAAGATACCAATGTATTATGCCGGTTGGTCGATTCCTAATGTTGCTGGCCATGCATTTGTTTGTGATGGCTACCAGGATAGCAGTTATTTTCATTTTAACTGGGGGTGGAGTGGCTCGTATGATGGTTATTTTTACACCGGTTATCTTACGCCAGGTGGTAGCAACTTCAACCTTGCACAGGAAGTAATTATTAATTGTTTTCCCGATACAGTTAATTATCAATATCCTGCTTATTGTATTGGGGCAGATACACTAGTTGGGATAGGCGGAACACTGGATGATGGAAGTGGTCCTGTTTATAATTATGACGACAATTTGAATTGCAGCTGGCTTATTTCTCCTTTCGACTCCGTTAATTTTATCACACTTGAGTTCATAAAATTTAACACGAATGAAAAGGACACACTTTTTATCTATGACGGTAATTCTGCGGAAGCTCAGTTACTTGGTTCGTTTTCAGGGAGTAGTGTTCCTTCAGATCTAGTTTCGTCGGGCGATGAACTTTTTATTAATTTTATAACTGATAATGATATTACTGACGAAGGGTGGTTAATAAGTTACTCATCCAGTATTCCCCAATACTGTGGTAATACAATGATTACTGCACCATTCGATACAATTTCGGATGGAAGCGGCCCTGCTAATTATCATAACCTCACAATGTGTTTGTGGATAATTCAGCCTGAAGCAGGATTAGATATCACGTTGAATTTTATTGAGTTTAGTACTGAAGAAGGTCATGACTTTGTTAGTATTTATGATGGAAACGATAAGATAGGCCAATTTTCGGGAAGTGAGTTACCTGATGAGCTAACTGCTACGAGTGGAATTATGACGATTGCTTTTTCAACCAATTCCTCAATAACCGATACTGGTTGGGAGGCACATTATACAACATCGCCGGTAGGCTCCGGTGAATTGGAAGTAATAAATGAAATGAAAGTGTTTCCAAATCCTGCTAACAAATTGATTAATATCGAATTAAACGAAACTGTTGTATTTACAGATGTTTACATTTACGATATCTACGGTAAGATAGTTTTGAAAAGCGATGACAACGATTGCAAATCGATCGTTGTTAATACTTCCGGTTTACAGAGAGGAATATACTTTGTAAAGATCACTACTAAAAATCAAACCACAATAAAAAAAGTAATAATAAAGCAATGAAACTTTAGAAGTTTGGCTTTAGGGAGTATTTTGTATAGAAATCTTCAATAACTTTTACCGCTTCTTCCACTGTATCAACTAACTGAAAAATTTTGAGGTCCCCAGTGCTGATGTTTCCTTCTTTAAGTAGCCTTTCATGTATCCAATCAATAAGTCCGCTCCAATAATCTTTATTTATCATTACAATTGGAAAATTCACAAGCTTATCGGTTTGGATAAGCGTAATAGCTTCAAATAATTCATCCAAAGTTCCAAACCCTCCCGGTAATACAATATATCCCTGCGAATATCTCATAAACATAAGCTTACGCGTAAAGAAATAGTCGAATTTAATTAATTTATCAGGATCAATATAACTGTTGGCCACCTGCTCAAAAGGTAGGCTAATATTTAAACCAACCGATTTACCCCCGGCAATATGAGCACCTTTATTAGCTGCTTCCATAACTCCGGGTCCTCCACCGGTAATAATACCAAAACCTTTTTTTGTAAGAAGGTAGGCAACTTCTTCAGCGGTTTGGTAGTATTCATCGCCCATTTTGGTACGTGCCGAACCAAATACTGCAACACAAGGTCCTATTTTTGCAAGAGTTTCGTACCCATCAACAACTTCCGACATAATTTTAAAAACCGACCATGAGTCGTTAGCCTTTATCTGATCCCATGATTTTGGTTTAAATTCCGCACGCATCCTGGCAATTTCATCCTTATTCATATCAATATGATTTAATATTTCTGTTTATCAGTTATTTTGGTTCTCACATCCGGCTCCTGCATCCTTCAATTCTTTTTTAATATAATACGCAGTTTTACTGGCAGTATTGTTCATTATTTCTTCAGGTGTACCTTCACAAAGTATCGCACCACCACTTTCGCCACCCTCAGGACCCAAGTCGATTATATGATCGGCTACCTTAATCACTTCCATGTTATGTTCAATAATAATAATTGTATTACCCTTATTTACCAGCTTATCAAGTACTCCAAGCAATACTTTTACATCTTCAAAATGTAGTCCTGTAGTCGGTTCATCAAGAATATACAGAGTGTTGCCCGTATCTTTTTTCGATAATTCGGCAGCCAGCTTTACCCTCTGTGCCTCACCTCCCGAAATTGTGGTTGACGATTGCCCAAGTGTAATATATCCTAAACCTACATCCTGTAAAGCTACCAACTTACTGGTTATAAAGTGTATATTTTTGAAAAACTCACTTGCCTGGTTCATTGTCATATTAAGGACATCGTTAATAGATTTGCCTTTATATCTCACTTCCAGAGTTTCGCGGTTATATCTTTTGCCCTGACAATCGTTACAATGAACATAAACATCAGGCAAAAAGTTCATCTCAATAGTTTGAACGCCAGCTCCTTTGCATGTTTCGCAACGACCTCCCTTTACGTTAAAAGAAAATCGACCTGGTTTGTAGCCCCTTATTTTAGATTCAGGAAGACTGCCATAAAGCTTTCTTATTTCATCAAATACTTTCGTGTATGTAGCAGGATTAGAACGTGGAGTGCGCCCAATTGGCGACTGATCGATTTCAATAACTTTGTCGATATTATCAATTCCTTCAATTGAATGATAGGGCAGGGGGTCTTTTAAAGAACGATAAAAATGATTGCTTAGAATGGGATAGAGGGTGTTATTAATTAAGGATGATTTGCCACTGCCCGAAACGCCGGTCACGCATATAAATTTCCCAAGCGGAAATTGTACATCAACATTTTTAAGATTGTTACCCGCTGCGCCTTTTAAAGATATATATTTTGAATTTCCCTCTCTTCTGTGCTTCGGTATTTGAATTTTACGTCTGCCAACAAGATAATCGGCTGTTACTGAACCGTTTTTTTTAATTGTCTCAGGAGGTCCCTGGGCTACAATTTCACCCCCATGTCTGCCGGCACCCGGGCCTATGTCAATAATATGATCCGCTGCTAATATTGTATCTTTATCATGCTCAACAACTATTACAGAATTCCCAATATCCCGTAAATTTTTTAATGCTTCTATAAGTTTCAAATTGTCATGTTGGTGAAGACCAATGCTTGGTTCATCGAGAATATACAATACTCCTGTTAACTGCGAACCTATTTGAGTTGCAAGCCTAATACGCTGCGATTCGCCACCTGACAGGCTTCTTGCGGGTCTGTAAAGGTTAAGATAACCAATACCAACATCGAGTAAAAAGTCGAGCCTTGTATTTATTTCTCTAATAATTTCATGGGCAATTGTTTTTTGATTTACATCCATTTTCTCCTCAGCCGTATTCATCCATAACCGAAGTTTTGAAATGTCCATTTGAGAAAGTTCTGCGATATTTTGCCCGCCAATAATAAAGTTTAACGATTCTTTCTTTAAGCGTGCTCCTCCACAATCATCACATGTGTGCCTGTTTGTAAACGAATTTGCCCACCTCCTTGAAATATGAGATGAATTTTCGCTGCTGAAATTTTCAATATATTTTATTATTCCCTCAAACGAAAGGGTATAGGTTGATGTGATTCCAAGATATTCTTTTTTTACTTCAAAGGTTTGATTTGATCCGTGCAATATAGTATGAATAGCCTGCTCAGGAATATCACTAATGGGTGTGTTCATTGTGAAACCGTATTTCAGTCCAATTGCTTCAATCTGATTAAAAACCCAATTATTTTTGTATTCACCTAAAGGTGCTAATCCTCCACGTTTGATGCTTAACGTTGCATCGGGCATTATTTTTTTTAAGTTTACTTCTTTAACAAACCCAAGACCGCTGCAGCGTTCACAAGCACCATAGGGTGAATTGAATGAGAAAGTATTAGGTTCGGGTTCATCGTACGACATCCCTGTTGTGGGACACATTAGCTTGCTACTAAAATGCCTAATAATATCAGTATCTTCATCAATTATCATTAAAGAGCCCTTCCCTAACTTCATAGCAGTTTTAACGGTACGTTTTACCCTGTCACTCTGGTCAGGATTTATTTGTAACCTGTCTATCACTGCCTCAATATCATGAACTTTATATCGGTCTAATTGTAAGCCAAAAGAAATTTCACGTATTTCTGAATCAACTCTTACTTTTAAAAAGCCCTGTTGGCGGGTTTGCTCAAAAAGTTCTCTGTAGTGACCTTTACGTCCTTTAACAAGTGGCGATAGTACGCTTATCTTTTTTCCATCGAATTCCTTAAGGATTATTTCTGAAATTTGTTCTTCATTATAATGTACCATTATCTCGCCTGTGGCGAATGAATATGCTTTTGATGCTCTTGCATATAAGAGGCGAAGGTAATCGTAAACTTCTGTTATGGTTCCTACTGTTGATCTCGGATTTTTGTTAACTGATTTTTGCTCGATTGAAATAACAGGGCTGAGTCCGGTAATACTATCAACATCAGGTCGTTCCATATTGCCGATAAATTGCCGTGCATAAGCCGATAAAGTTTCCATATAACGACGCTGACCCTCAGCATATATTGTATCGAATGCAAGCGATGATTTTCCACTTCCACTAAGACCTGTAATAACAACCAACCTGTTGCTTGGGATGCTTACATCAATGTTCTTCAAGTTGTGAACACGAGCTCCAAGTACTTCTAACTTGCCGTTTTCAATATATTTTGTTTTGCTCATTTACACAAATCAATTGCTCGTAATTATTCCGTTTCGGCGTAAATTTTTTTCTCTTATGTGATATTATGATTAAAAAAGTAGGTGATTATTCATACATTATTTTTGTGTTATTACTTCAAATAAATTGCAAAAATAAGAAATTAAGCCCTTGGGGTTCGTTTAAAACGGACTTACAAAATCTTTAAACAGTGTACTTTCTTTATCTTTTGCTGATAGCGTGGGATTTTCAATTTTCCAATCAATATTTAAATCAGGGTCATTCCACAGTATACTTCCTTCCGATTCTTTGTTGTACACATTTGTGCACTTATAAAAGAAAACTGTGTCATCTTCCAGCGTAACAAAACCATGAGCAAAACCCGGCGGAATCCAATACATCCATTTATTATCATGATTAAGCTCAACGGAAGCCCATTGTCCGTATGTTCCAGATCCTTTTCTTAAATCAACAGCTACATCCAATACTGCTCCATTCATAACTCTAACAAGTTTACCCTGAGAATATGGGGGTTTTTGAAAATGTAATCCCCGTAGTACACCCTTGCCTGATTTTGATTCATTATCCTGAACAAAATTTTGGTCAATACCATAACTCGTAAAAGCCTCTTTATTGTACGATTCAAAAAAATAACCTCGGTTATCTTCAAAAACTCTGGGCTTAACTATGTAAAGATCTGGTATTTTAGTTTTAACTATTTCCATTTGGTTATTAAATGTTTGAACAGTAAAAATAATACTTTATGTGATTCACAATTGTCCGTTCATTATAAATTGGTAATTTTGCCGCTTTTAATTTTGTAATGCAATTCAACCGATTTCTTCTATTTATATTATTGCTTTTTATTGGATTTATTGTTCCTGCACAAGAAAATATTATCCACGAAAGAGTATATAATACAACGCGTATCATTGGTTCATCGCCAGTTATTGACGGACTGATTAATGATGAAGCCTGGGAACAGGTGGATTGGTCGGGCGATTTTACTCAACGTGAGCCATTCGAATTTGAGCCCCCATCTCAGCAAACAGCTTTTAAAATATTATTTGACGATAACAATTTGTACGTGGCCATTAGGGCATTCGACACAAAACCCGATAAAATTGAAAAAAGGCTTTCCCGCCGTGATGGGTTTGACGGCGATTGGGTTGGAATTGGTTTTGATAGTTATAATGATAAACTAACCGGGTTTAGCTTTGGGGTTACTGCAGCAGGTGTAAAGGCCGATTTAATAGTGATCAATGATAATCAATTAGATGATACATGGGATCCAGTGTGGTATGTTAAAGTAAGTGTAGATGATAAGGGTTGGATTGCCGAAATCAAAATTCCTCTTACGCAGCTTAGGTTTGCAAATACGAAGGATCATGTTTGGGGAATAGAGGTTATGCGACAACTATTTCGTAAGGAAGAATTTTCAGTTTGGCAAATGATTCCCCAGGATGCATCCGGTTGGGTAAGCATGTGGGGCGAATTAAGAGGTATCTACAACATTAACCCTAAAAAAGAAATTGAGTTAATTCCTTACGTAATGGGAAGCATTGAAAAAAATGAAAAAGTGGAAGGTGACCCGTTTTCTACCGGAACTGAATGGAGTTACAACGCAGGATTAGATGGTGAAATAGCTGTAACTAACGACCTAACATTGAACTTTACGGTTAATCCTGATTTTGGGCAGGTTGAAGCTGATCCTTCAGAGGTAAATTTAACAGCTTTCGAATCTTACTTTCAGGAAAAGAGGCCTTTCTTTATTGAAGGAAGTAATATATTTAACTTCCCTCTTATTGAAAACCATAATAGTACAAATATGTTTTACTCAAGAAGGATTGGAAGACGACCTCATTATTACCCGGATTCATACGAAAATGAGAGTGTAAATATGCCTGAGTTTACAAGAATACTTGCGGCTTTCAAACTATCTGGTAAAACTCGTAATGGTTGGTCGGTTGGAGTAATGGAAAATATAACCAATCGCGAAATTGCTGAAATTGATTCGCTGGGATATAGAAAATCAGAAACTGTTGAACCAACAACGAATTTTTTTAATATCAGATTACAGAAGGATATCAATAATGGAAATACTATAGTTGGAGGTATGGTTACCGCAACTAATAGATTTATTAATGACGAGAATCTTAAATACCTCCCAGGTGGAGCTTATACCGGAGGTTTAGACTTAACAAAATACTGGAACGACAAAAACTATTATATAGCTGCTAAAGGATTTTATAGCCATATTACCGGTGATTCATCAGCAATTACCTATTTGCAGCGAGCCCCACAAAGGTATTATCAGCGCCCCGATATGAAACATGAAAACGTTGATTCTTCTTTAACCTCTCTTTCAGGTTTTGGTGGTAATTTTGAGATTGGAAAAATTGGTGGTGGCAATTGGAGATATGGTTTTAATGCATGGTGTCTTTCTCCCGGAATTGATATGAATGATATGGGATATATGCAACGTGCAGATGCATTTAGTCAAACCACATGGATAAGTTACATTATTTGGACACCTTTTTCTATTTTCAGAAGTATGAATTTTAATGTAAGGCAATGGTCATGGTGGGATTTTTCGGGGAGATATCTTAATCTGGGAGGATATTTTGAAGCAAATACTCAATTTACAAATTACTGGAGAATTAATACAGGATTTTCAAGGAATTGGAAAGATATAAATAGATCAGAATTAAGAGGTGGGCCTTCGCTGGTTTTTCCGGAAAGTTGGAGTACATGGATTTCAATTCATACTGATTCACGAAAAAAAATTGTATTTTCAGTTGATGGCTCCATTGGAATTGGCAATAATAATAGTAAACTTCAACAAAATATTGACGTTTCGGTTAGCTATCGCCCGCTTAATTCGTTAGAAATATCATTAACACCTGAATTTAATCTTCATTACGATAAAATAAAATATGTTGAAACTATTGATATAGCATCCAACCCAAGATATATTGTAGGGGAGTTAACACGTCGTGTCATCAGTATGGATATTCGAATTAATTATTCTATAACGCCTGATTTATCACTACAATACTGGGGACAGCCTTTTATTTATTCAGCTAACTACTCCCGTTTTGCAGATGTTATTGATGCTGGAAATATAGATATTAACAAACAATATCATGCATTTTCCGACAGCGAAATTTCATATGATGAAAAAGATGATAGTTACATAGTAGCAGAAAACAATCAACTATCATTTATATTTGAAAATCCTGATTTTAGTGTGTTTGAATTTCGTTCTAATTTTGTACTAAGATGGGAGTATATTCCGGGTTCAACGGCATATATCGTGTGGTCGCAGGGCAGGGCAGGAGATGCCCCATCAGGCAACTTTAGTTTTAGAGATCATTATTCTAATCTAATTGATGTTAATCCATCCAATATATTTCTTATAAAGTTTTCGTATAGATTTAGTATGTGAGAGAGGTGATTAGGGACAGAGGGTATAAAAGCCCATGGGTTATAAAGGCTCGGTTATTTTATGTTAAAAGCCATATAATTTATATAATAAACAAGCGTTTAAAGAAATAAGTGAATAATAAATTATTGAAAAAATGAGAAAAATATTTATTCTGACATTACTGTTAATTACAATTAATAGTGCATATACTCAAGATGTTAGGATAGCCCTTTTAAAATACAACGGCGGTGGCGACTGGTACGCAAACCCTACTTCACTTCCAAACCTTGTTAAGTTTTGTAATAAGATACTAAATACTGATATTAGTAGGGATATTCCGGCAATAAATATTGGAAGCCGCGAGTTGTTTAATTTTCCATTAACCCATTTAACCGGGCACGGTAATATTATACTTAGTCATGAAGAAGCCGAAAATCTTAGAAAATATCTTATTTCCGGTGGTTTTTTACATATCTCTGATAACTACGGACTTGATGAATACATTCGCAAGGAAATGAAGAAAGTTTTCCCCGGGTTTGAATTTATTGAACTGCCATACAATCACCCAATCTATCATCAAAAATATGATTTCAATAATGGCTTGCCAAAAATTCATGAGCACGATGATAAAGACCCTCAGGGCTTTGGTTTAATTTATGAAGGGCGTTTGGTTGTTTTTTACGATTATGAGTGTGACCTTGGTGATGGCTGGGAAGACCCTGATGTACACAATGATACTGAAGAAAAACGCATGGAGGCATTAAAAATGGGAGCAAATATTGTACAATTTGTATTTGAACAATAGTTTGTAAGGATATTCCCTTTAAAACGACTAATGATTAATTCTTAACTATTTTTAATGTTATTTAATAACAGAATAATAAAAACATTTTTATTTTTGCGATCAACAAAAATTTAAGTCATGAATCTTATGAAAGCACTTACGATATCAATTATATTATTATTAACATTAAATGTTTTCTCTCAGCAACCCACGACCGACTATACAATTCAGGAGGAATCGAATTTAGTTAACCTCCGTGAAGCTAAATATGCTGGGGTGTCATTCGAGAATATAATAAATAAATACAAAGGAAAAGTTATATATCTTGATTTTTGGGCAAGTTGGTGTCGCCCATGCAAAAACGAGATGCCGTACTCAAAAAAGATGCACCATGAATTAAAAGGAAAGGACGTAGTTTTTGTTTACATGTCGACTGACAAGGATGCTAACACATGGAAAACCAGCATTGCACAATTGCAAGTAACAGGGGAAAATTATCTGATTAATGCAAAAGTATGGAATGAATATAACAACCTTTTCAAGGTTACCTATATTCCCAGATACGTGTTGATTGACAAAAATGGTAAAGTTGTAGATGCAAATGCAGGCAGGCCAAGCAACCCGGAAACTGTAAAAACTATAATGAATTTGCTTTAACCGTAGTTAATTTTGCAGGCAATAATAACACACAATCAAACAATTTTTTTAGGCATAAATAAACCGTTTGATTTTTTTTGTAGCCGTTTTTTGAAATTCTTCGTGCATGGTTTCAACAATTTGAATTTTAGAGAATTTATTAACTTTTTCGTTCACGTATTCACGTAATTCCTTTTTGAGCTCATCATATTTGTTATCAACAAGATGTGAAACTTCTTCTTTGGCATGTTGAAATTGTTGCTCGATTTCCTCGCGGTTAAAATGAACCATAGCCACAAGTTTTCCTTTTTGTTGTATTACCAATGATTCAACAACATGTTTGAAATTGTTTATAACCGATTCAATATCCTCAGGGAATATATTTTCGCCACTGGCGCCAATTATCACATTTTTACTTCTGCCTCTGATAAACAGGTAGTTATTTTCATCAAACAGTCCTAAATCGCCGGTTTTAAACCAACCATCGTCGGTAAGTACCTCTTTTGTAAGACCAGGCTCCTTATAATATCCCAACATAACATTAGGCCCCTTAGCCCAAATTTCGCCCTCACCTGTATATTTTCCAGGTTTATTAATTTTTAACTGTACACCTTCTAAGGCAAGGCCAGTGGATTGTAACTTGGTACTACCAACTTTAACTCCAGCTAATAGGGGAGAGGTTTCGGTAAGTCCGTATCCTATGGCATATGGAAACTTTGCTTCAATCAGAAACTGCTCAACTTCTTTATTTAGTTTAGCTCCACCTATGCCGAAAAATTTCAATTCGCCACCAAACGTTCTCATTAGTTTTTTTCCGGCAAGGAGATTAAATTTTTTCCGTAGTGCAGGAACCTTATACAGTAGCCTTGTTGCCATTTTATCGTTAAAAGCCGGAAGCACTTTGTTTCTATAAATTTTCTCAATTATGAGGGGAACCGTAAGCATGATTGTTGGCCTTACTAATTTTAAAGCCGGTAATAGTATAGCCGGTGTAGGTGGTTTTTGCAAATAGTAAACGCAAGCACCGCCTAACATTGGTAGTATTAATCCAAGTGTGTTCTCATACGTATGTGATAGTGGTAATACAGATAGAAAACGGTCGCTGGTGACCACAGGCTGAAAAGTGCGGCTCTTATCTGCAGTAAAACAAATGTTTTTGTGCGTCAACATAACCCCTTTCGACTTTCCCGTTGTGCCTGATGTATAGATTATAGTTGCCATGTCGGAATCTTTAACATCATATTTTGCAGCAGGAACCGCTTCAGAATCAAATTTGATTCCAGATTCAGAATCATTTAAGTTAAAATCTTCTATACTAATGATGTGTTTTAAGTTTTTATTTTCTACCATGGAAACTTTTGGTATTAACCCATTGGAGGCAATCATTACTACCATCTCCGAATGCTCAATAACATTGCTAATTTCTACTTTGCTAAAATCGGGTAACATTGGCACAACAACAGCTCCCATTGATGCAATTGCAAAGTATGCGATGCCCCATTGAGGCATATTTGCGGCTAATAAACCAACTTTGTTACCGGGTTTAACATCAAGTTTCTCAAGTAGAGCAAGTACAGCATCAACATTTTTGCTAACTTCTTTGTATGTCATTGGTTTTTCACCAACAAAAGCATAGGCAGGGCTTTCAGAGAACTTTGAAACAGAGTTTTGAAGAATGCCCGGTAAGGTAAGAGTGTTGTATTTTTTCATATTCATGGTTTGGTTGAACGTCAAAAATACAAATATTTTTCAATTAACAAATTTTGGTAACTATAAGTGCTCAATATTAAAATAATAGTATCTAATCAGTGTGCTATAATAGTTTGTATTATACTCAATGTTATAGCCATGTGCTTTATTGTCTGTAGTTTAGTTGTAAGTTTAATTTTAATCATTTCTTGAAATAGCTTTGAATTAATGTCAATAATTCATCTTGCTTAATAGGTTTTGAAATATGATTATTGCAACCTGATTCTATTGCTTTTTCCCTGTCTCCTGTGAGGGCAAAAGCCGTTTGGGCAATTATAACTACGTTTTTATTGAATTTGCGAATTTCACGAGTTGCTTGATACCCGTTCATTTTGGGCATTTGAATGTCCATTAGCACTAAATCAATATCAGGGTTCATACGGCATGCTTCTATAGCATCTATTCCATTGGTTGCTTTAAGTATTTCTTTACTAAACTTTGTTAGTTCTATTGACATCAGCATTTCAGATGCTTCATCGTCTTCGGCAATTAATACTTTCAAGGCTAAATCCTCAGGTATTACAGATTCTTTTTTGTTTTCAGATGGAATAGTTTTATTTATTTTACTTTCAGTATCCGTCATATTTGGAATGGTAAAAAAGAAAGTTGAACCCTTTCCTTCTTCGCTTTCCACCCAAATTTCACCGCCCAGCATTTCAGTGTATGCTCTGGAAATGGCCAACCCCAAACCGGCACCTTGTCGCGCTTGAATATCGGCTATATCAGCTTGAATAAAACGTTCAAAAATAGCTTCTTGCTTTTCCTTTGGAATTCCTATTCCGGTGTCTTTGACATAAAATTCAAGTTCATTTTCGTTATAAGTATATCCAAATTCTATTGTTCCGGTGTCAGTGTATTTTATTGCATTTTTGACCAGATTGGTTAGAATTCCATAAAACTTTTCACTATCCGTCTTAATGACTGCTTCTTTTTCAGACAAGCCACAAGTAAAGGATAGATTAAGTTTTTTATTATCGGCTTCAAGCTTAAACGTTTTGTAAATAAATTGCAGTTGTTTGTTTATATTGGTTTCCGTAAGATAAACTTCGATAATACCTGATTCAATTTTGGAAATGCTCACAATATCATTTATAATGTTGAGCATGCGCTCACCACTTTTCTCTATAATCTGAATGTAATTTTGTTGCTGTTCACCTGACAATTCCGGTTTTTTAAGCAAACCTGCAAAACCCAAAATTCCATTCATGGGAGTTCTGATTTCGTGGCTCATATTGGCAAGAAATGCAGATTTCAGCCGGTCGCTTTTTTCTGCTTTTTCTTTGGCTTCTATCAAATTTGCTTCATATTGTTTTTCTTTGGTAATATCCTGCAAAATACCCTTCAGACCTATCATCTTATTATTTTCATCATAAACCGGTTCCACACTGGCAATAGCAATGCGGAATTTAGCATCTTTCCTGGCAAACTCCATTTCAATTTCATAGCTTTTTCCCGTCTCCTGTGCTTCCTTAATAGCCGCCTGGAATCGCTGCCAGCTTTCAGGAGTATAATACTTCTCATGTTGCGACACATCCGGTCCTTCACTTTTATCGAGACCAATAAGGTTGAACATCTCATCACTCATATGAACCTGGCCGGTAGTTAAATCCAATGACCAGTTGCCGATACTGGCTATCCTCTGGGCATCGCGCAGGCTGGCTTCGCTTTGTTTTAAAGCTTCTTCTGCTTCTTTACGTTCTGTGATATCCTGAGTAAAGCCAATAGCTTTTATTGCTTTACCTTTTTTATCAAAAGTAATATTGGCTTTTTCCCGAAGCCATTTCACCTGCCCATCTACTAGTATGCGGTGTTCTATATCATAGGGCTGCCCATTAATTGCATTATTCCATTCATTATTCACAAAGTCTCTGTCTTCCGGAAATACACAATCCAGAAATATTTCGTAAGTGAGTGGAGTACCAACAGGAATACTAAAATTATGATAATTCTGATCTGTCCAGATCAATTCATTTTTTATTAAATCCAGTTCCCAGGTTCCTACACTTCCGATTTCCTGTGCTTTCTCAAGATAATATTGATTTATTATCAGTGCTTCATCTGCTTTTTTCCTGTCGGTGATATCTGTATGAGTACCAACCATTCTTATCGCTTTTCCTTTATCGTCAAAGATTGCTTTAGCACGTGAGAGAATATCAATCCAATGACCATCTTTATGTTTCATTTTAAATTCTATCACAAAGCGGTCTATTTGCTTTGAAATGAGTTTCTGCTGCAGTTCCCATGATTTCTTTACATCCTTCGGATCTGTAGTGTTTTCCCAGACAGAAAAATCATTTGGAAGCTCATGATCTTCATAACCAAGCATTTTTTTCCATCCCGGTGAATAATAAATATCATTGGTTTCAAGATTCCAGTCAAATAAACCATCATTCGAGGCATTCATTGCATGAATAAATCTTTCTTCACTTTCTTTCAGATCTTTAAGAACCTTATCCCTTTCATGTTGAACCTTTTTTTTATCGATCACTGAAAGTATGGTTTGTGGCAGCTTTTGGATATGTTGTGTGGTTTTGATCACATAATCCGCAGCTCCGCGTCTCATGGATTCGACCGCTACTGTTTCGGAACCTGTACCGGTGACCATAATCACCGGAATATGAGGGTGATTTTCTTTTACATAATCCAGTACTTGCAGGCCCTCGTATCCGAGGATATTAAAGTCGGACAATACAATATCAAAATTCTTTTCTTCTATAAGCTTTTCAAATTCTTCCTGAGATTCTGCTTCAGTTAGATCAAATCCTCCATGCTCCTGTTCCAGAGAATCACGGACCAGTGCCCTGTCCATCGGATTATCGTCTATGTATAGGATTTGAAGATTTTTATTCATAGTTCTATCCTTTCTTTTTAACAAACGTACATAAAGTTTTTTATGAAAACATTACACAGACTTCATAAAAAACATTATGGGAGTTCCCTGCTGTAAATTTTATTTTTGTACATTTTTTGACAAAAATAAAGTTTTATAGAGGAAATATAATGATAAAGTAAATTATCAAAATGCCCTTTTCACCGGGGGGTCGATATTTAATGTGAGCCAGTAATCAGTTACTTTTCCCACAACCTCCATAAAACCATCGAAAGAAACAGGTTTTACCAGGTAGCTGTTCGCACCATGATCATAACACACTGCGCGGTCACCCTCCTCTTTTGACGAAGTTAATATAATAACCGGAATACGTTTAATATCCGGGGTACTTTTTACGCGTTTAAGAACTTCATGGCCATCAATTCCAGGCATTTTTAAATCAAGAAGAATTATATGGGGTAAAGGATACGTCTTTCTATCTGCATATTTATCGTCCCCAAAAAGGTACCTGAGAGCTTCTTCACCGTTACGGGCAACATGTATTTTATTGGCAAGTTTGGCTTCCCGAAAAGCATCAAGTGTAAGCTCAACATCCATTTTATTATCTTCTACAAGTAAGATATGTGCTAATTTATCCATTATCTATCTCCTTTTTTTTGTTTAGGTAATATTATACTAAAGCTTGTTCCTTCATCAACCTGGGATTCGAGAGAAATACTTCCTCCCAGCGCATTAACAGCTTTTTTCACGATCGATAGTCCAATGCCTGTTCCCGGATAATCGTCACTGGAATGAAGCCGCTGGAAAATATTAAATATCTTTTCGTGGTGTTGTTCTGGAATTCCCTGCCCGTTATCCGCAATTTTAATGATCATGTTTTTGGGGGTTTCTTTTATAGTTACAACTATTTCCGGATCGACCCCTTTTCTGTGATACACAATTGCATTTTGGATCAAATTTGTAAAAATCTGCATGAGTAGAGATTGGTCACCCTTAACTATTGGCATCTTTTCAGGCAGTATGATCTTGGCTTTGTTTTCAGTAATATCCTGATGCAGGTTTTGTTTTACTGAATCCATAACTTCATTCAAATCCAGCTGCTCTTTTTCTATACCGGTTCTTGCCAATCTTGAAAACTGCAGAAGGTCTTCAATAAGATTCGCCATATTATTGCTGGCTTCCAGAATGTAGCCAAAGTATTTTTGCCCTTCCTCATTTAGATTCTCTTTATACCTTTTGGCTATGATCTGCGCAAAACCCATAATTGAGCGGAGTGGCGCCCGCAAATCATGAGAAACTGAGTAAACAAAGGATTCCAGTTCTTTGTTGGCCTCTTCGAATTGAGCAGTACGTTGAATCACTCTTTTTTCTAATTCATCATTAAGCTTCTTGATTTCCTTTTCAGCTTTTTTTCGGTCGGTTATATCAAAACCCATCCCATAGATACCGATAATATTGCCTTCATTGTCGTACCAGGGGTATTTTCTGGTTTCCACCACAAACAACTTATTGGTATTGGCGTCGATAGTTTCTTCTTCAACAATAATAGATTCTCCGGTTTCAATTACATGCTTGTCATCCTTAATGTATTTTTTTGCCAGATCAGCAGGGAAAATATCAAAATCTGTTTTTTCCTTAATCTGACCATAGGGTATTTTTAACAAATCACAAAATGTTCGATTTGCAGTAACATATTTAAGATCAATATCTTTGGCAAAACCATAGCCCGGGACAGAATTCATAAACTCCCTGAATGCGAATGCTTCTTCCTCCGCCTTTTTGCGCTCGGTAATATCATTGAAAGTAACAATTAAATACTCATCATGGAAGGTTGCATAAAGCTCGCAAATACGAATTGAGCCATCTTTGCAGGTAACATTATATTCACCTGTATTAACAGTTTTTTCCATTTTCTGAGCTTCTTCCAGAAATGGTTTCCAGCATTCAACTACTTGTTGTCTGTATTCAGGATCCGGATAGGCAATCTCGTACCACTTATTTGTCGTGGAAGCTGTGTGCCCGAAAAGATCATGTGCACTTTTACTCCAGAAAAATATTTGATCATCATTCAAATCTACAACCGCTATAGGGAATGGAGTAGAATCAAGAATATTACGAAATTGTTCTTCACTTTTTTGAAGCTTTTTTTCAAATCTTTTTCTTTCTGAAATATCTGTGAATACAGTGGCGAACTTACCTTTCTGTGGAGAAAAAACAGAAATATCGAAATGTTTCTCCATGGGCGGAAAATAAGTATCAAAATGAGTTGATGTACCTGTTTCAGCCACTTGGGCATAAACATCCAAATACGGAGCTGATTCGGTTCCATAAAATTCGCTGGCCAATTTATTTCTGCACTTAGCAGGTTCAATACCTGTATGTAGTTCAAAAATGGGATTTGCTTCTAAAATTCTGTAATCGACAGCTTTGCCATTCTCATTATAAATCATTTCATGCAAAACAAGACCCTCATTCATGGAATTGAAAAGTGCGGTGTATTGGCTTTCTCTTTCACTTAATTCTTCTTCCATTTTCTTAATGTTCGATACGTCAAAAGCTGTACCGCGGGTACCAATTATATCTCCTTTGTCATCAAGAACATGCTTAGCATTAAAGATCAGATGAATTTCTTCATTGTTTTTATTCAGATGAACAGATTCCAAACCTTTGATGATGTTTCCCTTCATTAATTTGGCAAACACTTTCATATCCCTTTCAGCGGCTTCCTCAGTTTGGAAATCAGTAAATTTCCTGCCCAGCATTTCATCCAACTTGTAACCGAAAACTTCTTCCCAGGCAGGATTAAGGTATGTATATCTTCCTTCGGCATCACATTGCCAGATAAGGTCCTGGGCTGTTTCAACCAGATCATGATACAGAGACTGCGAATCCTTTAATTCCTTCTGAGCTAATCTCTCTTCCGTAATGTCCCGGGCACTTGATAATGCTCCTCTTATATTACCATCAGCATCTTTCAGCATCCTGCACCACCAGGACAACAGACGCTTTTTACCGTCCTTGCGTCTTTGCCAGCTCTCTACAAAAATAACATCTTCGGATTTACCATTAAAAATCGGTTTAACTTGATTGTATGTGTCTTGTTCGCCTTCGAAATAAAAAGCCGCTTCTTTGCCGATTACATCGTCACCAAAGAAATCATAACCGGCGGCATTTGCCCAGGTATAGATCTTGTTGTTGTTTACTTCCATGATAATATCAGGAACAGCAGTTAGAATAGCTTCATGTCGGGCAGACAGGTTTTTTAATTCTGCTTCGTTTGCTTTAAGCTGTTTTTCACTTTCTTGTAATTGCAGGTTGAAGGTTTTTAATTCTTCATCAGCCTGTTTGCGCTCGGTAATATCAATCACAAATGCAAAATAGTATTCAACATTTCCATCGCTGTCGAAGCGCGGATGAACTAAAAGTTCAACTGGAATTCTAGAACCATCCTTTTTAATATACTCCTTTTCGTATTGTACGGATTTCTTCGTTCTATGAAGTTCTTGTAGTTTAGCAGTTTCTGATTCTTCCCATTCGGGAGGGGTCAGGACTTTATTCCAGTCAATTGTTTTTAATTCCTTTTCAGAGTAACCGGTTATTTTCTGATAAGCAGTATTGCAATTGCCGAGTCGTCCATCAGGATAGCCTGTAGCAATCCCCACAGAAGCATTTTTAACTATTTCAGCCCAAAACCTTTCTTTATGAAGGCTTGCAGTCAGTTCTTTAATAATTTCTTCTGATGGTTTCATATTAAATCCATTTGTTATTATTTTTTATCATCCAACTAACATTAATTCTTTTATTACCACCCATTGATTTTGCTTTAATTTCATTATTTTGTTTTGTGAGAATCTCAGTAATTGAATTGATATTTTCCTGGCATAATTTGTTTTTGGCAGCGAAGTTTTTTCACCTGAAACTCCCGGAAGCATTATATGTGACAGAGTACCCACCATTTCTTTTGCATCATAAGCAGCAATAACAAAACATGAACCAGTAGCTGTTGATTTCAATATCCTATTTCCCCTGGCAGCTTAAACTTCACCCATGAATACATTAATAATTTTCTCCATCTTCTCATTATTGAGAATGTTCATTGTTAATTCTGCGAAGGTACAAGATTTTCATGAAATCTTTTTAGGCATTGGCTATAACGGGCAGCGGTATGAAATCATTGGGGATTGTGGGCTACATTCTTGTCCAATTACACCAAGCTTAATGCTTGGCAGAAAGTTTGAATAACCACCTAAACCCCAATGTTATATGACCGAGTGCTACAGTGCGTTTGTTTGCTTAATCTTAGTCCCAGCCGTATTTTTCTTTACTAATCTCATTACTATTTTCCGTAATCACCACCCATTGTAAGAACTCTTTATTTTTAATATTGGCAAAGAAAATTTTTACTGAATTACAAAATAACCTTTTCCGGCCATGGATTTGTTTTTGAAGTTCCCCAGAGTTTATTGATATAATCAATGGAGAAAAAGTCTTCAAACGCATGAATCCAGTATGTCCCTCTGTCTGTCAGTGTAATATTGTCGCTGCCATTTTTCAGAAAACCTATATGGCTCATCAGGTTCATGAGTGTTCCATATTTCTTGTCAAAACGCTTGTTAAACCTTAACTCAAAATCACTCTTTTTGAATTTTGTCTCATAAATGCGCCAATAAAGCCATCCGGCCATTTGCATTTCTTCAGATAAATCAATGGAAAGGGCTATGGGAGAGTCCCCTTCTTCAATGGCCTTGATATACTCAGCCACATTAAATGTGTTAATATAAAAAATGTTTTTCAAATATGAGCCTCCGCTGGCTCCAAGTCCTAAATATGCGGGTACAGTTACAGAACAATATTTATCAACTCCTTTTTTAGTAAATGCCCACACAGAGGAACGTTCAAATCCGGAATTATAAAAAATGTCTTCAAGAATTTTCAGCAATTTCCTTCGGCGGAACATTGTTGTCAATGTATTACTATTTTCATGAATTTCCCTGCCCAATCGTGTATATGGAAACCTGAACAAAGGATAAGTCGCCACCTGTTGAATCCCAAGATCCACCATCTCACGACCTGCCTGTTCAACCTCCAATTCAGTTTGCCCCGGTAAATCAAACATATAATCAATATTAACACACTCAAAGTTTTTTCCGACAGCTCTTTCCACATTCTTAATAACTTCCTTCACAGTGTAGGACCTCTCAATTCTTTTCAGATGCCTGTCCTGGAATGCTTCTACACCAATGCTCAGGTATTTTACGCCCATAGCCTCTATGGCATTAAGATTTTCATGTGTCAGGTGATTTGGATGGCTTTCCATGTGAATCCGGCATTGCATATTAAAACGTTTGTAAATATGGCTGGTTATTTCTTCAATACCCTTTCCTAACATAGTGGTTGGAGTGCCACCACCAATATAAAAATTCGTTACCGGCTTATTGGTGAGCAGGGGTGCATAGTAATCTATTTCTTTTATAACCGCTTTTACATATTTCCGACAAGCCTCATCACTATAGATTTCCTTGTTGTACGGGCAATAGGGACAAATCTTGTTACAAAACGGAATATGAATATATATTCCCAGTTCATCGAGTTCTCTGAAATTTTCTACAATTAAATTATGGCCAGGAATATTATTGCTAAATAATATTTTATTTTGCCCCGTGAAATGTCTGCTAATTTTTTTTCTTAGAAAATCAGAAATCATTTTGTTACATATTAATTAATTATTTTCTGATGCTTATTTCTACAATATGTTTCCGCATATTCTGATAACTTATGTATGAATTTAATTGCATCTTTTTTTGCCCGACCCAGGTATAGTTTTGTTATTGATTCTTCTGTTAGTATGCATTGCTGATAATATTCCACGATGAGGTATTCTTCCTGCTGCTTAATCTGATAGTATCCTGAAGAAGAAATCATCTGTGGCATTACAGCTGTATTGTTTTCACTTGACATCAGGGTAAAGTCAACTCTTTTATTTTCTTTGTCAAGCGTTCGGTGCCAGATTGTTTTGTTTCTAAAAAAAATAAATTCCTGATAGATATAACTTATTTGGTTCCAGTTGCTTCCTTCTCCAATTAACAGAACTTCTTTTGCATCAGGGGCAAGTGCCCGAACATGCGCATATTTAAATGTAATCTCAAGTAAACATTCAGGATTTGCTTTTATATTGAAGCTTCCCTTAAAAGTATAACTCGAATCGGTTTGTGTAAATTTGCATATAATATTATCATGCACTTGTGCAAATAATATCCCTGAATTTGATATTATGACAAGTAGAATTGTAAACCATATTTTAATTTTTCCAGGAAGCATATTTATCGTTCAATAGCAATTATTTCCATTTAAAAATATTTCAGAGCATTAATTATTGCGCCGGGTTTAAGTTTAAGTGTTTGATCTATCTCAGCGTAACTCAAATAACCACAATCCACACATACAGCCCCATTGTTACTTTCCCTGCAACATGAAAAATATTTACCACCTTCGTATACCTGACAGATATCCAAATTTTTCTTCCAGTCGTTCCTAATGGCTGATTTAAGTCCTGCTATAGAGTTTAAAATTTTAAACTGCTTTTTTAATTTCAAGAGTTCCTGTAAAACATCGTTTTTAACAGAGGCATCAAGATGTAGCTCATCATAGCCGTAATAAGGTGTGTGAAAGTAGAAGAAAGTGCCATTGATTTGCGGAATTTTATCAACATATTCGCAAAAATCAGCCACTTCAGATTTATTGATTGAGTTTATTGTATAGTTGATATAAATGGAAGGATGATGAGATTGTTGAATATTGCTCATTATTTTTTCAAATGATTTACCTCTCAGGGAGTCATGAGTTTTTAGCAACCCGTCGACACTGACAAATATTGTATCAGCCTTAGATTCTAAAGTTAGCATCCCATTTGTATAGATAATAACTGCATAATATCCCCTTTTCTTCGCATAACAAACTACATCTTCCATATTGTATGAATTATCTTTCCAAATAAAAGGTTCGCCACCTTCGAAGTAGAGGCATCGCCCTCCATCAGAATAAAAAGAATCCATAACATTAACTGCTTCATCATAGCTCATACTTGCTGCCGGACGGTCAACAATAGTACAATGACGGCATCTGAGATTGCATTTATTATGCAGTACCAGTCCACAAATAAGAGGGCTGGTTTTCCCAAAAAACCAATAATTTGCCAGATACTTTATTCCATAGGTTAAGTATTTCATAAATTGTTATTATATCTACTGAAAAACTATTTTGTAACTATAAATCCTGCGAGTTTGGAAACCAGTTTTCCCGGAATGAACCGAAGAAGAAATACCTGAATCTTATTACTCACCCCGGGTACAACAACTCTTTTTCCTTGCATAAGTGCTTTATATCCTGATTTTGCAACTTTTGATGCTTTCATCATTGGAAAAAAGATAGAACTTTTCCTTTCATTAAACTTATGAAAATTTGTATTTGTCCCACCAGGACATAAAGCAGTAATATTAACTCCTGAACCCGAAACTTCTTCTGCAACAGCCTCCGAAAAACTAAGAACAAAGCTCTTTGCTGCACAATAAACAGCATTATAAGGACCGGGAACAAATGAGCCTGTTGAACCAATATTTAGTATTCCTCCTGCTCTTTGATTGAGCATAGCCGGAAGAAACAATTTAGTAAGTTGGGTATAATTTAAACATTGTAATTGAATCAGTTTCTGTTCCTCCTTCCAGGATGTTTCAGAAAAAGTACCTTTTACATAAAATCCTGCATTGTTAACAAGGTAATCTACATGAATGGATTTTGCTTGAAGCTGTTCGAAAATTTCACTGGCAGCATCTGTCCGACTTAAATCGAGGGGGATAACCAGGGTTTCAACCTGATGATTATTTTTCAATTCATCAGCAAGTTGTTGCAGTTTATTTTTTTGTCTGGCAACAAGAATTAAATTGTGCCCGTTTTTAGCAAACAGCAGGGCCAATTCATAACCAATTCCACTTGATGCTCCGGTTATCAATGCATAATTCATTTCTCATTGAATTGATGATATACAAATATAGCATAATCAGAGTTGAAATCAAGTCGTTTTTTTATGCGTGATTTCCCATATATCAATTGCATTCTGAGATTTTTTTGATTCTCTTTTTTCATTTCTAAGTGCTGATGAAATGTTATTTTACGATTTTCTTAAATTCACTGTAACCGTTTGAAATCGAGTAGGCAAAGGGAGTTTCACCCTAAGACTCTCACCGAACCGTACGTGATAGTCTCCCATCATACGGCTCTTGTTATACAAAAATACTTAATTAATAGACAAACCCGAACTGCCAATGATAGAACAAGTAAGGATATTGCTCCTGTACTCTAGCTAACCAATTGTAAGCTCGTTTTATACTTGTCTAATAACGTTTATACCGTTTTCTTGCCCACCTTGTTAAACGTGTTTATATTACTCGAAAAGTATACCAGTATTTCATTTCAAAAGTATACCATTTAGATTAAATAAAAAAGTTTAATCATTCTTTCCAAGGGGTACCCCTTGGAAAGAATGATTAGGGCTTCAGATTTTTACATTTTTTATTTTCATGATAATTTATTTTTGATTCATTTCCTTAGTTTCTTTTAGCCTGTATGATTCGCCATTCATGTTTATTAGGAAAGCTTTATGTGTTAACCTGTCAACCAATGCAGCTGTTAAAACAGCATCTCCAAAGATTTCATCCCAACGATCGAAGCCAAGGTTGGTAGTTATGATTGTTGATTTCCTCCCTGCCATTAGGGATAAATGGTTAAACAGGAGTTCGGCACCATTCTTATCGAATGAAACATAACCAAACTCATCGCGTATTACTAAATCATATTTTTCAAAACGAGCTGCCAACTGTCTTAATGTTCGCTGTGAGTTTGACTCCCTTATTTGGGTAAGTATCTTATGGACAGAGGTAAATAGCACTTTGTAGCCTTGCATACATGCTTTTAGTCCAAAAGTCTTACGACGGATATATTCAACACTTCGTTCAACATGCCCCTTTTCATTACCCCGGTAAGCATTACAAAAACGATGACTAAATTGGTAATAGCCACGCAAATCAAGCAATGCTCTGGTTGGTTCTGTTTCGTACGTGCCTACAAATTTTGATACCGATACACGCATGTTGTCATAAACCATCTCAGAAAAAGCCCCACAAATAGTTGAAAAAAAGCTGACGTGTGATTAAGGAACACAAATCTTTCAAATTACAAGAAAGCGTAAACGTGCTACATGCCTTGATACCACAACTATCTCGCTTATTTTTTATCTACATTGTTGGCAGCTGGGCTTTTTAAATCTGACTTTTATTATTAATCCATCTATTTTTTAAGATAAACAAAACTCATTGAAAGAAAGAATAAAATACAAAGCCAAGCAAAATAGTCCCCAAGTACAGAATAAACTGTTTTTTGTCCTTTTACAGGAACATCTGTATATAAAATAACTTCGTTGGTTTTAAAGAAATCATTTGAGGACAAAAGTTGTCCTTTGTAATTAAAGGATGCAGAAAAACCTTTAAACACAGACCTAGTCATGTTAAATCCATGTTCAATGGCTCTTACAGATGCCACATAGGTGTGATATGGTGTAATTTCCTGCCAGTCACTACCCGGTACTAACATGATATCAATGTTCATTTTGCTGGTTTGGTTAATTAGAGATGGAAAATCCATATCGAAACAAATAGCTGAGCCAATTCTGCCAAAAGGTGAATCATAATATTTTATAATTCCATCTCCATAATCACATTCGCCCGGATAAGTTGGTTTTGCCTTATGATATGTAAATAATATTTCTCCTACTGGAGAAATCCAAATGATTTTATTTTCAGGGTTCACATCGGGAAATCTTTTAGGTATCACTTGTATGGGCAATCCAAGATAAATACTATCACGTATTGCCGTTGCTTGAGCTTTTTTGATAAAGTCATTTTCTTTATCAGCCGGCAAACTGATTAGGGTCTCCCGCCCAAATACAATTTTAGCACCTGAAGCAGTGGCTAAATCACAATTTTTCAAAAATCCTTCATTTACCTTTTCAATCAATGTATCATAGTTTGTTGTCATCCGATGGTTATACTCTGACTTACTACTATTGATTGAAGCGATTCTTACCGTAGGCGAATCAATGGTATGCGACAATCTGAACTGTCCCCATATAATTATTGATAGAAAAGGAATACCAAATATCCAAAACGCTAAATAAATTTTACTTTTCTCAAAGTAATTGTCCCAAAGCCAATTTGTAATTGATGCAGTCCACGTAATTAGAAATGTTACTCCCCAAATACCAGTAATCGAGACAAGCTGCAATAAAGGCAACGCAGACTGAGTATGAACTAAAGTGCCATATGAACCTGAAGGGTTAGTTGATACGGTAATAAAATCCATTATTACATAAACAGTGGGAAATATGAGAGTCGAGACAATTCCTTTAAGTTTTTGAGTGTAAATTCGGTATAACAAAAATGTTAGCGAAAAAAATACGCTCATCATAAAAGAAACGAAGTAGTAGAAAAATCCTGACATTGGCATCATTCCCTTCCACACGAATATGTTTGACACCCAACCAGCAAGAACAATTATCAGAAATCCTTTAAATGGTTTTTGAAACCGTAAAAAACGAATTAGAAATATAGGTGCTATAAAAGCAGCAATCGGTAAAATCCATCTTCCATTAAAAAAGAACAGGGAGACAAATCCAATTAACAAATAGATATAAGAATATTGTATTTTTCTTTTATTCATAGTTTTTTCCATTGCTCACATTTAATCACTATTCAATATAGCTAAAAATTGTCGATTGAAACACTTTTCCCTGCCTTGCTACCAACGGAATTGCTATGCGTCTTGCCGCATTTTTGTTGATTTTTGAGTTTTTGTTTACAACTCAAAATTAAGGATTAATTTTTATATGAAGCCATTGCTGCGGCTATGGTCTATAGTGTTGTTATAAAGCGTTGTTACATATTTAAACTTTCTTTTTTATCATCGTCTTCAATACTCTTTTCAACTTTAGCTTTAAGTTCAATAATGTTTTTAATGGATGATTCATTTTTTTGAATTTCATCCTCTTTTTTTAAATCTTTCTGTTTTGCGCTAAGTATTTCGTGTTTTTTATTTAATTCCTCAAGCTGTTCTTTCTTTTGTTCAATTTTTCCTGATTTAATTGCCTCATTAAAAACTAAATCTTCATGAATTTGTTCGTTGGTTGAAGTATCGTTTTTTAGAATCTCTTGTGGGATAAAAGTCTTTTCATTTGCATTTCTTTGATTCATGAAAGTTGGAGAAACGATCTCTATATTTTTCTTATGAAGTACATCCATCACATTAGCATTCAATAAAGAGATGGTACTAAAGTATTTGCTGCTATTTTCAAGAAATCCGTGTATTTTATACAATACTGAATAATCACCAAGGTTTGTAATATAAACATAAGGGTCGTTCAATCCAGTTGCAAAAGCAGCCTCTTTCAGCGAATCTTCAATTTTATTTCGGGGTATGTCATAGCCTAATGAAATAGAAGTAGAAATTACCGTATCCGTTTTACGTGTTAACTTAACGGGATTGGTAGCGATATATAAATTAGGAATAGTGATAAAATTACTATCTTCGAGCTGAATTTCAGTATGAAAAATACTCTTCTTTGTAACCCTTCCTTGTATATCTTCAATTTTAATTAGATCTCCGTTTCTGAAACGCTTCATTGAGTTATTCATAATTCCGGCTATGAGATTTCCTAATATGGTAGTTGAGCTTAAAGCAATACCTGCACTAACTATTATTGCCAGGAAACTTAATATTTGACCCTTTAAGGTTTTATCAATGGGCAATGACAATATAAAGACAAGTATTCCAACGAATACTAGGAGGGCGGCTATACTATTTTTAATAATATTACCAGATAATTTACTGGATTTTGTTTTTTTAAAAATCCAAGAATTGAAAAATAATAGTAGAATCAAAACCAGAATAATACCAAATGGTTCTAGTAGAGTTTTAAATATGTTTATTAAATGTTCCATTTATTCAATTCTGACTAAGGTTAAGTCTGTTGTTGATATTCAACAATTGCTTTTTACTTAATATTTACCGTAAATTTTTATTGTTGACAAAAGTATTTAATCAGGTCCGTAAAAATAGATAATTTATTTAGTATTCTATTTTGGATATGCTGATGCGTGGAATGCTTTATAACGTTAAGTAGTCGAGTAGGCAAGGGGAATTTCACCCCAAGCCTCTCACAGAACCGTGCTTGAAAGTCTCCCCTCACACGACTCTTGTTATACAAATCTACAGTAAAGAAGACAGTGTCCCATTAAGTGTGTAATCCGAATTTTGTTATAATTTTAATCTTTCATCAAAAATAAGTAAAAACTGGTTTAGTATAATTCCCCAATCCCTGATAGGCGGCATAGTCCATTTTTTAGTAACCTCTTTAACCGCTGGGAAATCGGTCTTTCCTAACCATAAACCAAGTACTTCTTTTCTACCATCCAATCTGAGTCCTATGGCGATATATATGGTTTTGTTGATTACTTTGGAATTTTCACTAACTTCATCACCACTTTTAAACTGCTTTAGAAAGTCGCTGTTTAAAATTCATGTTTTCGGTACTCTCTAATGCTCTGTATAAACAACTAAGATACCAAATCAACCATTCAGTAATATCTCCGTCTTTGTGTTGAGTATTTTGCAAAATCTTGTAATAAATTTTTCTTTCTTGTAATATTTGATTTGATTGGCTGTAGAAACGCTGTGAACTGTTATCAGACCTTGCTAACAAGGTTTATACTATGCGCCGTGACCGTCTGCTTCTACTAATTTATTTTAGAACTACTAAGTTCAAATCTACTGATTATTATCAACCGAACCCAAATTGCGGCTATGGCGTATAGCTTTTATTAGCAGCTGGGTTTATTTCATCACATCAAATCGGTCTGCATTCATTACTTTAACCCAAGCGTTTACAAAATCTTTAACAAATTTTTCTTTGTTATCGCTTTGTGCGTAAACTTCAGCATGAGCACGCAATATTGAATTAGAACCAAAAACTAAATCAACTCTTGTCGCTGTCCATTTAACTTTTCCGGTTTTTCTTTCTCTAATATTGTAAAGATTGTCAGAAACTGGTTCCCATACGTAACTCATGTCTGTAAGATTTACAAAAAAGTCGTTGGTCAGAACACCTTCTTTATCTGTAAACGCGCCATGTTTTGTTCCCCCATGATTTGTCCCTAAAACTCGCATACTACCAGTCAAAACAGTCATTTCGGGAGCAGTAAGTCCCAAAAAAAGTCTATTACTCTTACTTCACTATCCGTATCAATGGATTGTTCCAGCGAAATTGGGAAAAGATGTGTTTTATGTCTGTCGTTTCCTTGTTTAAATTTCATTAAGTAAATATAGCTGATTTACAACAATTTACCAAATAAAACATCAACTATTTTACTGACTGTTAGTAACTTATGCTAATTGTTGATAAAGTGCGTTTTTAAACAGTCTGACGGTTTGGTCCAACATGATTTAAAACTCAATTGAGCGGTTTTTGTTCCTGAAATTTGGCGTTAATAACAGGTAGTGGTTTGTTCACCAATTACAGCCTGTTATATTTCTTTAATAAGTTCGATGAATAATCTAACCAGATCTTTCTCAGCCTTCGAAGCATTATTAAGAACCTCATCAATATCAATTGGTTTAAGGTTGTCCGGATCGCACAAGTCGGTTATTGCTGATACGGCAGCCACTTTTATACCCATGTGGTTTGCAACTATTACTTCAGGAACAGTTGACATCCCCACAACATCGGCTCCCATTATTTTTATAAAACGGTATTCTGCTCTGGTTTCAAGACTGGGACCTGTCCATGCCACATAAACACCTTTGTTCACTTTGATGTTTGATCTTGCAGCTATATCCTCCATTTTTTTAATCAATCCGGCATCGTAAGGCTGACTCATATCAACAAACCTGGGTCCCAATTTTGAGTGATTTGCTCCAATTAGAGGATTACCCGGAAGCATATTTATATGGTCGTCGAGTATCATTAATGAAGCTGGTGCATAGGATGGATTTACGGCTCCGCATGCGTTTGATACCAGCAAAGTATGTATTCCAAGCATTTTCATTACCCTGATAGGGAATGTAATCTCTTGTAAATTATACCCTTCATAATAATGATATCTTCCATTCATAACTACTACAGGTTTCCCTTCAAGATAACCATATATAAGCTTACCGTAGTGAAAATCAACAGTTGCCTCTTTAAAATTGGGAATATCTTTATAATCAATTATTGATTTAATATCGATCAAGGTTACAAGTTTTGACAAACCTGTTCCCAATATTATTCCAATAGCCGGATTGCCAAATCCGTTTTTTCTGAGGTAATCTATGGTTTCCTGAATTTCTTTCAGCATAAAGCACCGTTTTTAATTAAAAACAATTTCATCAATTACTTTTTTTCCTGTTTCATTATTTAGCTTCTTAACCAGTTTTGAGCGTTCCATATAAAGTTCATTTCTTAATACTGATGAATCAAGGGTTACATATAAATTACGGTTTTTTACATATAAATTTGTAGTATGCCTTGCAATAATACCACCCACAATTTTTTCCCATGAATTAACTATACGAATGCCGTCCATCTTCTCTGTCCACCCATAGGCATCAAAAAGCTGTTGTAACAAATCTTTTAAAGTATGTTCGTTATTGTCATTCATTTAAAATTTGTATTCATTTTTATGTCTCAGGTACTACTTCTCCATCAGCAACATTAAAAATACGATGATCGATTGAAACAAGGTTGAATATTTTTTCAATACGCTGCTTTTGTGTGTCTGTAATAAAAACCTGGCCAAAATTATTTTCGCTTACCAGTTGTATAATTTGCCTAACGCGTTTATCATCAAGTTTATCGAAAATGTCATCAAAAAGCAGTATTGGTTTAAATGATTTGATGCGCCGTGTGAATTCGAATTGTGCCAGTTTAATTGCAATTACAAATGATTTTTGCTGCCCCTGAGAACCAAATTTTTTAACGGGGAAACTATTAATTGTAAATATAAGATCATCTTTATGAATTCCAGTATTAGTATACCTTGTTATTCTGTCTTTTTCTGCTGATATTTTTAGTAATTCCTTAAAATTATTTTCATGAAATTGTGATTCATAAACTATATTTACTTTTTCGGTTGTACCGGCTAAAAAGTTATAGTATTCTTCGAACAACGGATTAAATTCGCTTAGAAATTGCTCTCTTTTATCAAAAATTGTTTGGCCGTGTAATACCAGTTTATCATTCCATATTTCAATTGCTGCCTCATCAAAGTATCTGCCATCAAACATTTGTTTCAACAAAGTGTTTCGCTGCAGCAATGCTTTATTATAATTAATCAGGTCGTTTAAATAGTTTCTGTCAAACTGCGAAATAACGCCGTCAATATATTTTCGGCGCACCTCACTACCATCATTAATTAAATCCCTGTCGTACGGCGATATCATTACAAGCGGAATAGTACCAATATGATCAGCAAGTCGGTTATAGTTTGTTTTGTTTAACCTGAATACTTTTTTATGATTTCTTTTTTGAATGCAGCTTATTTTATCATCACTGTTTTTCAGGTTTTGATAAGAGCCATGAATGGAAAAAAAATCACAATTATGCTTTATGTTTAAAGTATCGATTGGATTAAAATAACTTTTACAAAACGACAGGTAATATATAGCATCCAGAATATTTGTTTTTCCTGCACCGTTATCGCCAACAAAGCAGTTTATTTTGTCGCTGAACTCAAGTATGGCTTCTGAGCAATTCTTAAAATTTGTGAGTGAAAGTTTTTGAAGAAACACAGGAGATTTATTTTTTCAGGAAAGAATCAAGGTTAAAAGCTATAGTAAGGTAATTGGGTGAGCCGGCAAGGCTATATGTTACTCTCGAATAATTTATCCTGAATTTATATATACGTACTCCAAAACCCCAGCTAAAGCCTACCATGGCCATTCTATCATCAATCTTCATTTCCTGACGACGACCGTAATTATAGCCACCTCTGAGTATCAGGTTTTTACCGATATAAAGTTCTGTCCCGATGATTATGTGTCGCATAAACTGATCACCAAATTTTGTAAATCCGGTTTTATATTTTGGTTCCCCGGTAATCGGATCATAACCATCAGATGGGTTTGCAGGGTCGGTATAAGTTAAGTCCCATTTTTCGATATGATCATAAATCAATAAAAACCTGAAAGGTACATGATCGAGACGTTTTGAAACTGCCAGTTGCAAATCAAAAGGTAGTTGGTCTCTTTCGGCTTCGGGCCAATAGGTAGTTATTTGCAAGCCCATATTTCGTGCTATAAGCGACATTGCCCACCCCGACTTCGACTGGTAAGTTCCTGCAACATCTACAGCCATCCCAAATGAATTATACGATTCATATGATGAGTATATAAGTTTGGCTGCTGCACCAATTGAAAACAGTGAGTCTAATTGCCTTCCCCAACCAACAGTAATTGCCATATCGTAAGCACCAAAAGTACCGCCTAAATTGCCATTTTCGTCAGCATAGTCAATTTTGCCATAATCCATATATTGAAGCGTCCCCATAAAACTACCAACTTTGTTAAAAGTGTTGGCATATTGAATGCTGCTATAATTAGTTCCTGTAAAAAAGTTAATATAATTCAGCGCCAGGCTATTATCCATTCCAGAGTTAATAAGCGATGGATTAACAAATCCTATATTCAGGTCGTTATCGTTAATAGATGCTACATTGCCACCAAGAGCTGCAATTCGGGCAGATATTGGTTGTTCGAGAAATTGGTAGCCAGTAGAACCACCAATTTGCGAAAAACTTAAATTGGAAAAAATAATCAGAAAACTTATGAGAGAAAATATTGTTTTTTTCACTTATAATAATTGTTAATTTAGTTTTATTAACGTGATTTGGAAATTATTATTACACATACTTGTACTTAATAATTTGTAATTTTTGTAACCTTTCCGCTTCCCGATATTTTTGTTTTTATCTCAGGTTCACCGGTATATATTATCTCTCCACTGCCATCAACCTTCGCTACAAGCCTATTCAGTGCAACAACACTTGCATTTCCAGAACCCTTAATTGTTACTTGCGCTTTGTAAGTATTTAATCCCAAACCTTTAAATTCTCCCGATCCATTAATCTTAACGTTCAGATTTTGAGTTGTTCCATTAACAATAATAATTCCCGTTCCTGAAATAGTGTTAACAATATCATTTGCAAATACATTAAGAGTGATTTGTCCTGAGCCATTGATGTTTAATGATAATTTATCAGTTTTAACAGGAGTTTCAGAAAAAACCCTTGCACTTCCATTAATATCAATGCTTGATAAACCAGGAACTGTTATTGCAATGTTTATTTCATTTTTATTGATATTACAAAGATTTCCGGTTAATCGAAGCTTTCCTCTTTTAACTGTGGATGTAATTTCGGATAAGAAAGATTCATAAGATGAAATAGTGATTTTTGCACTATCGCTTGTTACAATTTTAATGTTTGCCGGTATTCCCACTTCAAGTTTGGTGAAGTTGTCAATACTCCGATTTTCAGTTAGTATCTCTCCTATGGGTTCAACACAATTTATGCAGGAGGTAAAGCCTAAAGTTGCCATTGCAGACAACAATAAAATAGTTAATCTGTAATATTTCATGATATTGTTATTATTTAGTTTAGCAGTACAAACATAAAGCATTTCTAAATATAGTTAAGCAGATAAATCACCCACCTTTACAATAAACTGTGCAAAGTTAATGGGGCTATTTGTTTATATTTAATTAGTAATCAAGCTTTATTCTTAGCTTTCAGGATTTCTGGTCGAGAATTCTTTCGCAGTTTCAACTTTCCTAAAGAAATAAAAATAACGCCTGAAATAGTAAGTATTCCACCAACAATTTGCCAAAATGTGGGTAAACTTTCGAAATAAACAAAAGCTCCTACAAGTACAAATAAGCTTCGTACACTTCTTACCATAGTAGCTTTCGAAACTTCAATGTATTTTAATGCTGAATATCCCAGTATCGCTGTTAAAAACGGACCAAGCACTGATCCGATTGAAATATAACCAAAAGCCGAAGAAGATATGTTAAAAGGAAGTTCAAAAGCAATAATTGATACAGCTGAAAGTATAAATAATAGTAATATTCGTGAAAGTGCCAAAAAGGAAGCATCAATATATACTATTTGTTTTTTAGCAATAACAGTAGCAAAACTAAAAATCAAACCCGATAATAGCACATACTCAACACCAGGAATAAGAACTTTATCGATCTTACCAGATCCCGTTAATGATATAATTACTGTACCTGAAAGTAGTATGAACATACCAAAAAACTCAATATAATTAAATTTTTCTTTTAGGATAAATATTCCCATAGCTGTGACAAACAATGGATTGATATTTGCCAGAAATGAAACTACGGCAGGATTCGAAATAGTTTTTATCGATATAAAGAAAAATACTGTACCAAACATTTCCAGCACTGCTATTACAGCTAATGCTTGTAATGAACGCTTCGGAATATTTGCAATTAATCTGTATTTTCGATTGCTGGCGATGTAGATAAGATTCCAAATAATGCCCAATCCAAACCAGTAAAAACCAAATTGTGCCAGGTGAACCTCATTTAAAGCAGCTTTGCTGAAAATATAAACATTACTTACAACAAGCGCAGCTGATAGAGCGAGTAATATGCCTTTTGTATTGTTGCTTGTTTTAATCATTGCTTATGCTAACTGATTTTAAATTAACCTGAAGATGGAACATGGGGATTGGGGAATATGGTATAGGGTATAATGAAGGTAAGAGATGCTTTTCGAAATGGAGACAAATAAACCACTGTGGGCTGAAAGTACCATAGTTTTATAATTCGAATTAAATTCATGATTCATATCTTTCAATAATTTGACCAAAGTCGGAAGTCAGAAGCTTGAAGTAGAAAGAAACACGAATTTCCTTCTTCCTACTTCAAGCTTCCGTCCCATAACTGTATAAAGTTTATAGAAGCTGAAAGCATATGCACTAAATTGTATACCTGCCTGCCAGTTTACCCGCCGAAGGAGGGCAGGCAGTGTATTAACTAATAATGTGACAAATAAAAGTGCTAATTACCCATTATACCCTTATTCCCGTTATACCCTTATACACATATTTCCCTTATACCCATATACCCATATACCCATATACCCTTATACCATTATCCCCATATTTCCCTTAAACCTACTCCTTCTTAATTAACCCCTTTATTATTCTCTTAAAATCGTTCAAATCATTTTTTTCAGGTAACCATTGGCTGAGCTTTATTCCTGTTTCTTTTTTAAAAACAAAATACTGGTAAATAACGCTTGTAATATAACTTGTTGATACAGTTGCAGCGGCGCCAATATATCCGAATGTAGGTATCAATAGTATTGCAAGTGTAATTGTTATAAGAAATCCGATGCCATTAGCCCATAAGCTTATTACCGGTCTCCCCAGTCCGGCAAAATAATGACTAAATATAGTGTTAGATGATAGAGCTATAACTCCAGGACTAAGTGCTATAATTACATATTTAAGGTCTGTGAACTCTGCAGTGAATATCAACAGGTAAATATCGGTTGGAATTATTAGTAGTACGATTACAGCAAAAATTGTTAATAACACCGAAAACTTCATCAGCTTAATTGTAATTTTTACAGCATAGTCTTTATTATTCGTATTCGATATTTCAGAAAACTGAACGAGTGAAATACTTTGCCCAATCAATCGCAAACCTTCAGTTAATTGAGTACCAGCTCCATAAACCCCAACAGCAGGCAAACCAGTAAACCATCTAACAAAGTAAAAACTTATTCGTTTGTTTCCTATATGCAATATATTTGCTAATTGAGTTACTAAACCAAATCTAAAAACTTGCTTTATTATACTATAAGATCCTTTTAAATTATATGCTTTTAGTTTTTGAATTATGACAATAAAGCTCAGAATAACAGACACTCCAAAAGCAAAGTAAAGTGATATTATCCAGGATTCTACTGACGGATCATTCAAAATAAATATCCTATAAACAAGAGTGATAAGCAGAGTAAGAATTTGAACTGTAAAGATAATATTGTAAACCCCAATGCGCTTTTTACCAAGCAATAAATTATAATGTGTTAACATAGTAGCATTCAGAAGTGCGAGCAATATAATGTCAGTTTCAAATTTGATTGGAACAATAAGTGAATACAGCACAGGGAAATAATTAGTCATTGCAGCAAATATACCCCAGGTAGTACTAATTATAATAAATATCCATAAATATGAGGGTATCAACAACTTGATTATATCAGTCCTCGAACTAAAGTATATAAGGGCACTGCCTGCAATTAAATCAACTAGAAGTTGAATAATAGTTATGTCGATTAATATTATGGTAATTATACCAAAGCCCTCACTTCCGATTTCTCGGGTAAGAAGTATCAAAATAACCAGGTTAATCAATGCGTTGAGTATTCTGGTTCCTGTAGTTTCTAGAATGTTTCTTATCATAGTAATTGATGCAAAAGTAAGAATTATTGTAATGGTAGCTGGTTGGGATTTGTCTCTCATTCAACATTGAATTTCGAATATTGAAGTTGGATTTAATTCGGTCTGTGTATATTTGCCTAAAATTTTAATGATAGCATATGAAGTTATCGGTAGTTATAGTTAATTACAATGTAGAATATTTTCTGGATCAATGCCTTAGCTCCGTTAGAAAAGCTATGAAGCATGTTGAAGGAGAAGTTTTTGTTGTTGATAATAATTCAATTGATGGCTCGAACAACATGGTTAAAACCAGGTATCCTGAAGTAAAATTAATAGAAAACAAAAATAATGTAGGATTTTCTGTAGCCAACAACCAGGGAATTAAAGAATCGACAGGAGAATATGTGTTGTTGTTAAATCCCGATACAGTTGTAGAACACGACACATTTGAGAAAATAGTTTCGTTTATGGATGAGCATCCTGATGCAGGAGCATTAGGAGTTAAGATGCTTGACGGGGCAGGGAATTTTCTGCCTGAATCGAAACGAGGTTTACCAACCCCGTCAACCGCATTTTATAAAATGTTTGGGTTAAGTACGTTGTTTCCACAAAGCAAATTATTTGCGAGGTATCATTTGGGGCATCTGGATAAAGATAAAGTACATAAAGTTGAAATACTGGCCGGCGCTTTTATGCTATTAAGGAAAAATGTACTTGATGAAATCGGGTTGCTTGATGAATCGTTTTTTATGTATGGCGAGGATATCGATCTGAGTTATCGCATTTTAAAAGCCGGTTATGCAAATTATTATTTTCCCGAGACAAGGATCATTCACTACAAAGGAGAAAGCACAAAGAAAGGAAGTGTGAATTATGTACTTGTATTTTATAACGCTATGGTGATTTTTGCAAAAAAACACTTCACTCAAAAAAATGCTAAGCTTTTCACATTTCTTATTAACATAGCAATCTATTTTAGAGCCACTATTGCATTACTAACAAGGTTTTTCGACAAACTTTTGCTTCCTTTACTCGATGGCATTGCTTTGTTTTCAGGCTCCATTCTAATAAAGGAACTATGGGGAAGGACCCAAATATATACTGAAGGAGGTTCATACCCTTTAGCTTTAATTTATTATGTGATTCCCTCGTATGTAATAATTTGGCTCTTATCTATATATTTTGCAGGCGGTTATGATCGTCCTGTAAGAATTAAGAAGTCTGTTATAGGATTGCTGGCAGGCACTGTCATAATACTGGTTCTATATGCATTACTTCCTGAGCGGTTTAGGTTTTCACGCGCGTTAATATTGTTTGGAACTTTTTGGGGTATGATAATATTACCATTGGTGAGGTTATTACTGCATACTATAAAAGTTTCCGGAATTCAGATAGGTGAAAATATTAACAAGCGTTTTATAGTTATTGGTGATGAGGATGAAGCCAAAAGGGTAGCCGGATTATTGCAAAAATCTTTCATTAAGCCTGATTTTATTGGACTGGTTAGTAATAGCGATAATCTTAACAGCGATCGTACTTTTATTGGAAGTATTACTCAAGTTGTTGATATTATTAGAATATACAATATTGACGAAGTAATATTTTGCTCGAAAAGTATTACACATCAACGAATTATTGATAAAATGACTGAATGGCAGGTTGCGCGTGTTGATTACAAAATTGCCCCTGAAGACAGCTTGTCGATTATTGGCAGCAATTCTATTCATACCCGCGGGGATTTGTACACTGTTAATATTAATGCAGTCGATAGAACCTCAAACCGTAGGAATAAACGACTTTTAGACGTTTTTTTAAGTTTGATATTTTTAGTGTTTTCACCAATACTGGTTTTTTTGGAAAAGAAACCAATCGGTCTGGTAAAAAATATTTTCAAAGTACTGTGGGGATCCAAAAGCTGGGTTGGGTATTATCCTCTGGCTGCTCAGCTGAAGCAATTACCACACATTCGAAAAGGTGTACTTAATCCTGTCGATTCAATCAAATTTAAAACCAATGAGGATGACACTATTAGCCAGTTAAACCTTCTATATGCAAGGGATTATAACCTATTAAAGGATTTGAATATTATAGTATTTGCATTTAGGGAATTGGGAAAATGAGGATGCCACTAAAACACCCTGACACCAATATTAACGAAGAACATGTTTTCATTGCATTAAATTTTGTGCATCTTTATGCCTTAGTGTCTATGTGGCAAAAGAAATACTTTTCGTTGTGGACTCAAGTATTGCTCTTTATATTTCTAATTATTACTACTAACCTTGTAACTGCACAGGAATATCAACTGTCGTCAAAGGATAAAAAAGCAATCAAATACTATAATAATGCAGCATCTTATTATAAAAATAGTGACTACAATGAGGCAATTGAATCGCTTGAAAAATGTGTAAGTCAGGATGCAAAATTTATTGAAGCATGGTTATTATTAGGAGATGCTTATGCTGAAGTGAATTCTAAATATAAGGCTATATCAGCCTATGAAACAGCTATTTCAATCGACTCATTATTTTTTCTTCCGGTTTATTATTTTTTAGCAAACTTAAATTATGAAATTGGTGAATACAGAAAGGCAGCAAATCTTTACACTTATTTCGCCAGGCAACCATCTGTGTCAAACGATCTTTTGCTACTAACATACCAACGATTGCTTTTTGCGCGTAAGGCTACTGAACTTGTTGAAAATCCAATACCGGGTTCAATTCAAAATATTGGTCCAAATGTAAATACCAGCAATGATGAATATATTAACTATGTTAATACCGATAAAGATTTTATGATGCTCACCAGAAGAACGGCGACAAACATTCAAAATAAAGGTTACAAGGAAGACCTATATTATGCTTCCCGGAACGACTCGACTTGGGAAAACCCTGAACCTGTAAATCTGGATTGGAGAGAGGACATGAATATGGGAAGTTTAAATTTGAGTGCAGATGGCCGGAGTATGTATTTCACCGGATGCTATTGGCCCTCTGGTCAGGGTAATTGCGATTTATATGTTTCACACAAATTGGGATCAGAATGGCTTGACCCGGAGAATCTTGGAGATAATATAAATACAAGCACATGGGAATCACAACCAATAATATCTTCCAACGGCAAGAAACTTTTCTTTGCCTCAAAGCGAAAAGGGGGACAAGGGGGGTCAGATATTTGGATGTCGGTAAAACTAAAGAATGATAATTGGAGCCCTCCTGTTAATCTCGGCGACAGCATTAATTCACCAAAAGATGAAATGGCACCATTTCTTCATGCGGATGGTAAAACTTTGTTTTTTGCTTCTAATGGTCATCCCGGTTTGGGAGGTTACGATTTGTTTATTTCCCGACAAGATGAATTGGGACAATGGTCGTTAGCTGCTAACATTGGCTATCCAACAAATTCAAGATATAACGAGATTAATATTTTTACGAGTATTGATGGAAAGCGAAGTTGGATTTCCAGCGATCGCGCAAATGGTCTTGGTGGTATGGATATCTATTCGTTTGATAATTACATGGAAATCCTACCCAGGAAAATAATGTATGTTGAAGGTATTGTTGTTGATAAAGTTACAAAGAAACCTCTGAAAGCCGAAATACAAATAACCAATCTTAGTACCTCAGAGTTGATAAACACTACAATCTCCGATTCTATTAATGGGAGTTTCTTGTTAGTAGTTTTTCCGGGTATTGATTATGCATTTAATATCTCAAAAACAGGTTATTTGTTTTTATCCGAAAACATTAATCTTAAGGATTCAATAGGGGTAGGTTCGGTAAAAAAACAATTCGCGTTATCACCGTTTACCAAAGGTAACCAGCTTATAATGAATAATGTATATTTTAAATTTAATCAATATGAGTTATTACCCAGCTCGTATATTGAGTTAGATAAACTGGTTGAAATTCTGGTCCAATATCCCACATCAAATATAGAAATAACAGGCCATACCGATAGTATTGGTAATATTGACTATAACATGGAGCTTTCGATGAAAAGAGCTGTGTCCGTTGGTAATTATCTTATTAAAAATGGCATAGAAGGCAAGCGACTGGAATTTAAGGCAATGGGTTCATCAAGACCGGTTGCTCCAAATGAATTTGAGCAGGGGAGAGCAAAAAACAGACGAACCGAGATAAGTATAAAATAAAAAAGCCTGTCAGAATATATCCCCGACAGGCTTTTTGTTTCAATAAAAGGAGATTTTTACTCTTTTGTTTCTTCTTTTGGTGTATTATCCACTTCATCTGTTTTAGCTTCCTCTGCAGATGCTTCAACAACATCTTCAACTTTAGCTTCCTCTACAGGGGCTTCAAAAACTTCTTCAACTTTAGCTTCCTCTGCAGGGGCTTCAGCAACTTCAACTGCTTTTGTTTCTTCAGCTATGTTCGCTTCTGCTTCAGGAGTTTCTATAACCTCTTTTACGGCTGCGGCAGCTTCCACTTCCTCTTTACTTGCTTTTTCAGTAGCAGCAGCTTGCGCAACTTTAACTTTTGCATCAATTTCTGCGGCTTTTCTTTTTGCTAATACGGCAGCTCTATCCTCATTAACTTTAACTTCTGCATCTAATAACGCTTTCTGTCCAGAGCGTAATTTTTCCTCGGCGCTTGAACGCGAAGAGGCAATTTTAGTTTCTTTATCAGTAAGCCAATTTTGAAATTTGGCTTCAGCCTCCACTTCAGTAAGTGCTCCTTTTTTAACACCTTTCAATAAGTGGTATTTGTAAAGCACACCTTTGAACGATAAAATTGTTCTTGCGGTGTCAGTAGGTAGAGCGCCTTTTTGTAGCCACTCAAGGGCTTTGTCGAAATCCAATTTGATCTCGGCAGGGTTTACAATGGGATCGTATGTGCCAATCTTCTCTATAAATCTTCCATCTCGGGGTGCACGACCATCCGCTACAACGATATGATAAAAAGCTTTGTGTTTTTTACCATGTCGTGATAATCTAATCTTTGCTGGCATAACTAATTAATAATTAAGTTGATAATAATTTTTTAAAACGGATGCAAAGATGCGTTATATTTTTTTAATAAAAAAGAAAAATCCATTTAATATTTCTCACTTAATTCTTAAAGATTATCTTTGCATCCTTTTTTAATAATATACCAAAATACTGTATGTTAACAAATAACGAAATAAGCGAGCTTAAACTACTTTTAAACCAGAAGAAAAAAATTGTTATCACTTCCCACACCAACCCTGATGGTGATGCAATCGGTTCATCCTTGGCCATGTATCATTATCTCACCAAGCTTGGAAACACTGTTAACATAGTGCTACCTAACAAGTTCCCTAATTATTACAATTGGCTTACAGATTCCGATAAAATTCTGATTTATGAAAAGCAATCCAAACTTTCCCAAAAGTTGCTAGTTGAAGCTGAAATTATATTTAGTCTGGATTATAATGCAATAAGCAGGTTAGGAGCGCTAACAGAAATTGTATTAGGCACTTCTGCTAAGCGTATTCTCATTGATCACCATATTGATCCTGAGATCGAAAATTTCGATTATTGTCATTCAACTGTTGAAACTTCATCTACAGGTGAACTTATTTATGATTTTATCACTAAAGCCGGTGATGAAAAACTAATTGATAAAAATATTGCTGAAGCCATTTATACGGGTATTGTTACAGATACTGGTTCGTTTAGTTTTTCATGTAACCGACCTGAAACCTACTTAATTACATCAAAGCTGATATCGCACGGTGTAAACGCCGAAAAAATTCACAAACTGATATATGATACTTACTCAGAAAACCGTTTAAGATTATTGGGCTATGCTATAAGTAATCGCATGGTTGTTTGGGAAGAATTGCATACTGCATTAATTTATCTCACTAAAAGTGATTTAAAAAAATATAATTATAAGGTAGGAGATACTGAAGGTGTTGTTAATTATCCGCTTTCGATGGAAAAAATAAACATGTCGGTACTAATTACTGAAAGGGACAATAAGTTAAGATTATCGTTCAGATCGAAAGGTGATTTTTCTGTTAACGAACTTGCAAAAGCTCATTTTAATGGGGGAGGCCATAAAAACGCTGCGGGGGGTAAAACATCCGAGACTATAGATGAGCTTATTGACAGACTTAAAACCGTTATGGGAGACTATAAAAAACAATTAAACTATATTATTTCGCTTTAGATGATTCCAAAGCTATTTGCATATCAACTAATGATTTTTGCGGTTTTATTTGTTTCGTGTAACACGGATAACAAATCTGATAAAAATAATGATTCAAATCAAAATAACCCCCAATTAAAAAAGGAGTCATTAATTAAAACTAACAGATACCTCGTTAACTCCGAAAATACAGAAATAAATAATTATATCAGAAGGCATAATCTCGATGTTGTTGAAACCGGGTCAGGACTTAGATACAAGATAACCAAACATGGAGAAGGTGAAATGGCTCAAAAGGGCAAGGTCGCTACCTTAAATTATAAAGTTAAACTGATAACCGGTGACGTGATCTACACATCGGACAAAACAGGGCATAAAGAGTTTGAAATTGGTCATGGTGGCGTTGAAAGTGGACTTGAAGAAGCAATTTTACATATGAAGGTTGGCGACCATGCAATAATTATTATACCTTCGCACCTTGCATTTGGCCTGTTGGGCGATAATAAAAATATCCCGCCAAGGTCGACAATAATTTATGAAATTGAATTTACTAACATTAATTAATAATAGAATAGAATGAAAAAAACAATTTTAGTATTAGCTGTATTGCTTATGGCTGTAGGGTTTGTTTTAGTGTCATGCCAATCAGGTAATGATAAATTTCCGGGGTTTAAACAAAATGACAACGGACTTTACTATAAATTTTATACCCAGGGAACTGATACAGTGTTTCCTAAATTAGGTGATTATGTAACTGTTGATATGATGTATGCATCGGAAGATTCAATAATTTTCGATAGTAAGCTACTTCCTCAGGTTATGAAAATGCCAATGGTGGTACCTACATTTAAAGGTGATGTTTATGAGGGTATTTATATGATGCAGGTTGGTGATAGCGCAACATTTATTTGTAATGCCGACTCAACATTCTCAAAATTATTCCAAATGCAGGTGGTTCCGCCCGATTTGGATTCACTTGAGCATATTTATTTCCATATTAAATTAAATAATATTGAAACGCTTGAAGAAGTAAAAGCAGCTCAGCAAGCAGAAATGGAACGTCTACAAAAGGACGAAGCCGCATTAAGAACTGCCTTTATAGAAGAAAACTATCCTGACGCTAAACCCGTTGCCAGTGGTTTATACTATATTGAAACAAAAAAAGG
This sequence comes from Bacteroidota bacterium, assembly GCA_014382445.1. Lineage (GTDB taxonomy): Bacteria > Bacteroidota > Bacteroidia > Bacteroidales > F082. The sequence continues at coordinate 140,514 of JACNJS010000091.1, forward strand.
TAAAGGAATTGTGCCTAAAACCGACCAAAAAGTTAAAGTGCATTATAAAGGGATGTTTTTAGATGGTTCTGTTTTCGACAGCTCGTTCGACCGTGATGAACCAATTGAATTTGTGCTGGGCACTCGTCAGGTTATACAAGGTTGGGATGAAGGTATAGGAATGATGAAAAAAGATGGAAAAGCCGTACTGGTTGTTCCATCAAATATTGCTTATGGACCAAATGGCAGAGGCAGCATACCTCCATATTCTACCCTTGTTTTTGAGGTGGAGCTCATTGATATAAAGTAGAGAACTCCAGAAATCAATTATCAAATGAAAAATTTTATAATCTCATTAACCGTGGTGGTAATTATCGCCACGGTTATTTTTTCGTGTTCAAACAACAAATTTAATGGCTTTAATATAGCCGATAACGGAACATATTACAAGATTCATTTTCGTGGGGCCGACACATCTAAAGCCGCTGAATCCGAAATTGTTACAGTAAATCTCGCGTACCGTTTAGGCGACAGTGTACTTTTTAATAGTAATTCACTGGGCGAGCCAATGATGTTTCCTGTTATTAAACCTATGTTTAAAGGTGATTTATATGCCGCTCTTACTTTAATGGGAACCGGAGATTCAGTTACCGTTGCAGTAGTTGCCGATTCATTCTACCTTAAAACAGCTAATTTACCCGAATTGCCCGAATTTGTTGTACCCGGAAGTCATCTCTATTACGACATTAAACTTATTAAGCATATTTCAAATTCTGCTTTTCAAACTGAAATGAATGAAATCCGTAAGGAACAGGAGAGGCAGGAGAAGATATTACTTCAAAACTATCTGGTAAACAATAATATAACAACAAAACCAACAGCATCAGGATTATATTTCATCCCAATAGAGAAGGGTAGGGGTAGTAAACCTGATACAGGTAATATGTGTCAGATATTTTTGTCGGTTAAACAACTTGATGGAACTGAGCTATATACTAATTTTGGTGACATGCCTCTTGATGTAGAATATGGTAGTAGCTTTGATACCAAAGGTTTTATGGAAGGTTTAGGAAGGCTAAAAACAGGAGGGAAGGCTCAGTTAATTGTTCCTTCGTGGATTGGTGTAGGGAGTACGGGTAAGGAGGTTGTTGCGCCATTTACAACCTTGATATATGAAGTAAAGTTAGAGGCTATCAGGAGTCTTGAAGAAGTAAGAAAGGATCGTGAACGCTACAAAAAGGAACAAGAAATTGAAAACCTTCGATTACAAAAAGAGGAGCCGGTTACTATTAGTAATTATTTGAAAAAGAATAACATAGATATAGAACCTACAGAATCAGGTTTATATTTTAAAGAGATTGTTGCAGGTTCAGGAAATCACCCTGTAGATGGTAATACGGTAACTCTGGAATATTTACATTACGATCTTGTTGGCAACTTACTGCAATCATCATACGATGATAAAACTCCATTTACTTATGTAGTAGGTACCGGAGCGGTAATAGCAGGTTGGGAGGAAGCAGTAAAGCTAATGAGAAAAGGCGGCAAAGCATGGATGTTGATTCCGTCAGATATTGGTTATAGTGGTGATCAGCGAACAAAAGAAATCAAACCGTTTACACCACTGGTATTTGAGCTTGAAGTTACTGATATAGGGAAGTAATTTATTTGTTTAGAGAAATATATATGATAAACCTATATTACATTTAAGTCCCATAATATATATTATGTTAAATAGAATTCTTAATAATAAAAGGGAAAATAATTTCTACTACCTTCCCTTTTCTATATTTTTACAAAATGCTACTTATTCATTAGCTCCTTAAGCTTATCATTCATCTTCAAATTTGCATATGCTTCTTTCAATGCTCCAATAACTACTTTATCATCAGGGTTAAGCTCAAGTGATTTTTCCAAATATGGTAAAGCTAAATAAAGATATGCATCAGCTTCACCTTTTAACTTATTGTATTTCTCCATTTCTTCATAAGGTAAATTATTAGCTTCGGTATAAAGTACAGCAGCATTGTTTACATATATCGCACCAATATTAAAAATTGCATCACCAAAATCCGGATTTATCTCAACAGCTTTTTTATAGTTTTCTATTGCACTGTCGATATCCCCAACATTTTCATAAGTTTGACCAATTACCCTGTATAAATTAGGATTAGTAGGATCAGAAGCGATTGCCTCTTTTAAACTTTTAATAAGCTTGTCGTTTTCACCTGTTTCAAGATATAACTGAGCTTCCTCAAGTTGTAGGCTATTATCATTGGGGAATAATTCACGGCCCTGCGATAGTATCTCAAATGTTTTTGATGTATCCCCTAGTTGTTTTTCAGCTCTGGAATAAAACAAATATACACGTGGATCCATAAAACTAGCATCTACACATTTTTTAAGATACTCTGCAGCAATTTCCGGATTATCAGAATATATACCACTCATTCCTACGTTGAAAGCAGCTATTGTGTCAAACCTGTTGTCAATTTGGGCAATATCAAATGCCTGCTTAAAATTAGTAACAGCCGATTCAAAATCTGAATTCATAAACCCGTCAGCACCTCGTTGGTAAAAAATATTAGTAAGGTTTAACAGATACAAAGCAATTTCTCCCTGCGATCCACCTTTTTCATCGTATTCCAATGCTTTTGCAAACGATTCAACAGATATATTAGCTGCTTCGGGTGAAAGTTCACGTACTGCTGCTGATGTATCATTGGCAATGTTATAATAAATAATACCTCTATACATCCATGTTTTTGAATCTTTTTCAGTTTTTGGATTCAGTATCGCCTCATCGATAGCATTCATTGCCTTATCATACTGCTTATTCTTATTATACATATAAGCGCTGGTGCGTTTGTTGTTTTGGGCATAGCTTCCAATACTAATTAAGAAACTTAAGCTAAATAAAATAAGTATTTTTTTCATGTTTTACGTTTTAATTATGTGGTCAAATATAATTATAAAACTAAATTTGTACCACAAATAATTTTAGATATCTATAATTTATAATTATTCGTTATTTTCATTTACAGCAGGTAAGTTATCATTCTGAATTTCATCTTCTGCAAAACCATTATTATCTTCAATAAGTTCATTCTCATCTACAGCTTCGATATCGACTTTTGCAACAGCTGCAATTTCATCGCCTTCGTCAATTCTGATAAGCCTTACCCCTTGCGTAGCACGACCCATAACACGCAGATCTTTAACTGACATTCGTATTGTGATTCCCGATTTATTGATAATCATCAAATCATCATCATTAGTAACATTTTTGATTGATATCAAATCGCCTGTTTTCTCTGTGATATTCAGTGTTTTAACACCTTTCCCTCCCCTATTTGTAATACGGTAAGCATCAACTTCAGAACGTTTACCATACCCCTTCTCCGAAACAACCAGGATAGTATAATTTGTATTTTCCAGGCAAATCATACCAATAACTTCGTCTTTGTTGTGCCCGAGAGTTATGCCTCGTACACCGGCGGCGTTGCGCCCCATCGACCTGACTTTTGCCTCGTTAAACCTAACTGTTTTGCCTGATTTAACTGCCATAAGTACATCGTTTGTGCCATTGGTCAGTCGGGCTACTAATAGTTCATCGCCTTCGCGAATAGTAATAGCATTTATTCCATTTTGACGTGGACGCGAATAAGCTTCCAGAGAAGTTTTCTTAATAATACCTTTTTTAGTTGCCAGAATAATATAATTATTATTTATATATTCCTCATCCTTAAGGTCTTTCGTGTTGATAATCGCCTTTACAGTATCATCAGGATCAATATTGATGAGATTCTGCATGGCTCTTCCTTTTGAAGTTTTATTTCCTTCTGGAATTTCAAATACACGCATCCAGAATACCTTACCTTTTTCGGTAAAGAAAAGCATGTAATTATGATTGGTAGCAATAAAAAGATGAGCAAGGACATCTTCATTTCGCGTAGTACTACCTTTCGATCCGCGCCCTCCCCTTTTCTGCTGTCTGTATTCAGTGAGTGGAGTACGCTTAATATATCCCATGTGAGAAATAGTTATCACCATTTTTTCATCAGGGATTAGGTCTTCCATGCTAATGTCTTCTGCTGTATAAACGATCTGCGATCTTCTTTCATCACCATATTGCTCTTTAATTGCAATAAGTTCATTTTTAACGATGCCCATCCTCAATTCAAAACTGACTAAAATTGCTTTGAGTTCTTCAATTAAGGCTTGTAGCTCCTCATAATCTTTTTTAATCTTATCGCGTTCAAGCCCTGTTAACTTTTGAAGTCTCATGTCGAGAATAGCTCTGGCCTGAATTTCAGTTAAACTAAAAGTACTCATTAAGCCATTTCTTGCATCTTCGGGAGTCAGGGATGCACGGATAAGAGCAATAACTTCATCCAGATTGTCGAGAGCTATAAGTAAACCTATGAGTATATGTGCTTTACGTTCGGCTTCATTAAGATCATATTGAGTACGGCGTGTAACAACCTCGTGGCGATGTTCAACGAAATAATGAATTAACTCTTTAAGATTTAATGTTTTAGGGCGGCCATTAACCAAAGCAACGTTATTTACGCTAAATGAGCTCTGCAACGCTGTAAGCTGATATAATTTATTGATAACAATATTAGGAATGGCATCTCTTTTCAGATCATAAACTATTCGCATTCCATTTCTGTCGGATTCATCATTTATATCAGATATGCCTTCTATTTTCTTTTCATTGATAAGATCAGCTGTTTTCCTAATCATTTCAGCTTTATTAACCTGATATGGTATTGACGTTGCAATTAGCCTCTCACGTCCTGAAGCAGTTTCTTCAATAGTTATCTCACCACGCATCATAACTCGTCCGCGACCTGTTTCAAAGGCATTTATTACACCTTCATAACCATAAATTATACCTCCGGTTGGGAAGTCAGGGGCTTGTACGAGTTTTATTAATTCACTAATATCAATTTCAGGATCATCAATATACGCAAGTGTGCCATCAATAACCTGACTCAAATTATGAGGGGCCATGTTTGTTGCCATCCCAACTGCAATGCCTGAAGCACCGTTAACAAGCAGGTTTGGAAACTGTGCAGGCAACACAACAGGTTCTTTGAGCGAATCATCGAAGTTAAGCTGATGATCAACAGTATCCTTCTCAATATCAACCAACATTTCTTCTGCTATCTTCCTGAGTCTTACCTCTGTATAACGCATGGCAGCAGGATTATCTCCGTCAATTGAACCAAAGTTTCCCTGCCCTTGTACCAAAGGATATCTTAATGACCAATCCTGAGCCATTCTTACCATTGAGTCGTAAACTGAAGAATCGCCGTGTGGGTGATATTTACCAAGCACCTCCCCTACTATTCTGGCCGATTTTTTATAGGGTTTATTCGACATTACTCCAATCTCATGCATGCCAAACAACACTCTTCGGTGCACAGGTTTTAAACCATCACGTACATCAGGTAAAGCTCTTGAAACTATAACCGACATTGCGTAATCAATGTAGGCCGATTTCATTTGCTTTTCAATATTTACCTTTACTATTCTTTCTCCTTCAAATACATTTTCCATGTAAAAATACTACTAGTTTAGTTCCTATTAAAAAAACATGCAAAAATACGAATTTTAAGTCAAAAAATGCATATTAATTTACTAACATAATAACTATTCTATCAACAAAAATATAACTACTTTTGAATTTATTTATTACAATATCTTTTTATAACATTGTAGGCATCAGTAATACCCAGTTCACCTGCTTCACTCAAATCTTTGCATGCAAGTTTAATTTCGTTTAAATATAAAAGTGTTAAAGCTCTGTTATAATAGGCTTCTGCTAACTTTGGTTGCAGCTTTATTGCCATTGAGTAATCATCAATTGCCCGTTGGAAATTTTTTAGGCTCAACTTCACATTAGCTCTGTTATAGTATACAAACGGCAAACCCGGGTTTAGCGAAATTACTTTGTCAAAATCATTGAGAACATCTTTATGATCAGGAGGTTTGATATTATCATTTTGCTTATTTGTAAATGAATTTCTGCTAACAGTAATTGAATTAGTATATCTACTGTCGGAAAAGATAAATTCATCCATTTCATATCTTAATGTCCCTCTGTTCAACAGAGCATATGAAATTTTAGGGTCATAGCCCAGAGCTATATCATATGCATTATGGGCTGTAGAATAATTTTGTAACATACTATTTATAACTCCTTTTAAAAAATAAGCTCCTGCCGTATCACCGGTAATTAGTATAGAACTATCAATTCGATGTAATTCTTTTAATGCTGTTTCTTTTGTTACCGGCCAATCACGAGTAGTAAAAACAAATTTTATCCCTAATTTGTTGTCGGCGTTGAAGGCAGAAATATTTTCGTCGTAGTATTCATATTGTTTGTATTTCAGATAAATAGAATCGGGTAAATCAAATGCATAAACCAAAAAAAAATTTGATTTGGGAACAATGTTAATGCGATGATACTGAACCCTTCCTTTTTCCATATTTCCATTAACAAAATCAGCTTCAAACTCGATTATCTTATTAAAATAGGCCGAGTCAGCGTATCTGCTATAAAGGATATTGGCATCTAAACCATCACTATTGGCAGCATCAATTATCTCCATTGCCCGGTCATGGTCCTCTTTAGCACCTATGATATTTTTTTGCATCTCCCTAATAACCGACCTGTTAATATATGCACCTGCAAAATCAGGAAATATCTCAATAGCAGTTGAAAAATCATTTTCTGCTTCAGAGTATTCTTTAAGCAAATAGTACAAATTGCCTCTATTATAATAAGTATAAACATTATAGGGATTAATTTTGGTCACTTCATTATAAGCAATAATCGCATCTCTATAATTTTTCCCGGCTGAATGTACAATTGCCAAATTATAGAATGTCAGAGCATTGTTAGGGTCGAGTTCAATTACTGTTTTATAGTCTGATATTGCATTAACGCTATCCACCAGTTTCAAATATGTTAAGGCTCTTTGAAAATATACAAATGGATTTTTATCTTCCAATGTAATTGCATGGTTATAATCTGCCAGGGCTGATTCCATGCTGTCAAGCTCATATTTTATCATTCCACGTTTCACCCACGCTTCAACATTAAAATAGTCGAGATAAATTGCTTTGTTAATGTCATTAAGAGCATTGGAATTTTCACCAATAAGATGCTTTGCTATACCTCGGTTAAGCCATGCTGATGCTACATTATTTTCAATATTTATTGCTGACGTGAAATCGTTAATAGCACCTTCAAAATCATGGAGGTGCATTTTGGTATCACCTCTTGCAAGGAAAAAATCAGCATTAAAAGGGTCTATTTCCAGAGCTTTATTAAAATCCCTAACGGCATGAGCATAATCTAACAATCTGTCGTATGAAATACCTCTGTATTGATATGCACGTGCATATAGGGGATGCAGCGTTATCGTTTTTGAAAAATCGTTTGCCGCACCGCTGTAGTCACCAAGACTGAATTTTGCAATCCCTCGCAAAAAAAGTGCCTCAAATCCATCTTGTTTTGACGAAATAGCTATGTTAAAGCTCTTTATTGCATCCAGATACTTTTCTTTTTGAAGCTCAATTTGGCCTTTTCCTAAAAAATGCCGGTAATTAATCTGAGCAGTAGATGATTCAACAATAGCTATCAGGAATATAACAAGAAAAAAAATATTAAATCGTAGCATTATTGCAACATTCGTGGATAAATTACAAATTTAACTTTAAATTTCGCTGTTGCTATCAATGTCCAGCTATTAGTCTTAAACTCAACACTTAAAACTCCGGTGGTAGGGAGGTTATCTATTTCAGTACGCACAAAATTATTAACAAAATTTGTAAGGGTAGGATTATGCCCTACAATCATTACCGAATTAATGTGGTTATCTACAGAAAACAACTCATCATAAATTTCATCTTCACCGGCATGATAAATAGCCTTGCTTTTAATAATTTTATCGGCATTATAGCCAATACCTTCGGCAATTAGTTTAGCGGTTTCATATGCCCTTACTGCTGAGCTTGAAATAATTAGTTCAGGTGCTACTTTTTTGCTGTTAAGAAAAGTAATAATCTTTTCTGTTTTTCTGATTCCTGCAGGCATAAGAGGCCTGTCGTGATCAGAAAGTTCAAAATTATCCCACGATGATTTTGCGTGTCGAACAATGTAAACCTGTTTCACTTTAGCACACCATCTTCCATAATTACAGAAAACTTATAACCGGAGCCAATGTCTTTATCTAGGGTAATTACTCCTTCAAATGTTGCTTTCTCATCTACATTAACATTTGCAAGAGTAGTAATTGTTAAGTCATAATCATTAATGCCATCCTGAATATGAATCCAATTTTTACCCATGATATTTGGGTTCACTTTTACAACATTTCCGCTTATGGTTATTTTGTTTCCACCATATTTACTGCTGTAGGTGAATAGCTCAGTTAGAGTAATAACTCCCATATCTTTTGCATTTTCATGCGAAACACAAGTATCACTATGAATATGGGTTTGCTGAGTGTGCATTACATTAGTGCGTTCGTTGCCAACTTCTGATTCACCGTCGCTTATTACCTGTACAAGGAGCAATTTGTCAAATGATCTGTCCAATTCTTTACTCTTGAAATCTACCATCTCAAGCCCTGCATTATAATATAGCACATCATTTACTTGTGCTTCCATTTGAGGTACTGCAATCCAATATGGATCATTATCCTCTGATACAAGTAAATAAGTATATGAGCTTGTATGAATTATCTCCTCAACCAATACTTTGTGTTCCCATGTCTGTTTTTTAGATTCTTTTTCATTTGTATTTGAACAAGAAATGAAAATTGTTAAAATTACTGCAATAAAAATGTTTTTGTATATCATCTTATTAGTTTTAAAATTATTGTTTATATAAATTTTCTTTAAATCTAAATATCACCTAAAAACTCCCGAACTCATTAATATCCAAAGAGGGGGAAGCTGCTCATCATTTCATTTACCCTTTTTTTAACCGACTTAATTGTAGCTTCGCTTTCGATATTTGATATTACTTCATCAATAAGTTCAACAATTGGTTCCATGTGATTTTCTTTTAGCCCTCGAGTGGTAATGGCAGGAGTTCCTACTCTTAATCCACTTGTTTGAAATGGGGATCGGCTATCGAAAGGTACCATATTTTTATTGATAGTGATATCGGCATTAACCAATGTATTTTCAACAATTTTACCAGTTATTTCAGGGAACCTGCTCCGAAGATCAATCAACATTAAATGATTATCAGTACCCTCTGAAACTACTTTATACCCTCTTGATATAAAAGCGTTTGACATTATATCTGCATTTTTCTTTACCTGAAGAATATACTCAAAATAGCTATCGGTAAGGGCTTCACCAAATGCTACTGCCTTAGCTGCGATTACATGCTCGAGCGGGCCGCCTTGAATTCCGGGGAAAACCGCTGAATTTAAAATTGTTGACATCATTTTTGTTTCTCCTTTTGGAGTTTTAAGCCCCCATGGATTTTCAAAATCTTCGCCCATTAATATCATACCACCCCGCGGGCCGCGTAGAGTTTTATGTGTTGTTGTTGTTACAATATGACAATGGTGGATGGGGTCGTTTAGAATTCCCTTTGCAATCAACCCTGCAGGATGAGCTATATCAGCAATAAGTATAGCTCCAATTTGGTCGGCAATATAACGCATTCGGTAATAATCCCAGTCGCGTGAATATGCTGAAGCTCCTGCAATAATCAATTTGGTTTTTTCTTTAAGTGCGAGTGCTTCCATCTCATCATAATCAACTGTCCCGGTTTCTTCTTTAACCTTGTATGCTATTGGGTTATATAAAATTCCGGATGAGTTAACGAACGAACCATGAGATAAATGACCACCATGCGAAAGGTCGAGCCCCATAAATGTATCACCTGGTTTTAAACAAGCAAGAAACACAGCCATATTTGCCTGGGCACCCGAATGAGGTTGAACATTAGCATATTCTGCATCAAAAAGTTCACAAGCTCTGTCAATAGCTAACTGTTCACTTTGGTCAACTATCTCGCAACCGCCATAATATCTTTTGCCAGGATATCCTTCTGCGTACTTATTTGTCATTACTGAACCCATTGCCTCCAGCACCTGTTCGCTAACAAAGTTTTCAGACGCAATAAGTTCTGCACCATTCATCTGCCGCTCTTTTTCCTGCTTTATCAAATCAAATATTTTCTGATCTCTTTCCATATCAATTTATAATTAATCATTAATTATCGGACAATTAATAATTTCTTTAGAATGAGCAAAAATATTAATAATTTTAAAAGCACAACAAAATAATTAATGTGAACTATGAGTTATATCCATTGTTTATGGCTATGCAAACTATATCTGATTTATTCAGTTTAAAATGATTAAACTTGTGGCTGATTCAATGAACAATAATTAAAGGATTTTGAGATACCTGTTATTAAATATCGCTATATTTCTTATGCTTGTGCAATCTGCGTTTAGCAGAGATTTAGATGCTCCGGTGGTAACATGTCTTGAAGTGCATTATGCCGGAGATGTAACAATATATTGGCAATCGCTTGATACAACAGCTCTGGAATTTCAAATTTTCTTTTCAACAGATAATATAACATGGGAACAAGCAGGGTCAGTCGACAGCCAAAATCAAAGCCTTCAGTTTTACCATTCGTTAGCACAGGCAAACAATCAATTATATTATTATTACATAAAAGCAATATATCAAACCGAAGAAGTTGATTCTGATGTATTCAACACCATTTTTCTGGTGGTTGACAACAGTACAGCCGGTTTGGCTACACTCCTTTGGAATCCTGTTCGCATTCCCTTACCTGAAGGATCATCGAGTTACTATAAAATTTA
>JACNJS010000091.1:152001-155037 GCA_014382445.1 Bacteroidota bacterium
TGGACATCTGTAGCTGGTGGAGCTGCATTTCTGGTTGATGAAGTGCCGGCAAACACTAACTATTATAGCCACACCGGAGTTGAAAATATTACAGAATATAATTATTTCATAAGGGCTGTGTTTGGAGACTTCACATCAACCTCATGCACTAAATCAATTTCAACAGGCAGTTTTACTAAACCCGATTCAGTTTATCTTGCAAATGCAAATGTACTACCTGACAATAACATTGAATTAACTCTGAATATCGACCTGAAGCCTCAATCCTGTACATGGGAAATTCTTAGAAGTGATGCCGGAGGTGGACAACATTCACTTTTAACAACTTTGTCGCGCAATGATATTACATCCTCTCCATATATTTTTTTAGATGAAACAGCAGATGGCTCAACAGGGTTTTATATATATTCCATAAATGTATTCGATAGTTGTGAAGCGCTGGTGTTACAATCAAATGATATGAAAACAATCTTCCTCGAAGGGCAGCAATTAACAGATGATGAGAATTATCTTTCATGGAATGCAATGGAAGGATATGAAGGAGGAGTTGGTAGTTACTTAATTTATAGAATGACAGGAGGTGTAATTCCCGAACAACCTATTGATTCTACTGATGCTCAGACTACTGAATATAGCGACAATATTTCGTCGGTGAGTTTAAGTGAGAGTAAATTTGAATATTGGGTACAAGCTGTGGAGGGTAATCATAATAATTATGGTATTAAAGAAAAATGTAATTCCAACATTATAAGTTTATTCCGTGAAACCGATATGTATTTCCCAAATGCGTTTCGTCCGGATGGCATTAATAATGAATTTAAACCTGTATTTAGTGGCTTTGGAGGATCCAACTATCTGCTTCAAATTTATAACAGATGGGGGCAACTAATTTTTGAGACTTCTGATCCTGAACAGGGTTGGGATGGAAAATATAAGGGGAACCCCTCGTCACATGGCACTTATATTTACATATTAACCTATCAAAATGTTTTTGACATAACGAAACAGCGGCAAGGTGCAGTAACATTGATTGAATGATTTCTATGATGGATTATTAGTCATTAGTTATTGGTTATCCAATTATCCAATCAACCAATTATCAAATTATCAAATCATCCAATCATCAAATTTTCAAATCATCAAATCATCCAATACAGTTAAATCATGTTAAATCTTCCAGATATGTCCAAATTCATTACTATTAATATTGTAATTTTTTGGTATTTTTGGAAAATTTTTAAATCGAGAAAAATATGTCATTCGAGAGTGATAAATTTAAAGGGAAAGGCCTTACATTCGATGATGTTCTTCTGGTTCCTGCACATTCATCTGTGTTGCCCCGTGAAACTGATCTAAGCACACGTTTTTCGAGAAACATTACTATGAAGATTCCAATCGTAAGTGCGGCCATGGACACAGTAACTGAATCGAAAATGGCTATTGCCATGGCACAGGAAGGTGGCATTGGTGTTATTCATAAGAATTTAAGTATCAAGTCGCAGGCAAATGAAGTTCATAAAGTAAAACGAGCTGAAAACGGAATGATTCCCGATCCTATTACACTCCGCAAAGATGCCCAGGTTAAAGATGCCCTCAATATTATGGCTGAGTTTGGAATAGGAGGAATACCTGTGGTTGATGCTGATCATCATCTTGTTGGTATTGTTACTAACCGTGACCTGAGGTTCGAGAGAGATCTGGAAAAACCTATTTCACAAGCCATGACTAGTGAAGGACTTATTACAACTTCCGAATTTATTGATTTTGAAAAAGCTGCCGAAATCCTTCAAAAATACCGTATTGAGAAGCTACCGGTTGTAAACGAGAATAACAAACTGGTAGGCCTTATAACGTATAAGGATATTATCAAAATAAAGGCACACCCTAACAGTTGTAAAGATAAACAGGGAAGGCTACGGGTAGCAGCAGCGGTTGGCATTGGCAATGAAACAATCGATCGTGTTGCAGCCCTGGTGGCAGCAGGTGTTGATGCTGTTGTTGTCGACACTGCGCATGGTCATTCTAAAGGTGTTATTGAAATGGCCAGATTAGTAAAGAAGAAATTTCCTCATATTGATTTGGTGGTTGGAAATATTGCCACGGCTGAAGCTGCCCTCGACTTATTAGCTGCCGGAGTTGATGGCATAAAAGTCGGAATTGGCCCCGGATCAATTTGTACAACCAGAATCATAGCTGGAGTGGGCATACCACAACTTACTGCTATTTATGATGTTGCACAAGCTGTCGCAGGGTCAGGTGTACCGGTAATTGCCGATGGAGGAGTTAGATACACCGGAGACATCGTTAAAGCTATTGCTGCTGGAGCCGATAATATTATGGCAGGTTCATTATTTGCCGGAGTTGATGAATCGCCGGGAGAAGCAATAATTTACGATGGAAGAAAATACAAATCATACCGCGGAATGGGTTCGATTGAAGCAATGAAAAAGGGATCTAAAGACAGGTATTTTCAAGATACAGAAGATGATATTCAAAAGCTTGTCCCTGAAGGTATAATTGGAAGAGTTCCTTATAAAGGATCACTAAGTGAGGTTATGATTCAGTTGGTAGGTGGCTTAAGAGCCGGGATGGGATATACCGGATCACAAACCATTAAAGATCTTCAATCAGCAAGTTTTATAAGGATTTCAGCCGCTGGTGTAGCTGAAAGCCATCCACATGATATTACCATAACCCGTGAAGCCCCTAATTATAGCAGAAATAATTAAACACCGATCGTTAATATTACTATTTAATTTGAAGAGCATTGCATCTGAACATAAATTTTATAAATCTTAAATTCAATAAATAATTATAAATAAATAAAACCACGATGAAGAGTCTGACAAAAGGATTAATATTATTATTATTAGTTGCATTTACAGCGAGTAATGCAGTATCACAAAAACAAATAAGCAATAAAGTTTTAGTTACAATTGGAGATGAAAAAGTTACTGCCAATGAATTCATAAAAGTTTATGAAAAGAATAACATGCAATCTGACTTATATCAAGCAGATGCTGTTAACGAATACCT
>JACNJS010000091.1:155429-163471 GCA_014382445.1 Bacteroidota bacterium
CGCGACATGGAAGAGATACCTAACAAACAGAGGTTCAGACGTGGTAACAAAGGAGACCTTGGCTATTTCACAGTTTTCAATATGGTATATCCATTTGAAAATGCAGCTTACAATACCGGAATAAATGAAATTTCGCCGGTTGTACGTTCTAAATACGGTTATCACATAATAAACGTGACTGATATTAAAGATGCAATGGGATATGCAGAAGTAGCTCATATATTTGTTGCTCTCAGGCCCGAAGCCACAACTGTAGATTCGTTGCGCAAAGTGGAAAAAATCAATAACGTATATTCAAAAATACAGGAAGGAATGTCGTTTGAGGATGCTGTTGCAGAATATTCGGAGGATAAAGGATCGATCAAAAATCAGGGCAAACTTACCAAGTTTTCTTGTAACAGGGTTGTTCCTGAATTTGTAGATGCAGTTGCTAACCTTGAAATCGGCGAGATTTCGGCACCTGTTAATACAAGTTACGGATATCATATAATAAAACTTATTAATATTGAAGCACCCGGAACATTTGAAGATGAATCGCCAAAGCTGAAAGAAAGGTTGACAAAAGACCAAAGGGCAACAAAAAGCGAAGAAGCTGTAATTTCAAATATTAAAAAGGAAAATAAATTTAAGATATATCCTAAAGCAATCAATGCAGTAATTACTGCTATCGACACTTCGGTTCTAAATAAAAAATTTGTTGCTGAAAATTTGGCAGGAATGAAACTCCCTGTAATGAAATTAAATAAGCAAAAATATTCACAATATGATTTTGCCAAATTTGTTCAGGTTAATCAGAACAAACAGGAGAATATTGACAAAGACGTTTACCTGAAACAGCTTTTTACCGATTTCGAAAATGAAAACTGTATTAGTTTTATGGATTATAATCTTGAAAATATGTACCCTGAGTTTAAAGATCTTGTAGGGGAATATCACGATGGCATCTTGCTTTTTAACCTTACTGATGAAAAAGTATGGACCAAGGCTGTTAAAGATACAGTAGGTTTACAAGAATATTTTTCGAATAATAGGGAGAATTTCATGTGGGGCGAACGAGTTGATGCAACGGTTTATCGGTTAAGTGATAGTACGTATTTAGAAAATGTAAAAACCATTATAACTCAGTATGATAATGATGGTGATATTGCTAAAGCATTCGACAGTGATAGTATCAAATCGGTGAGAATTATACCAGATGTGTACGAAAAAGGAGATGATAAATTTGTTGATATGGTTGAGTGGAAGATAGGTCTTTCGGAAGCCATGGATTCAAAAGTAGAAGAACTTATTGTATTTGTTAAGATTCGTAAGATTTTACCCCCTCAGCAAAAAGAACTCAATGAAGCACGAGGACTTGTAACGGCTGATTATCAAACATTTCTTGAAAAAGACTGGATTGAACAATTAAAGAAAAAGTATCCCGTTAAAGTGAATGAACAAGTACTTGATGATATAATAAAGTGTGATCAATAAACTGGTTAAAATTGAAGAAAGTTATATCATATATAATCCTATTGCTATTTTTATCAACGAGCTGTATTGATATGCTCCGGGATAATGATAGCCCTATATTAGCAAGAGTTCAGGATAAATATTTGTATGTGTCAGACATTCAAAACATTATTCCAGGCAATATTTCGCCACGTGATAGTATAGCATTTATTAGAAGCTATGTTATCGACTGGGTACGAACCAACGTTATGATTTATCAGGCTCAGCAGAATTTACCCGAAAACCAGCTCGATTTCTCAAAGCGGTTAGAAGATTACCGGAACTCACTTATAATTTATCAATACGAAACAAGTTTAATCAACCAAAGTCTCGATACCATTGTTACAGAAGAAGAAATTCAGGAGTATTACGATACTCACTTAAGTGATTTTGAGTTAAAAGAAAATATTACCAAAGCTGTGTATGTAATTATTGATGATGACCCTGAAATTGAAGAAAAATTCGATCAAATTTTCATTATGCCTGATACGCTTCTTTTTGATTCACTCGAGTATTACAGTCACATAAATGTAATATCCTCTTATCTGGATACAACTAAATGGGTAAGTTTTTACAATATTCAACAGATTATCCCAATCGAAACGTATAACAGGGAACTATTTTTAAAAAACAATAGATTTGTCAAAATTAATACCGAACCTTATACATATTTTGTAAAGTTTATCGATTTTAAAATTAAAGATGATATTTCACCTTTAGATTTCAAACGGAATGATATTTACAACATTATTATATCACGCCGCAAAGTGAAATTGGCAAAAAAGGTTCGGAATGACATATATGATCGGGCATTAAAAAATAATGAATTTGAAATTTACTATAATTGAAACTGGTGGTGGCGCTCGATTATTAAATTAAAATAACATATAACTATTAACATATAATAAATAACTAGCAACACTTAACTTCATAAACCAAACTAATGAATAAAATCATAATATTTATCAACTTAGTATTCCTGCCACAAAAACATATGATTCGTCCATTAATGTTTCTGCTGGGTATCTCGCTTGTTTCTAATGCATTTTCTCAGCAGAATGAAGAATTTGTAATTGATCAGGTAGTTGCGGTTGTAGGTAAAAGCATAATTCTCGAAAGTGATATCCAAAATCAATATCTTAATTACAGGATGCAAGGTGTAATTACTGGTAGTTCAGAAGCAATAAAATGCCAGATAATTGAGCAAATCCTATTTCAAAAGCTTATGGTTACTCAGGCCGAGGTTGACAGTATTGAGGTAAGTGATATTCAGGTTGAAGCTGATCTCGACAGACGACTTTCAGGCTTTATACAACAGTTCGGTTCTCAGGAAAAAATGGAAGATTATTATGGTAAATCTCTTGCCGAGATAAAAAAGGAACTCTATGATATTGTTTACGAACAAATGTTAGCACAACAGGTTCAATCAGAAATTGTAAGTGGAATTGATGTTACACCTTCTGAAATAAGATCATATTTCAGGTCGATACCCCAGGACAGTATTCCACTAATAAAAACCGAGTATGTAATTGCCGAAATCGTTAAAAACCCTCCTATAAGCATCGAAGAAAAGCTTAGAGTTAAAGAGCAACTAAATGAAATCAGAAAAAGAATACTTGATGGCAGCAGTTTTTCAACGCTTGCTATAATGTACTCGCAAGATCCTGGATCGTCAAAAAAAGGTGGTGAGCTCGGATTTTATGGCAGAGGCCAATTATATCCTGAATTTGAGGCAGTTGCTTTTAAGCTGAAGGAAGGTGAAATAAGTAATGTTCTGGAAACAGAAGCCGGATACCATATTATACAAATGATCGAAAGAAAGGGTGATTACATTAATGTCAGGCATATTCTGCTATCTCCCAAAGTGAGCCCTCTGGATCTGGTAATTGCTAAAAATCAGTTAGACAGCATTGCATTAATGATACGAGCTGATTCTATAACATTTACTGAGGCTGTTGAGCAATTTTCGGAAGCAGAGAATGTAAATAATGGTGGAATAATTATTAACCCATACACCATGGGAACAACATTTGAAGCCGACCAGCTTGATCCCCAGGTATCATTTGTAATTGAAAAAATGAATGTTGACGAAATATCAAACCCTGTACCCATGAAAACTGAAGAACAAAAAGATGCTTACAGGATACTGTTATTGAAAAAGAAAACACAACCTCACAAAGCCAACATGGTTGACGATTACACAAGGATACGCGAATGGGCATTACAGGATAAACAAATGAAAACCGTAGCCAAATGGATTGATGACAAAGCTCAAAACACCTATGTCAGGATAATAGATGAATATAGTGCCTGTGATTTTGACCATAATTGGGGAAGGGAATGAATTGGGTATACGGTAAGGGGTATATGGGTATATGGTATAAGGGGGTATATATGTGTATAAGGGTAGACTTGGATAAATGTATATAAACACAAGGGTAATATTTTTTTTATAACATCTGAAATACAACTTGTAACTTTGTAATACATGAATGAGCTTGAATTTTTTGAAGAACCACTTGGTGAATACAATAAAGAGAAAGATTTTACTGGTTTACTATGCTGGCAAGATGCTCGTAATTTGAAACTCTTTTTTTACAATGAAATAATACCCAAATTACCTTACACTGAAAATAATAACTTAATAATTCAAATCAAAAGGGCGTCTGTTAGCTCTACAGCAAACATAGCCGAAGGGTATGGACGATTTCACTATCAGGAGGGAATTCAGTTTTATAGAATATCTCGTGGATCAATTTATGAATTAAAAGACCACCTGATAACTTGCGCAGATGTCAACTATATAAATAAAGATTTGTTCCAAAAAGGAATTGGCCTTATTGAAACTACAAAAATTAAACTTAATGGTTATATCAAATTTGTTAAAAAGCGTAAGGATGATGATAAAAATAATATATTTATAATTGATAATAAAAGTAAAAAATGAATAATGTCATACTATACAGTCCCATCAACTATACCAATATACCCTTATACCCTTATACCCTTATACCCTTATACCCTTATACCCCCCAACCCCTTAACACACAATACAAATGAAATATAACTCCGATGTAGAAGCAATCGACTCTTTTGTAGAAAAATACGATATTCTAAAAAAGGAAATTGCAAAAGTAATTGTTGGGCAGGATGAAATAGTTAAAAATGCAATTATTTCCATTTTTAGTCAGGGACATACATTGCTCGTAGGCGTTCCAGGGCTCGCAAAAACGTTACTAGTAAACACCATTAGCGATGTATTGGGATTAAGTTATAATAGGATACAATTTACACCCGACCTAATGCCATCCGATATAATAGGAACAGAGATACTTGATGAAAACCGAAAATTCAAATTCATAAAAGGACCTGTTTTTGCTAACATAATTCTTGCCGACGAAATTAATCGCACGCCACCTAAAACGCAGGCAGCATTATTGGAAGCAATGCAGGAAAAGTCGGTAACAGTTGCAGGAAATGCATACAAACTTGATGCACCTTTTTTTGTGCTTGCCACACAAAACCCCATTGAGCAGGAAGGAACCTATCCCCTACCCGAGGCACAATTAGACCGGTTTATGTTCAATTTAATACTTGACTATCCGGAGTTTAACGAAGAGTTGGAAATAGTTAAAAGAACAACCGGAGGGCTATGTGAAGCGGTATCGAAAATAATTGGTGCAGATGAAATATTGTTCTTTCAACAATTGATCCGCAAGATACCGGTAGCTGAAAACGTGATGGATTATGCAGTAAAATTGGTTTCCAAAACGCGCCCCGGCACATCGACTGCCCACGATTGGGCAAATAGTTATCTTAACTGGGGAGCAGGCCCTCGTGCATCACAATTTTTAATAATTGGCGCAAAGGCACACGCAGCAATAGCCGGCAAATATTCACCTGACATTGAAGATGTTAAAGCGATAGTGCTACCTGTTCTCCGCCATCGCATCATTAGGAACTACAAGGCCGAAGCCGATGGTATAAGCGTTGATGCTATCATAAAGAAAATGATGTAGTTTATAATTTCGATTTACTTCTATATTTATTTGGGCAGCGGCCGTGCTAACCGCTTATAGCAACTTTATGAAGCAGGTGTTTTTATGTGCGCGGCGGTGTCTTCCTCCGTCAGCCCCACCACTTTCAAAAAACAATCCTGCTTCATTTCAGTTGGCTACCGCTTATATCACTGCTGCGGGTGCAGGAGTAGAATTTACAGTATTGGAAATTACCTGGTAGTTATTTGAATGGAGAGTTGGGGAAATATTTAAATAGATTTTAATAAGCATCCAAAATACATTTAAAAATAGGAGCATAGGATGCGGCATTATCAATTTTTTATTTTTTCATATACGATTGTTCGTTTATCAGTAATATCTTTTTGTCGACGTCAAGTAACAGGTAACCATATTCGTAACAGAATTTGTACGTATTACCTAGACTAGTTGTATACGTATGTGTATGAAATTTAAAATCGAAGTTTAGCTTTTCTAAGTATTCTTTCCTGATCGTTGTTTTTCCTTCGGGGTTGAGCTGTTTTAGAATTTTCCTGTTTCTACGAAGGATTCTGTTAATTTCAATAATCTGCTTCTCGTTTTCGCGTTTTATTTTATTATTGTAGCTGTTTCTGCACAAGTCGTCACAAAACTTTTTATCAAGTCTGCCAACAATTTTCTCGCCACATTGCTTACATAATATATTATCACTCATAGTTTATCATCTGTATTTTATACAATTTACGACTTATAGATAATCCTTAAAATCAATATATTCATTTTTATAAACGCTTATACTCGACATTAATTGCTTATAAAATTATATAAAAAACTTTTACATACTAAATTTGACAACAAAGAACTATTAAAATGGAATACGGAACTAATAAACCGGTTATATATCTTAACAAAGAAATCCTGAACGGAAAAGAGGTTGTAAAGTTATATTGCAAAATGAATGATAAAATTGCTGTCCGTATCAGAAACAGCAACTGGATAAGGTTCAGCATCGACCTGCGAGCTTATTGCATGACTTACACCGAAAAAAACGTTGCCATTTTTAAGGAATTCTTTTCAGATATCGCCATCGTAAGCACAAAGTACTTATACTATAGTACTGATAACCAACCAAAGGTAAGCCCTATTAATATCGGGATTGACAATTACGGTCGTAAAGCATTGGTTAAAAGACCAAAAACCGATATGATAACATTGTTTCCTTACGAACATAAAGGCATGAAATTAATTGGGTTTAAACAAATATTTCCGAAAAATGAGTTTGATAAAATCAGATCAGATAAACCGTTTTTCTGGAATAAGGAAATGAAAATTTGGCAATTTAATGCCGGTAGAGGTAGCTTCTTAAAAGCGCTTGGGTTTTTGTTACCTCAATATATCGTTAAAATAAACTCCGATCTTAATATCAGCGATTTAACTATTAAACAAATGTTGCTTGAGCAAAGTTACGAAAAGGGAAAAGATTTTAAAAGTTGCCCTATGACTTTTCTTGAGTACATGCAACTTCACAACTACAGCAGCAGCACTTTATCAACATATTACAATTTAATCCTCAGGTATTTGAATACTCTTAAAGGACATACTTTGGAACAGATTAATAATTTTGGCGTATCCGAAATCGACACATATCATAAATCGTGGATACAGGCCAGCTCTCCATCAGCATCATTAATAAACCAATCGGTAACCTCAATTAAGTTATATTATAAGGTTATGAGTAACAAAGAAATTGATTTACAAGCAATTCACCGTCCAATGAGGAATAAAACTTTACCAAATGTTTACAGCCGTGAAGAGATTAGAAAAATAATTAAGAGCATCAACAATTTAAAGCACCGTACAATGATATTTCTTATTTACTCTGCAGGGCTTCGTATAAGTGAGCTTATTAACATGAGGGTTGAAGACATAATGGTAGATCGGAAAATGGTTTTGATAAGAAGAAGTAAGGGAAGGAAAGACAGATATTCAACTTTAGCCGATAGTGCACTTGAAATGCTAACCCGATACATTATACAGAGCAAGCCTACAAATTATTTATTCGAGGGGCAATTTGGCGGACAGTATTCAAGTACAAGTATAAGAAACGTGCTACATGCAGCGAAAAAGAAGGCAGGAGTACGAACAATGGGTTCTGTACATACACTCAGACATTCATTTGCAACTCATTTACTTGAAAATGGAACCGATTTAAGATATATACAAGAATTACTGGGTCATAACAGCAGTAAAACAACAGAGATTTATACGCACGTTAGTACATTAAACATATCCAAGATAACAAGTCCGGGCGATTTAATAAATTTATAACATGAATTGTCATACATACAAAACAATTATGTATTTTTACCTCAAGATAAACACAATAATTGAAATGAAGCTTAAAACCCAGGTCGCGTATTCAATTAAATTGCAATCAATTAACACATTATATAGCTTTGGGCATATGGCGCATAAATACAACTTCGGTGTGTTTATCGAGTAGTTACCTGCTATAATACCAATGCTTCGCAAAGCTACGCAATCTAAATTCGGACA
>JACNJS010000059.1:0-60551 GCA_014382445.1 Bacteroidota bacterium
ATCTTCAAAAATTAATTCACAACTAAAGCCTGCTTGTTCGGATAAGCCTGCCAGATTTTCATAATCAACAAAAAGCCAATTAAATGGGGTTCCAGATACGCCCTCATATTCAATAATATATTCCACCTCTCCGTAGTAGTTTTCATTTAAGTTGATTGTGTACGACCCATCATCTTCAGTGTATAAATATAGAAGATCGGACGAATCCAAAATTATTTGCCCGCCCGGCTTTAGTAGTTTTTTAACTGATTGAAGAAAAGTTGCCATCCCTTCAAAATTACAGGTAAAACCGATTCCGTTCATCAGCATTAGCAGTGTGTCAAATTTATCTCCTTGATAATCTCTAATATCAGAGAGAACAGGTTTTTTCAATCCTCTTTTCTTCATTATATCCACAAAACCAGGCATTATATCTATGCCTGTAATATTGTAGCCCTTTTCCTGAAGATATAATGCATGGCTGCCTGCACCGGCTCCGATGTCGAGAATTTTACCTGAACACATATTTAAGGCCTTTTTTTCCAAGTCAGGCATCTCATCGTAAGTCCTGAAAAAGCATGAAACAGGAATAACTTCATCTTCACCTTTGTTGCAGTGAACAATAATTTCAGCTGATTTTTTACCGTCAAAATAATCGTAAAAGGCTTTTTCAAAAGGATATAGCATGTGGTTTTTCATTTATCATTTTATATAGCATTAGATATCATATTTTCAACTCGCTAAGTTCAAGGCAACTTAGCGGGTTTGCTTATTACAAATTTACAAATGAACAATTTCTATTATTTATTTCCAGCTTGACTCTTCCCCCCATCACCAATGCCCTGTTATCAGCAATATGTCCGGCGGGGAAACCAAAAAAAACAGGATAGTCAAACTCCTCAACAATATCGCGGATAATCTCTTCTGCAGTTTTTCCAAATGGAATATTGTTATCATTCATTTTAGTCATTCCGCCAATTAACAGGCCAGCAAGATTAGTTAATTTACCGGCCCTTTTTAACCCCATCATCATTCGGTCGATATGGTAAAGATATTCGTCAAGGTCTTCCAAAAACAATATATTTCCCTCCGTTTCCGGGAAAGAGACGCTGCCAATTAGGCTATACAATACTGATAGATTTCCTCCTGTCAATACCCCTTCTGCGTTTTCGGCCTTGTTTAATGGGTGTTGCTCAAATTCATATTCATGAAATTTACCCTTAAGTGAATCAAATAAAGAATCCAAAGCCGGTTTTGTATTTTTTGTAAAATTAACAGGCATTGAGGCATGTAGCGTTTTAACACCTAAATTTCTATTAACATGGCTGTGAAAAACGGTTATATCGCTATAGCCTACGAGCCATTTTGGATTAGTTACGAATTTGCTAAAATCAATATTGTCAATAATGCGAACGCTTCCATAACCACCTCGTGCAAACATAATAGCCTTCACAGATTCATCGTCAAGCAGATGTTGTACTTCTTTAGTTCTTATTTTATCACTGCCGGCAAATTGGTTGTCTTCTGAAAAGAGGTTATCTGAATATACAACATCAAAACCATAGTTTCTGATAATTTCAAATGATGGTTCTAATTCTTCTTTCCCGATTTTACCGGCTGGGGCAACAATACCAACCGTATCTCCTTTTTTAAGAAATGGCGGACATATCATTTTGAACATATTAGTTAACTTTGCCGAAAATACAGAATTTTAAACATTTTTCAATAAAGCATGGCAGATTTTAAAAGATATACTATTACTTCAGCACTTCCTTATGCCAACGGCCCCATTCACATAGGTCACCTTGCAGGGGTTTATGTTCCTGCTGATATATATGCCCGTTACCTTAGGATGAACGATAAAGATGTGCTTTTTATTGGCGGGTCGGATGAACATGGAGTCCCCATTACTATTAAAGCCAGGCAGTTAGGCACTACACCTCAGGATATTGTAGATAAGTATCATAAGATCATTAAGAAATCGTTTGAGGATTTTGGTATTTCATTCGACATTTATTCACGCACTTCTGCACCTGTTCATCACCAAACGGCTTCTGATTTTTTCACTGAACTATATCAGAAAGGAAAGTTCATTGAAAAGACTAACATGCAATATTATGATGAAGAAAACCACCAGTTTTTAGCCGACAGATATATAACCGGAACATGCCCTCACTGCGGTTTCGAAAAAGCGTATGGTGATCAATGTGAAAATTGCGGCACATCACTCAGCCCGCTGGAGCTAATAAACCCCAAATCCGCTTTAAGCGGTAATGTCCCTGTTTCGAAGGAAACAAAACATTGGTATTTGCCACTGGATCAATACGAAGGCTGGCTTACCGAATGGATTATACAGGGTCACAAAGATGACTGGAAACCGAACGTTTACGGACAGGTTAAATCATGGGTTGATCAGGGGCTGAAACCACGAGCGGTTACCCGCGATTTGGATTGGGGCGTAGAGGTTCCTCTTAAAGATGCCAAAGGAAAAGTACTATATGTTTGGTTTGATGCGCCCATAGGATATATCTCAGCTGCCAAGGAGTGGAGCGATCAAACTGGTAACGACTGGCAACCATACTGGAAAGACAAGGACACCAAGTTACTTCATTTTATAGGCAAGGATAATATTGTTTTTCATTGTATAATATTTCCTGCTATGCTCAAGGCAGAAGGTAGTTTTATACTGCCGGAGAATGTACCCGCTAATGAATTTTTGAACCTTGAAAACGATAAAATCTCAACGTCACGCAATTGGGCAGTTTGGCTACACGAATATCTTGAGGAGTTTCCTGGAAAACAGGACGTATTACGATATGTATTAACGGCAAATGCTCCCGAAACTAAGGACAATGATTTTACATGGAAAGATTTCCAGGCAAGAAATAATAACGAATTGCTAGCAATTTTTGGAAATTTTGTAAACCGCACACTGGTATTAACACAAAAATATTTTGATGGAATAGTTCCTTCCTTTGATTCTTTTGATGAAGAATCGGCCAATGTAATTGAAGAGATTACAAAGTATCCTGACATAATTTCAAGCAGTATGGAAAGGTATAGATTTAGGGAGGCATTAAGTGAGTTTATGAATCTAGCCAGATTAGGCAACAAGTATTTAACGGATATGGAGCCATGGAAAATATTCAAAACAGATCCAGAGAAAGTAAAACAGGTTCTAAATGTTTCGTTACAAATTGTGGCAAATTTGTCAATTCTTGGTGAACCATTTCTTCCATTTTCTTCAGCTAAGTTGCAGAAAATGATCAATATCGGAGGGCTTAAATGGAAGGATGCCGGAAAGCCTAACCTGCTTAAATCCGGCCACAAGCTTAACAAGCCTGAATTATTATTTGAGAAAATTGAGGATTGCACTATTGAAAAACAAGTTCAAAAACTCATGGATACAAAAAAAGAAAATGAAGCAGTTGTCTCTGCCAAACCGTCAAAACCAACAATTGAATTTGACGATTTTATGAAAATGGATATCCGCACAGGGACTATCCTTAAAGCCGAAAAAGTAGCAAAAACAAAAAAGCTTCTCACGCTAACAATCGACACGGGAATTGATAGGCGGACTGTGGTTTCAGGTATTGCTGAATATTACCAGCCTGAAGATATTATAGGCAAAAAAGTAAGTATCCTGATAAACCTTGCCCCCCGCAAACTACGCGGTATTGAATCACAAGGCATGATACTTATGGCTGAAGACGAAGATGGTAAACTATGTTTTGTTTCACCCACCGAAGATTTTAATAATGGCAGTGAAATAAAGTAATGAAAAACAACAGATTGCTTCGGGCTTTACCCTCGCAATGACGTCTTGTTTGATTTTTCGGAGTGGCCACAATCTTTTAACCTCAATCTTCGGGCTTCCTGCTTTTCAAAACTTCTCGTCATATTTTGTCCAAAGGGAATCACCTAATTTAATTGCTTCCTTCATTACTTTTTCGCCTTGCTCATTTGAATAGCGGGTAAGGAATTCAATAGCAGCTATTTTATTTTGATAATATAGTTCAAGAGCTTTTTTATCAACAGATTTTTGAGATTCAATAAGGTTCAATTGCATTGGTTTCCATACTGCATCAACATCATGGCGCATATCACCCCAGCGCTGGGAGGCAAGTGTTCCAAGGCGGTTAAAAATCCACCAAGCAGAGTTTAGTGTATAACCGTTAATCCGTCCCGGGGTTTTATACTGTTCAGGCAGATCGCTCACACATCCGTAAATCGGGACATAAATTGATGTTGCAACATTGTCCATTGCAAGCCACTCAACGCCACCAATTTCATCAGGTAGCCAGTTTCTTAGCTGGATAATAGTTGCATACATTGTGTACCATCTGGCGATGGTGCGTTCGCCCAAAGGTCCCCATCCTCCGTTAATTTTGTGTAGTTTATTTGCGTCATAAGGCATATGAGGGCTGGCAAGAGGTGATATAATTGTTTTGCCATTTTCATCAGTAACGGTAAGGGATTTTGTCATATCGAACGGAGTTTCCTCATAATAATCTTTAAAAACGTCAATTAGGTTTTCGAGAGTGACCAGTGTATCAGGCTTTACAGAAAAAGGATAATTCTCGGCATTAGGATCAAGTTTTAGCGAAGGAGCAAGAAGATCAAACACTCTCCATTCACGCCTCCGTGCTGCTATTGAGTTACGACTACCGGGTGCGTAAGCATAACAAAATCTAAATTCTTCTTCCTCTGGATTCCACCAGCCATTTTGCAATGCAACATCAAAAATATTTTCGGAAGCCATAAAATAGTCTTTATCTTTTAGGTCAATCTGCTTTATTGTGCTGGCATTCGCATTTACCGAGATATGCCCATCAGGTACTCGTTGAGCAGCCCATACAGCACCTGTTTTGCCTTGTCCCGGGCCTACGATCTCCAGATGCCAAACCTCATTTTTATCGGCTATGGTGAGCGCTTCGCCATAGTCATTCCATCCGTATTTTTCAAGAAGTTTGCCAGCCGTTTTAATTGCCTCCCGAGCCGTCGACTCCCGCGCAAGCATAAGCTGACAAAGCCTTTGGCAGTCAATAATACCCGAATCGCTTTGTAATTCATCTCTACCACCAAAAGTTGACTCACCAATACCAAGTTGTTTATTGTTTAAGCTTGGGTAAGCAGTATTAATATATCCATTTGTATGACTTACCTGAGGTATGCTGCCTACTTCCAAATGACCATAAGCAGGCATCGCAAGTGAGTCATTTTTTATACGTTTGTACATACTAACAACTTCACCTTTGGCATGCTTTTGCGCGGGAACTATATCAATCCATGAGCGGGTACGATGGCTGTCATCGGTATGTGATGTAATTACAGATCCATCAAAACTTGCAGCCTTCCCAACTGTTATTGATGTGCATCCTTCGGGGTAACCACCCGCCCAATCACTTTTGTCAGCAGTTTGTGCTAATGATGTATTTGATATTAATAAACTAAAGATCACTATTGCAATCGACTTAAAAATATTCCTCATGTTACTGTGTATTTATATAGTATAAAATTTTAAAAATCGTGATTAAGAAGATTAACACTCCCCACACCACGCTACTTCATCCATTCAAAAACCTGATAATGATCACCATCCATTCCTAGTTTGTTATAAACTTCGCGTGCAGCTAAATTTTTCTTGTCCACATAAAGTCTTATTCCTGCAACTTCATTACTGTCATTTACCTGTTTAAGAATATGTTGATACATCAGTTTGAAAACACCAATTCCTCTTTTTTCAGGAATAACATATACCGACTGAAGCCAGTAGACCCAATTATTTCTCCAATCGCTCCATTCATGGGTAATAAGCATCGAGGCAACAATTTTATCATTTTCAGCAGCAACATAATATTTGCCTTTCTGGGGATCCCTGAAAACAGAAATAATTCCGTTATTTACAGTATCCCTGTCAAGCTCTAAGCCTTCAGTTTCTCTCGCCATTTTTATTTGAAAATCGGCAATTACCTGAGCATCATATTCATTTGCAGGCCTTGTATGAATCATCTTTTTAGTACTTTTGTCACACAAATATAAATATTCTGTACAACAAATGAGCGATCGTATAAATCACGAATGTGGCATCGCCTTAATTAGATTACGGAAGCCTCTGGAATTTTACCTTTCAAAGTACGGAACCTCTGTTTACGGATTACAGAAGCTTCATCTTTTATTACAAAAACAGCATAACAGAGGGCAGGACGGAGCCGGAATTGCTGAGGTAAAGATTGACCTTGAACCGGGCCAAAAATATATCAGCAGGATACGATCTAACGCTACATCTCCAATTAAAGATGTTTTCAACACAGCGTATGATAGGATACATAATGTTGCCAGGGGAGATAAAAAACGATTGGCAGATGTAAACTGGCTAAAATCAAATGCCGAATTTACAGGAGAAATGTTTTTAGGCCATTTACGATATGGTACATTTGGCGGAAATAACATTTCGCATCTTCACCCACTTGTCAGGTCGAACAACTGGAAAACAAGAAGCCTTGTACTGGCAGGTAATTTCAACATGACAAACACAGGTGAATTATTTGAACAGCTTGTTGAATTGGGACAATATCCTGTTGAAACATCTGATACGGTAACTGTTCTGGAAAAAATCGGGCATTTCCTCGACGAGGAAAATCAAAAGTTATATACGCGATTTAAGGAGCGGGGTTTGAAGAAAAAGGAGATCACCGACCATATTATTGAATCGATAAACATTTTAAATATACTTGAGGAGTCGGCGAAAAGGTGGGACGGAGGATATGTTATTGGCGGTTTATTAGGCCATGGCGATGCTTTTATTATGCGCGACCCTAATGGGATTCGGCCTGCATTTTATTACATAGATGATGAAGTGATCGTGGCGGCTTCGGAGCGTCCGGTTATCCAAACAGCATTTAATTTAAGTGAGCTGGATGTTAAGGAGCTACACCCAGGTCATGCTATGATAATTAAAAAAGATGCCAGTGTTGAGATAAAAAGATTTAGTGATCAAAAACCAACTAAGGCCTGTTCGTTTGAACGAATTTATTTTTCCAGGGGAACTGATAAAGATATCTATCAGGAACGCAAAAGTTTGGGGAGGTCACTAACACCTGCAATTCTTGAAGAAATCGATTATGATCTTAAAAATACAGTTTTTTCATTTATACCAAATACTGCTTCGGTTGCTTTCCAGGGAATGATGGATCAAATTCATTCCTTCTCGGCAGAAATGATTAAACAGGAAATAATTAAAAATAAAGACAACCTGTCACAAAAAATACTTGACCATATTTTTAATTTTAAGCCCAGAGTTGAGTCAATAGCTGTAAAGGATGCAAATCTTCGCACTTTTATTACACAGGACACACAGCGTGATGATCTTGTAGGTCACGTATATGACGTTACTTATGGCGTAGTAAATAAAAATGTGGATACTCTTGTAGTTCTCGACGACTCCATTGTACGTGGCACAACCCTGAAACAAAGTATAATACAAATACTTGACAAGCTTCACCCAAAGCGCATAATTGTTGCATCATCTGCTCCTCAAATCAGATATCCGGATTGTTACGGTATTGATATGGCGAAACTTAGTGACTTTGTAGCTTTTACTGCTGCTATTGAGCTGCTTAAAGAGACAAAACAGGATCATATAATAAATGATGTTTACAATAAATCGAAAGCGCAGCAAAATTTGCCAAAAGAGGACATTGTGAATTATGTAAAGGAAATATACAAGCCCTTTACGGCAATCCAAATATCAAATAAGGTAGGCGAACTTGTTAAAGCAAAGGGAGTTCAAGCTGACGTGAAAATTATTTACCAAAGCATTGAAGACCTTCATAAAGCGATTCCAAATCATACCGGAGATTGGTATTTTACCGGAAATTACCCAACTCCGGGAGGTAACCAAGTTGTAAACCAGTCGTTTATTAACTATATCGAAGGAGTGAACACAAGGGCTTATTAATTTTTACTTTAAGCAATTGATATTGGGGATTCAATATTCTACAGTCAATTTACGCTTTTTGAATATTGAAATAATTTTTTACAATGCAGCATAAGCCAATCTAATTTGCCTGGCTAATTCCTGAAACTCATCTTGAGTGAATGTAAGTTTCGGCCGTTTAAAATCCATATCGTAAATAGAATTAATAGGAATAAGATGAACATGTGCATGTGGAACTTCTAAACCTATAACCGTGATTCCAATTCTCTTGCATTCTACAACTTGCTCAATTGCTAAGCCTACTTTTTTAGAAAAAATAAAAAGCCCACCAAGCTTTTCATCTTCAATATCAAGAATATAATCGATTTCTTTTTTTGGTATTACAAGCGTGTGCCCTTTGGCAAGGGGGTTAATATCAAGAAATGCATAATAATTGTCGGTTTCAGCAATTTTGTATGATGGTATTTCTTGGTTAGCGATTTTTGTAAAAATTGATGCCATAGCAGTAATATTTATCTAACAATTTCAATTATTTCAAAAGTGAGTTTTCCTGCGGGAACATTTATTTCTGCTGTATTACCAACTTCTTTTCCCAACAAACCCTTTGCGATAGGTGACTCCACTGACATTTTACCTTTTTTTAAATTGGCCTCTTCTTCAGGAACAAGAGTATATGTCATTATGGAATTAGTTTTTGTGTTTTTAATAGTTACTGTCGATAATAGATAAACTTTGCTATCATCCATTTTCGATTCATCGATAATTCTTGCATTACGCACACTGTCCTGAAGTTTTGAGATTTTCAGTTCAAGCATGCCTTGTGCATCTTTTGCCGCATCGTATTCTGCGTTTTCTGACAGGTCTCCTTTATCTCTGGCTTCACTAATCTGCATAGAAATTTTAGGCCTCTCAACAGTGATGAGATGTTCAATATCATCACGAAGTTTTTTAAGCCCCTCTTCTGTAAAATATTTTGTGTCAGACATGGTAAACGTCTTTTTAATGTTATAAATAAGATAAAAAGACCCTTAATCCAGATTAAGGGTCTTTAACAAGTTGCAAAGATAAAAAAGATTATTCTTGCAGTTTAAACTCCTAGAAATTAAAAATTATTCCGATAGTATGATTTCCGCTAAAGCTTTGTGATTCACGGTATGTGTAATCAATGCCTATATAGCTGCCAATTTCTTTTTTAAGAGGTACCTGCACGCTGAGGCCTGCACTGAGTCCGTTGTTTATGTTTATGTTTTCAGGAGATGTTATTTCTTCAAACATTCCTTGCTCATAAGTGTAGCCGCTTCTAAGCATTACGTAATCCTTCAGGCTGATTTCAAGGCCAAGTGAAAACTGGTCCCGACTAAATGAATTTGATGTAAAGTTACCTGCAAGTGTAAGTCGGTAATCTTTTGGAAAAAGAAAATCATATGCAGCTCCAATATTCAGTTGGGCAGGCATTTCAAAAGCCATTGATCTCTGTTCTACTGTAAATGAAGTTTCCTGACCGGTTATCAAAGTGCGCATCGAGAGACCATCGCCTGAAAACATCATCTTAGGGCCTACATTTTTTAATGCAATACCAAATGATATTTGTTCCTCTGCACCGGTAACATATTGTATTCCGGCATCAATGGCTACTCCAACAGCACTTACATCGGCGATGGATTCAGAAATAACTTTCAAAACAACACCAGCATAAATACTATTTGAAAATGCTTTGGCGTATCCAATACCAATATTCATCAGGTTCGGGCTATAAGTCCCCTGCGATTCATCCGGATTATCAACTGTTCTAATGTCAATTTCTCCAAACGACATTGACATTACCGATAAACTTAATGCTCCAGCATCGCCTACACGTTGCGACAGACCGAAAGTCATAATATTAGTTCCAGTGCCTTTCAGCCATTGAGTATTAGCAAAAATTAGCTGAGTCTTTGGAGTAAAGGCAGTTCCTGCTATGTTACCCCAGATAGCCTCAAGGCCTTTCACCTTCGACATGTTTGCACTGGCCCATCCACTACTTCTTGCCCATGGATTAATTAATAACTCTGTGGCTCCGGCCTGACCAGACCGGTCTTTGTTTCCGGCAAAAGTAGACCCTGCGATGGGAAATATTAATGCTATGATCAATATTACGATCAGATTTTTATAAAGAGTTTTCATATTTAACTTGATTAAGTTCTCGTTCAAGACAGATTAAATATTGTTTTAGAAGGTGTTTAAGTCAGGGATTCTTGAAATACAGAACCACTTAACTACTCGGTCACCTTCATCAGATTTAACATGAAAATAATACACACCTCCTGCAATTGGTACAGAAGCAAAGTTTTTAAGATCCCACTCAATTGTTGTCTCAGGTGTATCTTTTTTAAATTGCTTTATTTTACTACCACTTACATTATAAATGGTTATGGTACACTTCTCTGGAAGGTTGGTTATTTTTATCCTGTTATCTAAAGCATTATGTTCGTAAGCAGAATAAGCATAGTATGGATTTGGAACAACGGCAACGGCATCGAGGTCTATTTGTTCTTTCTCCGATACATTAAATTCTGTTTGAAGACCGGCCATAGTGAATTCGTACATTGGATAAAAATTGTTTATATCCATACCAGGATATACAGTATCTAAAGGAAGACTCGAATAACCTGCTTTATAAGGTTTGCTAAACCTAATCCGAATCGTTGCTTCATTCGACAGCCACTCCTCTCCAACAACACCCATTGGGATTCCTGTGTACATAATGGTTGCATAGAAGTAGCTTTTACCAAATTCGAAAAACATATTCGACAATGTATCAAGCAAATTAGACGCATATTGCCCTGCATCGTAAGCAGGTATATTAAATTTGTATAAAGTATCGTTACCAAACTTAAACGCAGTATTTCGGTGATCAAGTATATAAACATAGTGTTTACCTCCCATTACAGGAGTTAAGTTTGGCAATGCGCCAGAGAAAATATTTTTGTCAAAACGCTGATCTTCCAAATCAAGGTTACGTGAAGTAGGATTAAAAAGCATATCACGTCCGTTTTGTGCAACTAAATAAGAATCTTCGGCAAACATCATGTTCAGCCTTTCGCCTGTTTCAAGATTAATAGCATACCCGGGGAACCAGCCCATACCATTATCACTAATATAATTTGGATCGTTGATATTTTCACTTGGACCAACACCAATATTAGCAAAGTTACCATCCTTGTCAACGGAAGGGGACCCTCGTTTGTAGAAACGTTTTGCATTGTTTTCTGCCAATTCAGGATAGAAACCAGCTTCCAGAACAGGGCATCTGGTCCATTTATCTTTATCAGGGGTGAAAACAATATCAACACTAGCAACATCCTTCAACGCCGAATATTCTTTTGCATCAACACTGAAACTTGGGCCACAAGTATTTTGCGCACCCTCACCATCAATACCCCCCCCGTATGCTGTCATACAATATGGAGCCCATGTACTATTAATTATTTTTTCATATACCGAATTGGGATCCCATGGGTTACGTGGTGTAACACTCATGTTCCAGTCGTTTGCAGTTGTAGACACATCACTTTGGTAAGTGCCCGACCTTATCCAGTCGAGTGGGTTTTCAGGGATGTCAACATCACTTACACCGCTTAACCACATGCGTGAACTGTCGGCATATGAAATAGACGACTCTATCATGCCATTATTTGGGGCAAATATTTCAAAATATCGTCTGAAATCTGGTTGAGAGGCAGTCCCTAAATTTACCTTACCAATCTCAATTGGGCCGGGGATAAATGGCTGTTCAATATTAATGGAGAAGCCAAGGTCAATAAATAGCTGCTCGTATTCTGTCATAATAGTTGTGTCGCTTTTATAAATTTCCCCCGTTGCTTTATTTATTAATGTCCAGTTACCTACCAGTTTACTGGTTGTATCGCCTGCTAAAGCAACGGCATCACTCAAGTTGTGAATCATTACGCGTTTAAGTGTATCCATCTGCCAAATATATTCAGCATCAACAACACTTAACGGGTCAATTACTTTTATGTTTAACGGACCGGCGTTTATTTTGTAAACCGGATTATAAGCAATAGGATAATCAGGTGAACCGAAAATATTATCTGGTCCGGCAGGTGGCTTCGACAATATTTCATCAATTGTTTCCTGAGTGAAATCGAGATTCATTCCTCCGTTGCCATTACCTGCAATTCTGGTTATTTGTGGACTATTGCCATATTCGGAATTAAGAACCGTACCATTAATGGTAAGGTGTGGCATAGCAGTATAAACCGTAATGTTTTTTCTTCCTGATAAATATGCGCGAGTCTGTCCGCTGCTATTTGGAAAATTCATACCGAAAGGAAGATAATTATTATGGGCATAAGCAAGAGCAAGAAAATAATATTGTTTATTATTAACTAAACGCACATCATCGGTTGCAAAGGCGTCTTGGGTTAATTCGAATGAGTGGCTAATACCATTATCACCGCCATCAACTTCTACAACAGGAACGTTTGCACCAATATAGTCGTTATAGTTGTAATTTACAATTTTCGTTACTCCATTTTTAACATCGAACTGGGCTATTAAACGGGCAAGGTCAGGATCGTGAATATTATCAACACTAACGGTTGGTCCTTTAAGCTGAAAAATTAGATATCCTTCAAATCGATACCATGCGTCGCTGGGAACCGGAGGATTACTACCAGGTAATGGTTGAATAATATTTGGATCAAACTCGGTATATTTTTCCAGATAATTATTTGATGTTATGGAGTTAGTAATATACACAATTAATTTTCTGTCCAGTTCAACTAATGAAAGGTCTGGAGCACTTGGACCATCAATTACTTTGAAACAGTTATCGAATAATGCCTGACATTTGTCATCAACTACTCTGAGAAGTTCAACAGAAGCCCAGGGGCCGCCTGCTTGTGCCCTTGCCCATGGTATACCTACGGTAATATAGTTAACAGCACCTGGTTTAAGTGTAAATGGCCCGGCTGATTGCATAAAGCGTCTGTCGTCAGGAGGATTTGGTGATCCATTATCACCTGTTTCTTCCGTCCAGTAAAAACCACTTTGATTATATCCTCCATTTGGAGGCAGTCCTCTTGTTCCCCAGTTACATGGGTCGCTATCGCCCGGGAACATGAAATCACATTCAGGGCCTACAGTGCCGGCACCGGAAATGTGGGCAGTACCCCCGTAGTACATTTGAGTATTGTCTTTCCAAATTCCTCTTAAAAAGTTATAATACTCCGGGGCAGTACTAGGGTCGCTTTGGCTGGGATTACCGCCATTATTATGATAAACAAACCTGCGCATACCGTAACGCTCATCGTCAACAATACCATTACCAAAGTTAACACCATTTATAGCTGCAGCTCTCACAATAGTAGGGGTAATAACGTAACTACCATCAGGTTTATAAGTCACATTCCTTAGGTTACCATCTTGGGTAACAATATCGCAATTGCCACTAAAAGTAGGAGCAACAGTGCTATCACCTTTAAAGGATGGATTGTCATATCCGTCAGGATCCATATAAGGACCCTGGAAAAAGTCAACTCCAATTGCAGGAGGTTGCTCACCGTAAGCCTCAACCTCACCATTACCATCAATAGCTTTGCCATTGTAACAATAACCCAAGCCTCGGCCAACATCGCATCCTACAAAGTCATCCCACGCGTATCCAAGGTCGGTATCAACCCAGGGTGAAAAATAAGTTTGAGTAAGCTCAAATGTGGAGCGGTTGATTACTTCATAACTGTAAAATGTCATGTTATTAATAACATCATTTGTGGCAAAAGCAAATGCCTGACCCCTGATTTCCATACCAATGGCTGAGCCCGATGTTTCTGTATGGATATTTCCTTTATCATTGAAAACCCACCAAAGAGTCTGGTCGCCTTTAATAACCTGGTCGGCAAGAATACTTCCTGTAATAGTGCCACTTAGTTCTTCCTCCGGGGTTGGAATATCAGTATGACAAAGTTCATTTGATAAATCATAATAGGGATAATCACCTGAAAAAGGATCGTATTCTCCATCTCCAAGAACATCATAAAACGGAGCTAAATAATAACTTTGTTGTTTTGACACATCGCCATGAGCAGGCCAGTTAAGAATAGAAGGAGGTATTACATAATTTTCGCTGGGAATAAAATGTCCGTCTTCCGGATCGGTGTGTGAAAGGAATTCATCCACTTCTGCTCTTGTGATTTTGAAAAATTCGTCATACTGTGCACAAACAGCTTCATCAATGGATGCCGTTCCGTCAACCGTAAGAGGTCCTGTCCAATAATCAATTCCCACCTGACGGTATCGTTGAGCAGCAAGTTTTAACTGGTTGTTAATGTCGAGCCCGCCAATCCACAACGAACCGGAGAACATAGAAGTAGCAGATCCTTCTTTAGGGATAAAGTACTTAGACCCAACTCCACCCGGCAGATCCCACCACATGTCGCCACCGGTATTAATTCGTGCCCTTACATTGTTTATGTCAAGCCAATCGTAAGCTGACGCCGGAGAACAGCCGGCAGTAGTTTGTTTCAGGGAGCTTCCCTGTTTTGTTTTCTCTCTGTGATATTCTTCGGCAGAAAGCTGATTCAAAAACACAAATGAAACAAAAACGATCATCCAAGCCCGTATAATATTCTTCATGATGATAATATTTTTTTCTTTCTTAAATTCAATTTATTAATATTGTTTAATCCTAAAAGTTAAACATTAGTCCCACACGTATTTGACGAGGAGAACTATAATTACCAGGATTATCAACGAAATTACCATACAAATCCCTAAATGCCATTGGGTCAAGCTGATTGTTGATTTGGCGCTGCCATTCAGGGGCTGTTAAATAACCGTCGTCATTGGCATTGCCAGTATATGGATAAACATTGATAATATTTTTTGTATCAAGCAGATTTAACACCTGGAGATAAACATTCAGATATGCACCCTTGGCATTATCGCCTTCATTTTTCTTGAGTTTGAAATAGAAGTCCTTGTCAACTCTCAGGTCAAGCCTGAATTGCCATGGAAGCCTGGAACCACTATATGTACCCTGCAGGAGATTTGTGCCTCCTGATAGGGGGGATGTAACATTTCTTGCGGCTGTATAGGGAGTGCCTGACCCACCGTTAACTGTTAAGCTGAATCCAAAATTACTTAATAGTTCCATTGGCGCTTTACCCGATTTTTCGCGATTTATTGTCGGCCCATTGTACGTTTTTCCGGAACCCCAGCGATAGTCAAGAACAATATTAAATGCATGTCTTCTGTCCCATGGCATTGGGAAAGTTGAGCGTAAGTTTGGCAATCCTGCTGCAAGCAATGAAGCTGCTGTTGTTGTTGAAGCACCTGTTGCATCAGCAAATTGTAATGTGTAGGCTGCCCTTACACGTACGTTTCCGGTACGGCGGAGGTCGTATTCAGCTGTAAGTCCTTTTACTGTTCCAAAATCGAGGTTGTTAAACGAAGTATAATCCTTTGGATAGGCACCATTAAAGCGGTACATCTGAATCATACTGCGCATTTCGCGATAGAATGTTGTAAAAGTAATAGATGAGGTGGTTGATACCTTTTGCGTAAACCCTAACTCATAATCGATAGTTTTTGTTGGTTCTAACGACGGATTATTTAAGCTGCCACCAATGTTGTTAAAGAAATAATAAGAAGAAGGATTAGAAAAGGAATTACTGGTTGGTCTTTGTGTAAGAACATCGTAATGAGCAAAGAATAACGCTTCGTCGGAAATTGGGAATGAGAACGAAATTCGTGGCATTACATTAATTTGAGGATCATAATCTTTGAATGAGTTTATGGTTACCTGCGATTGATCCTGGTTGAGTAAGGCAGGTGAAATGCCGTTACCAACATCTAAAATTGAAGGGTCAAGAATTTCAATACCCTCGGCATTATACCATATATATTCATTACGATAACCAACAACCTTGGTTGGATCTTTCACTTTGTCAACATACACTACAAAATCCCCACCCATATTTGAAGGATGTGATACATTTTCAAACCCTGTTTCGGTATTAATATTTGATACAGTATGAGCCGGATAAAGCAGGAATGGATCTTCCAATACTTTTTGGTTAGCATCAAACCTGTCAACCCGAACACCTATATTGAAAATAAGGTCTTTAAAAGCAAACTGATCCTGAATGTAACCAGCCATATAAATAGGCTCGTAAGCACCTATATCACGGGTATATACTCCATTTGCGTCAGTTCTGTTAAAAAAGTCCTCGTAGGCAGGCTGGGTTGTTAATACATTGCCCTGATAATCAAAGCCTGCATAATTAATTGCCGAAAGCCCGTCGTTCCAAAGTTCATCGGGTGAAAACAGGCCTACATTAAGTGCGCCAGGGGCAAGGTTAACTGTATGCATATTACCATTCTTATCGTAATATTCAATGGTTCCATTATCGTAATCGTACGAATCCATTACAATATAATCAAGCCCGTTAACAGGCAATCCCATTGCTTCCCGAAGGTTTATGTCGAAAGTACGCTGAGCATTGGCATCATATTTTCTCCTATATAATATAGTGTCAACATGGCCATTGTAAGATATCAGCTCAGGGTGATCTTTATCCAGCTCCCGTAAGTGGAAGTTGGTGAGCCCTTTACCATCGCGAATGAGGTTCCAAAAACCTGTGGGTGCATAATTAATAAACCTATTGGTGCGTTGCTCGTACTGAAACCCGAGTTTAATACCATGGTTACCGATGTCAAGAGAAGCATCCATTCTCATATTGTACTGGTCGTTATTCCATTTTCCGTAGCCCGACTGATTTGTTCCGGGTGATTGATATAAGCCATAAATTGACTGTGGAGTACTACCGTTTATCATAGCATTACCCAATAGAAGATCATCAACATTTTGATAATGACCCACAGGCATACCTTCGTAAATACTGTAATAATCAGTAGTATATTTTG
Source organism: Bacteroidota bacterium (assembly GCA_014382445.1). Lineage (GTDB taxonomy): Bacteria > Bacteroidota > Bacteroidia > Bacteroidales > F082. The sequence continues at coordinate 16,847 of JACNJS010000059.1, forward strand.
CTACCAAAGGGTTTATATCGCGGGGGCTCCATTCAACGAGGGTGTCATAATCCCATGAGTTTAGAACCCAAACATTTTGATAATAATGACCATTAACAGTATCGCTTCCCATCTCAAACGTTGGTGTTTTGTAAGTTGAGAATTTTCCGATATATCCATATTCAAAAAGATTATCCCAATGATTTGCATCTCCAAACTCACCTTTATCTTTAGTGTAGTCGAATTGCAATGAATAGTAGAAGTTTGTAAAAACCGAAGTGCTTTGGGCATCAGTTGGGAACCGTTGTGTAAAACGTACATAACCGCGGTAGTTAGTATTATTTCTGAGCGTGTTTTTATCCCAGTTTGCCAGCGTTGCCCTATAATTGTAGTCGCGTCCGTTATAATAATAATAACTGCCGCCAAGAGTAAGGTTGATAGTTTCGGTTGTGCGAATATTTATATTACCTATAAAATTATAACTCTGGCGAGCTGTATTTGGTGCTGTATTTACATGTTGGAGGTCGCTGTTTCGCAAAAACTCTCCATTTATAAAAGTACCTGATCCTGATCCTGAAGGTCTGACTGGGCTGTCTTCGAGAAGCATTAAGTTTTCATCACTAAGCGAAAAATAACCGGTTGAAGAAGGCCTTCCGTCAAGGTTAGAATTAATGTCGCCGGCAATAAAGAAACCTAGAAGAGAACTGGTTTTGTCTTTGTTTTTAATCAGGGGCCCCATCATATTAACTCCAACTCTGTTATGGCCAAAAGCGTCTAAAAACTGTGATGTTTCCAATTCAAAACCAGCACCAAACTGACGGGCAGGACCTTTAGTGGTTACGTTAATAATACCAGAGGTTACGTCACCGTAGCGGGCAGGAACACCGCCAAGGATAACGTCAACTTGTTCAATGGCTGATTGAGGAACACTTGAGTTTCCAATAACACGTATCCCATCGATGTACATTGCCGTGGCATCAGTACGGGCACCTCGAACACTACCTCTTTCACCATCCTCAGAAAACACTCCGCCAACTGTTGTTGCAACGGCGTTAGCACTTCGGTTTGGCATTTTCGATATTTCCGCGGCTGTAATTGTTGCGCCGGAAGTTGTTTGATCTTTGTCGATCAACGGCACCTTGTAGTCAACAATTTCTACAACATCAAGTGTTTCAACAGTAGAAGTAAGCTCAATATCGTAAAACCTGATTTGATCGCCCCCGATAATGATTCCCTGGATAACTACGGTTTTAAAACCAACAAATGTTGCTTTCAAATCATACTTGCCAGGTGGAATAGGTTTAATCATGTAGTTGCCATCGAAGTCAGAAGTAGCACCTCCAACTTGCGAACCTTTGTTTTCCAGTACAATATTGGCAAAAGGAATTGGTTCTTTTGTGTCTTTATCAAGCACTTTACCTTTCAGTGCGCCCTGTTGAGCGAACATAATAACGCTTGTTGCAAAAAATAAACCAAATGTAAGGAGTAAATTTCTTAACATACCTGCAAATTTATATTCAACTAAGTTCTTTTTACGTAAATCAAAAGTCGGTAAATTTAATAATATTTGGTTATACCGTACAAAATCGTTTTAACTTTTTTTAACATATTAAAAATAAACTCTTTTCAGAATCTCAGAATAGATTACTGCTTTTCTTAAATCTACATTTTTTTTAACCTTCCTTTTATTGTAAGGTTTTTTAGATTTTTTCTCAGATTCAGCAATTTTAATAGTTGGAGTAGTTGGCTTTTTTTTAATGACATCAACTATCGAATTATAGTTGTCTTCTTCATAGTAATCATCATATGAAAATACTTTCTCGTCGTATTCGGGAGTTTCCTGGTTTGTGTCAGCCTCAGTCTCAATCTCGCCATATTCAAAATCTTGAGAAGGTTTATTCGGATAAGGTACTTCTCGCTCTTCTTTAATTCCTATTTCATCTATTAAGGAATCAAATATGGATTTTTTTTCTTGGGCCGAAGCTGGAGTATTTTTCGCTTTTTTCTTTTTTTTTGCATTATAGTAAGAAAAAATTATCCATGCTAAACCTATTACAACATATAATATGTCCTCAAACGATGTGTGTACAATCATAAATTATTTGATTAGTGCCAAAAAAAGCAATACCTTTTATCGGTTAAAAGTATAAATTTAAACTATACAATTAGTTTTTTATCGATTAAATTTAAAAATCTGAGAGAGAAATCAATAGTTTGTTCTGAAAATTTCAAACCCTGGTTGCAACTATCCATTGCTTTTTTGCATTTTAAGAAGGGCAACAATTTCGTAGGTTGTTAACAGCAAGTAATATACGAAAAAGGTGATCGTAAACGAAATCGCATCGTTGTGGTTTAACCATGCATAAACTATAATAATAATAGAAAACAAAAATAATTTCCCAAAATTTATAAGCATAAAAGCGTTGGCAAAAAAAGTTAATTTGCTGTCAATGTATTTAGCCAGCGTGGCAAATGCAAATAACGTAAAAGCATACATGAACGCTATTATAAAGGGCCACGAATTACTAATTTCAATAATGGGTATCCATTGGTGAATGGCAAAACTCAATAAAAATATTGCGATTGAATAATAACTAAAGCCTTTAATAAATGGAGTAATTTTAGTTTTCATGTCAGTTATTATTGCGTTTAAAAAGCTCACGCATTCCATAGAAAACAGCACCAATAACAGAAAGGATTGTTAATGATAATGTAAAAACAGGAAAATTCCAATTTAGCCAATTGTCAAGAGCTTTTCCGCCAAAGGCTCCGGCAACAATAATTACAATCATCTGTAATGCAAGTGTTGAGTACTTAGCATAAAACTTCAGAGGATTATCTTTATTGTCATTCTTCAACTTACTTTTTTTCGTTTACTGATGTGTCGGAAGACATTTTACATGTTCCTGTAAAAACTGCGCCGGACTCGATGGATATTTTTTTTGTTATAACATCACCTGAAAATATTGAAGTAGTCTTAAATATGGTTAAGTTAATAACTTCAAGTTTTCCTTTTACGGTACCACAGATGTCGGCATTGGAGCATGTAATTTCACCGTCTACACTACCACTTTGGCCAACAACAATACGGCCTTTAGCCTTAATTTTCCCAACAATAGAACCTTCAATACGAAAATCCCCTTCCGATAATATATCACCAACAATGTTTGTGCCCTGGGCAATTATATTTGGCACCTGGCTATCGCCATTTCCGTTTTTATTTTTTTTCACAGTAATTTTCTCTAATTAATTTCTCTTATAATTTTCCTCAAAAAAAGTAGTGTACGAAGATACATTTTTATCCCTATAAAAAACAGGGTAATTTGAGGCTGATATTGAAAAAACTAAAAAATCTTTACTTTGGAGCCCCGACACAACGTATTCATCGTTTTTAAGAGCTAACAAATAATTGCTGGATTCATCTTTATTTTTGAAATTACCTATTGTAATTATCGTTTGTAAATTATCAAGCATCAAACTTTTCACCCTTAAACTGGTTAACCCGAAATATTTTTTGTTAAAATCAGAAATCCTAACTTTAAAGGCACTTATATTAATTTCGGCAGATTGAACAATAATCATAACCAGATGCATTTCGTCAGGGGTAAACTTGTAAATAGATTCCTTCTCAGAAGGGTTTCCAGCGGTTTGATCATTTGATCCTTCAGGTAAACCGATACCGTATTCAACCTGTAGAGTTTGTATCACAGATTTTGCCAAAGGAGTAACAGAACTTGAAGGGTATTCTTGAATAAGGGTTACAAGAGATTTATATAAGGTGTCGGCAACATCAACTGCACCAAGTGAAATTGCTCGTAAATACATAAACTTGGGCATAAGAGCTGTGTCTTCAGGGTAGAGTTTAATTGCATCGTTGGCATAGTTAACAACTCTGTAATATTGTTCGCGGTTGAAGGCGGTATAAGTTTTTTCATAAAGGATAGCCGCTTCATTTTTTTGTTCACGAAGTTTAATAAAATAATCAGGATCGAGAATAACTTTTGCATAATTACTTTCCGGGAAATTGCTCACAATCAAGTTGCTGTAATTTTGCGCTTTATTATTATCACCATTTGATGAATATATTTTGTAGAGGGCGTACCACGACTCAAGCCTGTATTTATTATCGGGATATTTGTTTTGAAAAGCGAGATAAGTTTCGCGTGCAAGAGTTGTGTCCTTCAAATCTTCGAGATACAGATAAGCCAATAGGTTATATGCCTCAACTATGAGGCTGTCAGATACAACCAATTGTTCAGGGGTGCGAGGGATGTGCTGCAAATAGAAAGCCCGGTCGCGAGGATTTGTAATTACAGTAATTGTACTGTCTTTTTCTTTAATTATTTCCTCATCAGTCAAGTCTTGCTCGTACGATTGCATCATCATTCGTTTATCAGTTAGTCTCCAATTATCTTCTAATTTTCGATCTCCCCATTTCTTTTTGAATTCTGTGCGACCACGTCCTGAAGCTGCCGTATTATAAAAGTACCACCCACCACCACCTAATGCTTGCCCGGGTTTATTTCTTTCCATATCAACAAACTGAGTGCCCACCCCCAATTCCTTTTCCTCTGCAATTCTTTCCTGTTCTTTTTCATATTCCTCAATAAGGTTGTCAACCATAATATAAAGGTCGGCAGTATCCATACGCGAAATTGTTTGAAGGCTGTCTTGCAGATTAATGATTTGAATTTGAGTAACCAATTGAGACAACACGGTGGTTTTATTCATTATTGCCTCATAATCGGGATAATCCTTTGGCAGTGACATTGCTGCTGTATCATAATATGCCTGTGCTTCCTCGTAACTGCCATCATTAAAAAAAATGTCAGCTAACTCAAGTGATGATGTAGTTTTTTGAATAGGATCACTTAGGCTACTGCTAACAGACTTTACAAGATAATGGATCACTAAAGTATCCTTATTGTCAGCCATAGCAACTTTAGCAAGGGCATAATAAATCTGGTCAAGGTATTCTTTGTTTTTTGCCTCTTTCGCCATTTTAAGCAATACCTTATTTATATGTTTACTGTCACCTGCTCCTTCACTATAACATTGAGCCATGTTCATTTGCGCTTCAAATGCCATTTTATAGGGAGGGTTTCTTTTAACCACTTTGGCAAAATATGAAGACGCTTTTTTATAATCCTCATTTTGTTGGTTAATTTGTCCCAGTATAAAATAAATGCGTGTTATAATCTCGGAATTGGTTGCCAGCTCAAGCCCCCTTTCGAGATACGGATATGCTGCATTATAATTTTCGCGTGCAAGAAAAAAATCGGCATAAACCAACGGCATAGCTTTTTCTACACTGCGCGGGAAGCCTTCCTCTTTACTCTTACTTTGTAATAGGTTTAGTGCAGCTTCTGCTTTTTCATATCGCTCCGTTTGAATAAATGTGCGGGCGAGCCACAAAATGGCATCATAATGTATTGGCGATGAATCGTATTCCTTAGCAACATAATCAAATACTCTTCGGGCACTTGTATAATCCTGTTTGTAAAAATGTGCCATTCCCATCATCAAGTAACTATCCTTAACCCACTTAACATATTCTTTCCCTGCAAAATTCATTGAATGACGCTGGATTCCAATGGATGCTTTTTTAATGGTTCTGTCCATTTTGGGGTTTAAGGTGGTGGCGTCTTCTTTGGTTCCATAATTATATACGCTTAGCACCTTATTATAATTATCGATAACTTTTTCAGATAACAACTTTGTCCCTTCGTCCAAACTTACCATCCCATTCCAATAAACATTATAATGACAAGTAACATTATGGAATGCCCGGCGCGACCATGTATTCTTTTTTGTGGAACATGAGTTCACGATAAATAGAAGCAGCCATGCTGCAAAAAAAATTATAACAGTATGTAATTTACGGATTGCCAAGATATGATTTTTCCTTTATAACTAATTTTAAAGTGTTTTATTACAAAAACTGAATGGCAAAAATAAAAGAGTTTAGTGAAAAAACATATATAAGAGAAAATTGTTTGAAAAGACATACTTATTTGTGCAGACAGAATTATGATGATTAGTGTTTGTTAATTTTGCTTTTATACCTTTGCACTTTCAAAATGGCAAAAACAAAAACAAATAAAAAGTGGTATAAAAATCTTCGCGTAAAATACCGACTGGTGATTTTTAATGACCAGACATTTGAAGACAGACTTTCATTAAGGCTAACAAGGTTAAATGTTTTTTTAAGTGTATTTAGTGTTAGCATAATATTTATGACGCTAACCTTTATCCTTATTTCAAATACATCAATTAAAAAATACATACCAGGTTACCCCGATATAGACGAAAAACGACAGTTGTATAATTTGAATATCCTGGCCGATTCACTTCTTATGGATATCGAGAAGAAAAACCTGTATATCGCGAATATTAAAAATATTTTTGAGGATAATATTATAGAGGAAAATTATGATGAGAGTGAGCTAATCGACCCACATTACGACACCATAAAAAACATAAAATCGGATAATGACAGCATTTTGAGAGCTGAATTTGAAAATCAAAGTATGTATAATCTTTATTTTACCGAATCAGGTCAGCTTACCGAATCAAATGAATCGTCAATAAAGAGTTTTAATTTTTTTACGCCATTGCAGGGCATTATTACTTCTCGCTTTAATTTGATGGAAAATCATTATGGAATTGACATTGTTACTTCGCATAACGAAGCTGTAAAAGCTACGCTGGAAGGTACAGTTATTTTTTCGGGATGGACACTCGAGACAGGTTATATAATCGGATTGCAACACGAGCGGAATTTCATTTCTGTTTATAAACACAATTCGGTGCTGTTAAAAAAGGAAGGCGACCATGTTTTAGCCGGTGAACCAATTGCAATTTCAGGCCAATCGGGTGAGTTAAGTACAGGTCCGCATTTGCATTTTGAATTGTGGGAAAACGGTACTCCTGTTAATCCGGAAGATTATATAGTGTTTTATTGAAAAATCAAATCCCAAAACCAACATTCAATTAAATACCATAATAAAAATTTCAAATTCCAAATCCGACGAATAATATTTGCCTTTAACTTGTTAAAGGTTTTTAAAGTTGTTTCTTTTTATGAAAAAACGAGTTGCAATATTAGGTTCCACAGGTTCAGTTGGCAGCCAGGTCTTGAGCGTTATTGATGTGCAGCATGAATTGTTTAGTGTTGAAGTCCTTAGCGCTTATAATAATGCCGACCTGTTAATTAGCCAGGCAATTAAATATTTGCCAAATGTTGTTGTAATTGGGAATGCCGATCATTACTCCAAAGTACGTGATGCTCTCAATAGCTACGATATTAAAGTATATGCAGGTTTAGATGCGATTAGCCAGATTACTGAAATGGGTACTATCGACATTGTACTTATTGGTATTGTTGGCATTGAAGCATTGAACCCTTTACTATCAGCGATAAGAAACAAGAAGAAAATTGCTCTGGCAAATAAAGAAAGTCTCGTAGTGGCCGGTGAATTGATATCAAAAATTGCCATTGAAAACAATGTTCAAATTATCCCTGTTGACTCCGAACATTCAGCAATTTTTCAGTGTTTGATGGGAGAATTTGATAACCCTGTTGATAAAATTGTTCTTACTGCTTCTGGTGGCCCTTTTTTGGGCAAGGATAATAACTATCTCAAAAATGCCACACCTGAAGAAGCCTTAAAGCACCCAAACTGGAAAATGGGAAAAAAGGTAAGTATCGACTCGGCAACGTTGATGAACAAGGGACTTGAAGCCATTGAAGCCCGATGGTTATTTAATATTCAGCATTCCCAAATAGAGGTTATTATCCATCCGCAAAGTATTGTTCATTCACTTGTTTATTTCGCAGATGGCTCTGTAAAAACCTTGCTTAGCTTCCCGGATATGCGCATTCCGATTCAATTCGCGCTTACTTTTCCCCACAGGTTGAAAAGCACATTTCCAACGTTGGATTTACTTTCGGCGAACACTCTTAATTTTGAACGCCCTGATGTGAAAAAATTTCGTAATCTTGCACTCGCATTTAAAGCCTTGGAAATTGGAGGTAATATGCCATGTATCCTGAATGCAGCTAACGATATCGCGGTTCAGGCTTTTTTAAATAAAAAGATTGGGTTTCAGCAAATTCCTGATATAATTGAGAAATGCATGGACTTAATACCGCTAACTGGTAATCCTGTTTTAACTGATATTTTCGAAACAGATAAACTAACAAGGCATAAAGCAAGTGAGTTAATTAAATAATAATCATAAATAAATATAATGGAAATAATAATCCAGATCCTACAGCTCTTATTGAGCCTTTCTATATTAGTAATTGTACATGAATTCGGGCACTTCGCTGCAGCAAAAATCTTTAAAACAAGGGTTGAAAAGTTCTACTTATTTTTTAATCCATGGTTTTCGGTTTTTAAATTTAATTTTAAAGGAACCGAATACGGATTGGGGTGGTTACCACTTGGCGGATATGTGAAAATTTCGGGAATGATTGATGAGTCGATGGACAAAGAAGCAATGAAAAAGCCACCTCAGCCATGGGAGTTTCGCTCTAAGCCCTCATGGCAAAGGCTCATTATTATGTTAGGCGGCGTTATAATGAATGTTGTGCTGGCTTTTATTATTTATATTGGCATGCTCACTTTTTGGGGCGATGAATACCTAAGCACTAACGAGGTTAACAAATATGGCATCCGACCCGACAGCCTTGCCATGGAAATGGGTTTTATGCATGGCGATAAAATAATTTCGCTCGACGGGTTGTATATTGATGATTTTAGTAAGATACCAATGAACCTGGTGTTAAACGAAGTTAGTTCGGTTGAAATTATCCGTGATGATGTGCCAACTATTGTAACCCTGCCCGAAGGAAGTCTAAATAAGCTGATAAACCATAGAGAGCAACTTTTTACAATAAGAATACCTTTTATAGCCGATAAATTCTCAAAAGAGTCGTTGGCCGAAAAAGCAGGAATGCAAATTGGAGACACTATACTGGGCATTAACGGTAAAAATATTATTTATTACAACGATTTCAGGGATGAAATTCAAAAGCATAAAAATGAAAATGTTGTTATATCTGTAATACGAAATATTGATACTGTTGATCTTCCTATGCAGTTAGATGAAGAAGGGTTGATAGGCGTTTATCCGAAGGGAGATCTCAACGAATTTTTTACTATCAGCAAAAAAGAATACACAATTGCAGAAGCAATACCCGCAGGGTTTACACGAACAATTAGCGGGATCGACAATTACCTTAAACAATTGAAACTCTTATTCTCCCCCGAGGTTAAAGCATACGAGGGCGTTGGTGGGTTTATTACAATCAGCAGCATTTTTCCGAAGCAATGGCATTGGGAAAGTTTTTGGAAGCTTACAGCCTTTCTTTCGATAATGCTTGCAATTCTGAACATATTACCAATACCGGCATTAGATGGCGGACATGTGTTATTTTTGTTATATGAAATAATTGCCCGCCGCAAACCCAGCGATAAGTTTTTGGAAAACGCACAGGTATTTGGTATGATAGTTATATTCAGCCTTTTGATATTAGTCAACGGAAATGATATAGTGAAATTGTTTAGATAAGGTATTTCTATATTTCTCTAATATTTTACAGCAATAATCTGAACCCAAAAACTGGGAGCTCACCTTGCAGGAAATCTAAATCTTTAGCCCTTTTAAATCCCATATTTTCATACATATTCCATGCTGTTTGCATTGCTTTTGTAGTATGAATTATCAACTGACTTTGTTTTTCTTCTTGGGCTAATTGAATGCAGGCCTCCGACAGAAGCTTGCCTAAGCTACTTCCTCTTTCTTCCAGAGTTACTGCCAATAATCTAAAGCCCGATGCATTTTTTTCGAGAGGAGCAGTTCCTCCTGAACCATAATATTTCATGTCACCAATAAAAACCACGCTGCCACTAATTTTTCCATTTGAGGAAACGGCAATTAATAGTTTGGTTTTGGGGTTTTCGGTTAAACGGCCAATATCGGCAAGCATACTATAATAATCAGGTTGATCACTTTTTGTTGGAAATCCGTCCAATTGTGAATATACATTTACCATTAATTCCCCTGTTTCACGAAACTCATCAGGGGTAGCTTCTCGTATAATATATTTCTGATCATGCATAATTGTAAAACTACATATTTTTATTAATCCTGGTTATTTAATACAAGCCTGATCGTAATATGATATCTCACTTTTGAAGATTATATTAATTTATAAGTTTTTAATCCTCAATCTTATCCTTCAACGACTTAAACCCATTCCCAAGTATTTCGTTTGAATTTAGTACTGTTACAAAGGCATTTGGGTCGACATGATGTATAAATTCTTGTAACATTGCCATTTCACGTCGGCTTACGGCCGTAAATGCAATGGATTTTTCTTGTCCGCTGAACATACCTTCGCCTTTTACTATTGTTCCCCCACGGTTGAGATCGTTCACTATTTTATCTCTAATTTCTTGCGTTTTTTCTGAAACAATAAATAGAACTTTGTCGTAGCTCATACCCTCAAGTATTACGTCAACAACCTTTCCTGTAATAAAAATCACTATCAGTGAATAAAGAGGGATTTTCCAATCCTGAAAAGCAACCAACCCAACAAGCACAATTATTGAATCCACGATAATCATTAGCTGACCAAGTGGCATTTTCGTATATTTACTAACGATCATCGCTACAATATCCGATCCTCCGGAAGTGGCTTTTGCTTTAAAAATCAAACCCAGTCCAACACCAATAAATAAACCCCCAAAAATTGACGAAAGTAAAGCATCATCTGCTACAAGAGGTTCATTACCATAAAAATATGTTAAGGTATCAACCATAACTGCAGTTGCAATAAAACCAACAACTGTTTTCACGCCAAAACGGGGTCCTAAAATTTTAATCCCAATGAGTGTCAGGGGTATGTCAAAAGCAAGAGCCATCATGCCAACAGGAGTTCCTATTAAATAGTGCAGCACAATTGAAATACCATAAACTCCGCCAGGAACTATTTTGTATGGCGTTATAAATAGTACAAAACCCGATGCCATAATAAAAGCACCAATTAATATCATGCTGTAGTTTTTTATCCAGCGAATGCTGAATATTTTGTCTTTCTGAATAAATACCATTATCTAAAGTTTTTAACTGGTTTTCTTGCCTGAAAATCAGTATGGTTATACATTATTTTATAAGCGGGCAAAAGTACATTTTTTAGCATTATTATTATCGTAATAACAACTTTTTATTTACGTAGTTGGTCCTTGTTTTTTTAGATATAAAATTTAAAAGAAATTTAATTAACCATGCGAAAATATTATACGAGATGTTTTTTATTTAGCTTTGCAACTATAATATATCTATTAAGATAAATATGTTATAATATTATTCACCAATCAAAACACATGCTATGAAAAAAATTCTATTTTCTTTTTTAGTTATTGCTATTTCAGCCTATAGTCTATTAGCTCAGGTAAACCGTGCAATAGTTCTTGTTGAAATCGCAACCGGTACTGGTTGCCAATATTGCCCTGGTTCTGCTATGGGTTTAGATGATTTATATACAAATGGTGATCCTGTTGCTGGTATCGAATACCACAGTTACAACAGCGGTGATCCGTTTAATACTCCTGAAGCAGCCGCACGAAATTCTTATTATGGTGTAACGGGTTACCCTACTGCACAATTTGATGGCGAATGGGCTCAATATGTAGGAGGAAGCAATACACAAACAATGTACCCTTCCTATTTGCCATTGGTAACTGCTCGTATGGCAATTCAATCAGAATTTACCGTTGAGATTTATGGTGACAACACCGGTAATAACTACAATATTACGGTTAGAGTTAACAAAGTCTCTACATATAGTGGATCAAATTTAAAGGTTCGTTTTGCACTAACCGAAACTGACATTCCATATAACTGGTATGGAATGACTACTATTGATTATACGGAAAGAATTATGGTTCCAGATGAAAACGGAACAGCAGTATCTTTTACAAGCGGTAACGAAGTTGATGTAAACCTTAGTTTTGTATTTAATAGTACATGGGTTGATTCAAACTGTGAACTTATTGCCTGGATACAGGATGATGCTAACAAATATGTATTGCATTCAGAAAGCGTTATGCTATTAAATCTACAACCCGATGTTGCCACTGCTAATTTTAGCGCTAGTACTAACACAGTTTGTGAAGGTGGATCGGTACAGTTTACTGATTTGTCGGGAGGAGCTATTACATCATGGGACTGGACTTTTGAAGGGGGAACACCACCTACATCAACTGATCAAAACCCAAGTGTAATTTATAACACTCAGGGTAACTATGATGTGACTCTTGAAGTTTCGGATGGAACAACAACCAGCACTTTGCTAAATGAAAACATGATAGATGCAATAGTTGAACCAATCCAACCTGACACCCCCGTTGGAGAAATTGATGCCTGTAACAGTGGCACCTACTTATATACAACGCAGCCCGTTCCTTTTACTGATACCTATGTTTGGGAAGTAATACCCGCTGATGCGGGAACATTTAGCGGTAGTGGCACGGAGATAACATTTGAAGCTGATGGTAGTTGGACAGGGGCCTATACTGTTTCTGTTAGGGCCGATAACAGCTGTGGTATCGGAACATGGTCGGCACCCTTAAACTGCACCCTTAATTATACTCCTTTGGTTTTTGAGCTTTCTGATGGCGGTGGGATTTGTGAAGGCAGTCCCGGGCTTGAGTTAACTCAGGATGGTTCAGAAACCGGCATAGACTATGATGTGTATCTTGATGGCGTATATACAGGAAACAGTGTGTCAGGTACCGGCAATCCGTTAAGTTTTGGATTCCAAACAGATCCGGGTATATATACTGTATTTGGTTCTGCAGCTGTTTGCGAAACTCTAATGATGGGAACACCATGGATTTATTATATAGAAACTCCTGCTCAGCCATCTCCACCCGATGGCTCATCAGAAGTTTGTAATAATTCCACTTCAAATTATACAGTTTCATTAGTAGATTATGCCGACACAATTTACTGGGCTTTATCGCCAATAGATGCAGGTTTGGTTATTGGAGGATACTTTGAGGCAGATATTGAATGGGATCAAAATTTCGTTGGTTTAGCATATTTAAGCGCACAGGGTGCAAATGAATGCGGAGTTGGTCCTGTGTCAGATGAGATAGAAATAACAGTAAGTCAAACACCTAATCCTGTAGTTTCAGGCCTTGCTTTGGTTTGTAATGATGAACAAGCCGATTATTCAGTTGAAGAAAATGCCGGAAGCACATATGTATGGGAAGTTGTTGGCGGTGACATTGTTGGCGGTTCTGGCACCAGTGAAATTTCGGTAATGTGGGGAGTTCCCGGTGTAGGTTCGGTTTTAGTTACCGAAACCTCAGTTGATAACTGTGATGGATTATCTGATTTGTTTGAAGTTACTATCGACGACTGTATTGGAATAAATGAATCAATTATCAACAAAAATGTTCTTTTGTATCCAAATCCTGCTAGTACAAATATCGAAATTGAGTTCAATGAAAAAGCAGGTCAATCATACAAAATTGTTGTTTATAATAGTATTGGCAAGGTTATGACCGAAACCAGCGGGATTACATTTGGTAAAATGCAGAATGTTAAAATAGATGTGAGTAAATATCAGTCAGGTATTTATATCGTTAATCTGATGACCGAGAGTGGGCTTAATATCAGTAATACATTTGAAAAGACAAAATAGAGAGGTATTAACAAATAGTGTGATAATGAAGAGCCAATCCTTACCGGGGTTGGCTTTTTTAGGTATTAACGGTCAGGTTTAGTATATTTGGGAAAAATTAACGTGAATATATTGCATGGGATATAAACGGATTTCAATAGTAATACCAACAGGTTATGAAGATGACCGGTTGAGAAAAAAAATAGAAAGGCTTCTTTTGATTAAGGATTTTACTTATTCAATTGAGAGCAAAAGCCTCGATGCACGCAAAAAAAATAATATTCATTGGGAAATGAGGATACTTGTTTCATCAGATGAATATAGCGATGACCTTAATGTCTCAAAACCGGAGCTGGAAATTCCATATAAGAAACGAAACAAAAACGTTGTGGTTGTGGGAAGTGGACCAGCAGGTTTTTTTGCAGCAACGATACTTCAACAGGCCGGATTTAATACCACACTTATTGAAAGAGGTACAGATGTAAAGAAAAGAACAGAGGGAATTGAAGTGTTTGAGGCTACAGGCATTTTTAATCCTGTTAGTAATTATGCTATGGGAGAAGGAGGTGCCGGCACTTTTTCGGATGGCAAACTGACTTCCAGAAGTAGTAGGATATCAATTGAGAAGAAGTTTATTCTGGCAAGTTATGTTAATGCCGGTGCTCCTGATGAAATCCAATACATGACCCATCCCCACCTTGGAAGTGATAATCTTAAAATAATTGTTGAAAACCTTAGAAAACAGTTTGTAAATATTGGAGGAACGGTACTTTTTGAAACCACTATGATCGACCTTAAAGTTGAAAACAATAAAGTATCACACATTGAAACTAATAAGGGAAATATTGATAGTGATTATTTCCTGGTTGCTCCCGGTCACTCGTCATATGATACTTACCGTATGTTGATGAAACGCAGCGTAGGTTTTCATACCAAGAACTTTGCCCTTGGCAGCCGCATGGAACATCATCAGGAGATAATAAATATGGCTCAGTGGGGCAGGAAAAGTATTTCGGGGGTTAAAGCAGCTGAATATCGGCTGACTTCAAAAGGAGATGGTAAGCAGCAGGTTTACAGCTTTTGTATGTGCCCCGGTGGTGTAATTGTTCCGGCTATGGCAGTTGAGCAGGCAAATATTGTGAATGGTATGAGTAAGTATTTGCGGAATGAGAAATTTGCTAATGCAGCCTGTGTTGCAACAATTAATCTTGGCGATTTGCTGAAAAGAGAAGTGTTGGCAGAAGAAACGCTTGATTGGATGGAAAATCTTGAACGCAGTTTCTATGAGTTCTCCCTTGGTTATAAAGCACCCATGTGCAGCATCAGGGATTTCATTAATAAAAAAGTAACTAACACAGTATCAGAAACAAGCTATCCATTAGGAATTATCCAGGCACCTTTATGGGAACTTCTACCTGATAATGTTGAAAAAGCTATCCGTGAAGGATTGAAAGATTTTATCAGAAAAATGAAAGGCTTTGAGACCGGTAACATTATGGGTCTGGAAAGCAAAACCTCAGCCCCGATTCAGGTAGAAAGGGAAAATGATGGGCGCTGCTCTGGTTTCGAAAATTTGTATGTAATTGGCGAAGGAAGTGGTTATAGCGGAGGTATTATTTCAAGTGCTGCTGATGGAGTAAAAGCAGCTATGACCATCATATCAGGTGAGTATTCCTAATTTGTTTAAAAATAATCGATAATTCACTTGCATAATGAACATATGTTCATTATCTTTGCGGTCTGATTTATTAATTAAATATTTTAAACTAAAAAATAAAATTATGAGTATATTAGGAAGCGGAAAAGGGCTTGGGCTTGGAGGTGGCCGGGGTCGAAACAAAGGTGGTGCATTTGGCGTTGGCGGTTATTGCGTTTGCGCTAAATGTGGAGAAAAGCTACCTCATCAGCAAGGTATAAAATGCACTACAATTAAATGTCCTGCGTGTGGAACAACAATGATAAGAGAAGAATTGCTTAAGAAATAATGTGAATGAAAATAGCAATCGCCAGCGGTAAAGGAGGGACAGGAAAAACAACCCTCTCAACAAATTTTGCCGCATATTTGTCAGAGTTCGGAGATGTAGTGCTATGTGATCTGGATGTAGAGGAGCCAAATTCCGGCTTGTTCATTAAAGGCGACATTGTGCATCGTGAAAAAAAGTTTAAAATGATTCCGCAATGGAATGAAGATACTTGTACTCTTTGCGGAAATTGCCAGAAATCATGTAACTTTCATGCAGTTATACAGCTGGGTCCTAATATCATGGTGTTTCCGGAACTGTGCCATAGCTGTTATGCTTGCTCCGAATTATGCCCCACATCATCATTACCGATGGTAAACAAAAAGATAGGTCAATTAACACATTATCAAAAAGATAACCTTAATTTTATAGAGAGCAGGCTGGATATAGGAGAAGAACAGGCTGTTCCTCTTATTGCTCAAACCAATAAATTCGTTGATGATAATTTTTCGGATTTCATAATTAAATTATTTGATTCTCCTCCCGGAACATCATGTCCGGTAATTGAAGTAACAAAGGATGCAGATTTTGTAATACTTGTTACTGAGCCCACACCTTTTGGCCTCCACGACCTTAAACTAGCTGTTGAAACAATGAAGGAACTCAGGAAAAACTTTGGCGTAGTTGTAAATCGGTACGGTATAGGAAACGATGATGTTATAGCATATTGTGAAAAGGAAAGTATTCCTCTTTTGGCAAAAATACCCAACAGCAGGCAGATAGCAGAACTCTATTCGTCAGGTAATCTGATATATAAGGAGTTTCCTGAAGTAAAGCAACAATTGGAAAATATCAAAAACTTCATAATGAATCAAATACAGCAGCCAACAGTATGAAGGAAATTGTAGTTATCTCAGGAAAAGGAGGCACAGGTAAAACATCACTTACAGCATCGTTTGCCGTGCTTGTTGCTAAAGTTAAAAACGAAGCAAAGGAAATTGCTGAAGATGAGTTTAAGGACTATGTAATTGTTGACGGCTCACCCGGTGTTGGTTGTCCGGTGGTTTCATCACTTTCAGGAGCTAAATTCGTGGTACTTGTGACCGAACCTTCTGTATCAGGATTTCATGATTTAAAGAGGGTATATGAACTTGTTAAGAAATTTAATATCAAAACCGGATGTATAATCAATAAATACGATATCAATAAAAAAATAACTTCAGAAATAAAAGAATATCTAATTAAAGAAAACATTGTCCATATATCTAATCTGCCATATGATGAGGATTTCACAAAAGCGATGACCAACGGCCAAACCATTGTTGAATATTCAAGTGGCCGGTTAAAGGAATTAGTTACAGATAGTTGGAATACCATATTAAAAAACGTATCATAAAAAAAAAGAATAATGAAAATAGCATTTACAACAAAAGGAACAAATTGGGATTCGGAAATGGACCCAAGATTTGGAAGAACTGAATACTTTGTATTTTATGACGAAACTAAAAAGGAGGTTACCAGTTACGATAACAGGGATACCGGAAATGATGCTCACGGTGCCGGACCAAAAACAGCGCAAAAATTATTTGAACTAAAAGCTGATGTACTGATAACTGGAAACGGTCCGGGAGGCAATGCCGCAGCAGTAATGAACAAAACAGGTATTACTACATATGTTGGGGCAGGCGAAATGACCGTTAAACAAGCATATGCTGCTTTTATAAAAGGCGACCTCAAAAAAGTATAATGGCTCAATCTGATTGTTGTTCGGATTCCTGATGAGTGGCAAAAACTAATTGAGACTACTTTAGATAGTGAAACAATCAGAAAATCGTATGATTAATACATCTGGTAAAATAATTTAACCATTTTAAATAATAATTAAAATAAGTGTAACTAATCAGTGTCACGACCGAAAAATCAATAAATAAATAAGTATGTTTATAAACCTACCACTGCACCCCTTCAAGCAGGGGATTATAGGTATTTATTTCTTGTTATTCCTCAATTGAAACCTTTTATTGACAACACTGCTTAGTTACAAATAAGTAAATTGTAAATATGAAATTAGAACATATAGCACTTACGATAAATTCTCAGAAAGAAATTAAGGAGTTTTATCAGGGTATCCTCCAAATGGAGTTAGTAAAAACATTTACTTTAAATGCTGAGCTTTCTAAAGCTATTTTTAAGGCTGATTCCGATGTTCCAGTTTATATAGTAAAGAATGATAGTTTTATTTTGGAGATATTTGTTAGTGATGAGAAAAAATATCATAGTTTCGGTCATATTTGCATTTCTGTAATTAATAGGGAGTTAATAATGAAAAAAGCAGTTGATAAAAATTATCCTATAATTAAAATAGAAAGGGAGTACGGCGATTTAGTTTTTGTACATGATTTAAATGGTAATATGTTTGAGATTAAAGAATTTATGCTTGACAATTAATGATTTGTTTATGGAAATTAAATTTGAAAGCTAAAGGAGTTAAAGTCTTGGTGTCAATGCAGTTTGGAAAAAACGCAAAGATTATAAACGAACATTTTATTCCGATAATAATTTACTCAGATCAACCTGAACAAGTTATTGATGCATTGAATCATCATCTGCATTGGATATCTGATGAACTTAAAAAAATATTTCTTCAAATTTTAAACTAACTATAATAAAATCAGGAATACTTAAAACCGCAGTTAAGAAATAGATATCAAATGAAAAAAGACAGTATTTTTCCTGTTAAAGGCAAAATGCTATATTATTGCCAGCCACAAAAGTTGCCGAGGATGATATCATACTGAAAGCCTCAAAAACTACTGAATTAGAATATAAACAGAACCCTTCAGAATTCCCGCCTGCCTCAGGTTGGAATCCTAAAGAGTAATGTAAAGGTTAGCCATCATAAATGCTTTTGCTAACCTGCTGTAGTTACTGCTATTCCTCAATTACTTCTCCCTCGTCCTCTAATATTATCAGAGAATCAGGCTCTAATATAATAACTGAATCAGGTACAGCAATATTAATACTATCCTCAGTAATTACTTCTTCCTCAACCACTTTGGGTTGTGGATTTAAACATCCTGAAAACATAAAAAATCCTACAATTGCCAAGCTTAATACTAATAATTTTTTCATTTGTATGGTTTTTAGTTTGATTATGGTTGCAAATATAAACAACTGTTTTGTTAATTTCAACAAAATAAACAACTATCTCTGTCTTTTCTATCTAAAAACGGAAATGATTATAAGTTGTCGGGAACAGCCAAAATATATCATTATCGAAGCGATACATTATTTATTGACCACACTGTTTCGTTCGATGCTTTTAAAATTCACTAAATTATCCTGAAATCTTTTTGTTGGCAAATTCGAAAGCGCCAACGGCTACAGCATTTGATGTTCCAAGCCTGCTAATGCCAACTCCAACTTTTTTAATAGAGGAATATGACACATTATCGTTTGAATACGGGACATCTATTCTAACTTCATCATGCTGCAAAAAATCTCTCATACAATCCGGATTTTCAAAATTGTATGCGAAAGTTTCTAATCGTTGAACAGTTTCCCCGTTTAATTTTCTGAAACTACCATTCATTTCTTCTATTGCTTTTGGCAGGAAAAGGGAATGTGCACCCGAAAGTCCTCCACCAATTACTATAAGTCCATCAATTAATGTTATTGCATTTGCAAGAGTTTGGCCGAGAACTACTCCAAAAGTCTCCCATGCTTTAATTGCAGCCTCAGTATTTCCCTTTCTTTGACCGGTACCAATTTCAAAAATTTCGGTTGGTTCCGGACACAAATCAGGCTCAATCCCTGAAGCCTCACAATAAAGGTGCTTAATTCCACGAATGCTGAGGGTTTCCTCAATACTCATTTCGGGATTTAAAAAGTTGTTGGAGCGGTTAATTTCGGCACCGGCAGAGTTATCACCAATAAGCAATTCACCATTAATTATAATTCCACCCCCTGTTCCCGTTCCCAATGTTATACCAAGTAAGTTGCGATATTGTTTTGTATTGCCATTTTCTTTCAGCGCTGTATTTATCAAGGGCAATAATCCATTAATAGCTTCGCCAAGTGTAAAAAGATCGCCATCATTATTAATATACACGGGCAATTTAAATTCTCTCTCAAGCATCGGTTTCAATGCCACTCCACCTTTGAAGAATGGAAGATTTTCCAAATCACCAATAATGCCATTTTGATAATTAGCAGGGCCGGGAAAACAAAAGCTAATGGCATTGGCTTTATTGCCTGTTTTTTGGTTTATGGTATGAAACCCCGATAAAAGTTTTTGCAGGAATTCATCAAGAGTTTTTGATGAAGCCGGCAGTACAGTATCGGCGCTAATATTGTTTTGAGCATCAATAGCGTTAAAAACCAGGTTTGTCCCGCCGGCATCTAAGGTTAATATTATATTGCTGGATTGCTTCATCAGTTCGCCAAGTTTCATTATGTATTATTTATCAGATATATGACCCCAATTCAATAACTTTCCATTCTTCGTTCCAATATTTATTTTCCATTTCTTGTAGTGTTAATCCTTAGTATTCTTGGCAACATCTTTTTCAAATGCTAACTAACGCATCAAAAATAATAAATCATTCATTTTCAATGCGCTTCCAGCCATGTTTTCCCAACATTAATGTCAACAACAACAGGAACTTCAAGCTTAATTGCGTTCATCATTTTCTCCTCAACGATCGACCTCACTATTTTTTCTTCATTTTTAAATAAATCAAAAACCAGCTCATCATGCACCTGAAGAATCATCTTTGTTTTTAATCCTTTCTTTGTTAATTCACTATAGATATTGATCATTGCAATCTTTATCATGTCGGCTGACGATCCTTGTATTGGTGCGTTTATGGCATTTCGTTCAGCAAAGCCTCTAACAATTGCATTGGCCGAATTTATATCCTTCAGATAGCGTCTGCGTCCCAAAATTGTTTCAACCCATCCATGTTCTTTAGCAAAAGCTATTGTGTTGTTCATGAACTTTTTTACACCAGGGTATTTTTCAAAATAGTTGTTTATTATATCTGCAGCCTCGCCACGAGGTATGCCCATCCGTTCGCTTAAACCAAATGCCGATATGCCATAAATAATCCCAAAGTTAACCGTTTTTGCCCTGCTGCGCATTTCTTTGGTTACGTCATTATATTCAACTCCGTAAACTTTTGCTGCCGTGGCTGTGTGTATATCGAGGCCTTCTTTAAACGCGTCAATCATTCCTTGATCTTTACTAAGATGAGCAATAATGCGCAATTCAACTTGCGAATAGTCGGCTGCAAGCAGCAAAAATTCCTCATTTCTTGGAATAAAGGCTTTACGTATTTCTCTTCCTTTTTCTGTTCTTATCGGGATATTTTGAAGGTTAGGGTTATTCGAACTTAATCGCCCGGTAGCTGCAACTGCCTGATTAAAGGATGTGTGGATACGGCCGTCACGCTGATTTACAATCGCGGGAAGAGCATCAACATATGTTGATTTTAGCTTTGTTAATGATCGGTACTCCAATATTTTTTCAACAATAGGGTGCCTATAGATCAGTTTAGTTAACACATCTTCTCCGGTTCTATATTGCCCTGTTTTTGTTTTCTTCGGCTTTCCGGTTATTGCCAGTTTTTCGAAAAGTATTTCTCCCAATTGTTTTGGAGATGAAATATTAAATTCGATTTCTGCAATCTCGAAAATTGCAATCTCAATCTTGGTAATTTCTTGCGCAAGCAGTAAGCTAAATTCATTTAACGCCGACACATCTAACTTTATCCCTTCGGCTTCCATAGATGCAAGTACAGGCAAAAGAGGCATTTCAGTTTCATCAAACAGCTTGTAAGTCCCTGTTTTTTTTAATTCAGGCTCAAAAACATCTTTCAGTTGTAAAGTAATATCGGCATCTTCAGCAGCATATTCCTTTACTGTTTCAATATCAACATTACGCATGCTCAATTGATTTTTCCCTTTTTTACCAATTAGTTCTTCAATCGAAACAGTCTTGTATTTTAGATAAGTTTCCGATAGTACGTCCATATTATGACGCATATCAGGTTGTAGCAAATAGTGGGCTATCATTGTGTCGAAAAACGGTCCTGCCACTTTAACGTCGTACCACGACATAATACTAATATCAAATTTAATGTTCTGTCCGATTTTAATGATATTTTCTGATTCTAGTACAGGTTTAAATACCTTAACTATTTTTTCGGCTTCATGAAAGTTTTCAGGAATTGGAATATACCATGCCTCGTGCGGTTTAACAGCAAATGACATGCCAACCAGCTCTGAGTTGTTAGGATCGAGACCGGTAGTTTCGGTATCGAAGGAAATAATTTTTTCGGCTAGCAGTTTTTCACCAAGCTCAGTGGCCTTATCGATAGTATCAACAAGCTGATAATTATGCTCTGTATTACTAATATTTTTAAGACTTCCTTGTTCGGTTGAGTTTCCCTCATTATTAAAAAGCGATCCCTGAACAGGTTTTTCTATATCTTCAATGCTTGTATCTGTAAAAAATCGTTTGGCAAAATTCCTGAACTCAAGCTCATCAAATAGTTTTTTAAGATAATCAATATTAGGTTCTTCTCTTTTAAGGTCATCTTGGTTAAAATCAATAGGAACATCTAATTCTATGGTCGCAAGCTGTTTTGACATGAGAGCTTGCTCAGAGAAATTTTCGACATTTTCTCTTTGTTTTCCTTTTAGTTTATCTGTATTATTAAGTAGGTTTTCAACACTGTCAAATTCGCTGATTAGTTTTATGGCAGTTTTTTCACCAATACCCGGCACTCCTGGTATATTGTCAGACGCATCACCCCATAATCCTAATATATCAATCAACTGCTTAGGTGAGGTAATTCCAAAACGTTCACAAACTTCATAAACTCCCCATATTTCAGGTTTATTTCCCATACGGGCAGGTTTGTACATGAAAATATTATCCGACACCAACTGTCCGAAATCCTTGTCAGGAGTCATCATATATGTTGTAAAGCCGGCAGCTTCTGCTTTTTTCGACAGTGTGCCAATAATATCGTCTGCTTCAAAGCCGTCAACCATCAGAATAGGAATGTTAAAGCCTTTAAGTATTTTCATGATATATGGGATGGATGCTGCCAAATCCTCTGGCATTTTCTCCCGGTTAGCTTTATATTCTGCAAAATTCTCATGGCGAAAAGTAATAGCTTTCGTGTCGAAAGCAACCCCAATATGTGTTGGATTTTGATTTTTCAGAATATCATATAATGTATTTATAAACCCCAGAATGGCTGAAGTGTTTTGTCCTTTGCTATTAATACGTGGATTTTTACTAAGAGCAAAATATGCCCTGTAAATTAATGCCATTGCATCAAGCAGAAACAATTTTTTTTGTGATCCCATATACTTAATCTGATAAAACAACAAAGGTAATTGAATCTTGTCAACTAAAATATGTTCGAAACTCCATTTATCCAGCCTGCAAAACACACTTTTAATATTTAAATTTACATGTTTGAATTCAAAGAAATATTCGAGATATGGCAAAAAGAAAGATTGAAGACAACCAAACAGCCGATAGCAAAAAGATTTTCGTGCTCGACACTTCGGTGATATTATATAACCATAATGCTATAAATGAATTTGGTGATAACGACGTAGCCATTCCCATTACCGTACTTGAGGAGCTTGACAATTTTAAGAAAGGGAATACGAACAAAAATTTTGAAGCCAGAGAATTCATTAGATTTTTGGACAGCATTTCGGGTAAATCGACTATGAAAAACTGGAAACGGTTAAATGGACCGGAAAAGGGTAAGTTTAAGGTTGTTATGAATGAGCATAGTAATCTTGATGCCCGTGAAATTTTTGATGATAATAAACCCGATCACAGAATTCTTAATGCTGCAATAAAACTTAAAGAGGACTATCCAAAAAGAAAAGTAATACTTGTAAGTAAAGATATAAACCTGAGGCTTAAAGCAAAATCATTGAGTTTGCAAGCCGAGGATTTTGAAACCGGCAAGGTTAAGAACATCGAATCGCTTTATACAGGAAGTTCAACAATTGAAAATGTTGATTCAGCAGCAATCGACAAACTATATTCACAGGGGTACTGTGATTCAAATGAGATTAATATCAACACACCGGTAGCCAACCATTATTTTATATTGAAGAGTGCAAACTCCTCCGCATTGGCATATTATAGTTCTGTTACTAAGCGTGTTGAGCGCGTTGAAAAACGGAGCGTCTCGCGGATTATACCGCGAAATGCCGAGCAAGTTTTTGCCCTACATGCTATCATGAATCCTGAAGTTAAGCTAGTTACCTTACAGGGTGTTGCTGGAACAGGAAAGACCTTATTGGCACTGGCAGGAGCATGGGAACAAAGGCGGAATTTTAAGCAAATTTATCTTGCCCGACCAATTGTTCCACTTAGTAATAAAGACATTGGTTATCTGCCAGGAGATATTCATGAGAAAATAAATCCTTACATGGAGCCATTGTGGGATAATTTAAAATTTATTCAAAGTCAGTTTGGTGAGCAGGATAACGAACATAAACGAATCAGTGATGCTATTGAAAGTGAAAAACTGATGATAACTCCACTGGCTTATATTCGAGGAAGAAGCATATCAAATATTTGCTTTATTGTTGATGAGGCGCAAAACCTCACTCCTCATGAAGTAAAAACCATTATAACCCGTGCCGGAGAAAACACCAAAATTATTTTTACAGGCGATATTTATCAAATTGACACACCATATCTCGATTCGCAGTCAAACGGACTTTCGGTGTTGATTGACAAGATCAAATATCACGATATTTATGCACACGTAAGGCTTGAAAAAGGAGAACGTTCGGAGTTGGCTAATCTTGCTAATGAGTTGTTGTAATATCGGGTGATAGTTGTTTTCTTGCATCCTACTTGACAAATATCTAAACTCTCATTACTTTTGTAGCATATTTCTGATACCATGACACGTCATTTTATTCATAATCAAATTTCTCACAACCTCGATAAAGGTCTGTTCGAGTGCTGGATTTTTTGATGATTACCTAAACCTTTCAGTTTGATAAAAACTGAAAGGTTGAATCCTGTTGCAGGTAAGTATTCCGCCAAATATCTTATAACATATAACTATTACCCATTCCCCATGCACGGAATTATTTTCGATATAAAAAATTTTGCAATTCACGATGGCCCCGGCATTCGTCAAACCATCTTTTTCAAGGGCTGCCCATTGTTGTGTTGGTGGTGTCACAACCCTGAAAGCCGAAGTGCTGATATTTTTTCCATTGAAAAGGAAGAAATTATTGATGGCGTAAAAGTTCGTGATGTAGAAACTATTGGCAAAAAATATTCTGTTGCTGAACTGTTGAATGAAATAAAAAAAGATATAGTTTTTTTTGAAGAGTCGGGTGGAGGCATAACTCTTTCGGGAGGTGAGCCATTATTGCAATACGATTTTGTACTGGCATTGTTAAAAGAATGTAGAAAACTTGAAATACACACTTGCATCGATACAACAGGAAATATAAATAGCGATAAGCTTTTGAATATAGCATCGTTAACAAACTTATTTTTGTTTGATTTGAAACATATGGATAATGATCAACATATCAAATATGCTGGCGTAAATAATAAGTTAATCCTTAAGAATTTGAAATTACTTGATGAAATGGGAAAAGATATATGGATTCGTTTCCCCCTAATTCCCGGAATAAATGATGATGAAAGCAATTTACTCAGGATGATGGATTTTCTGTCAAAACGAAAGAGCTCACACCCCATAAGCATTCTCCCTTATCATAAAATAGGAAAACATAAGTATGAACGAACTGGAATTGATTTTAAGATGAATGGATTTCAGGAACCTGCTACCAATGATGTAACCAAAATTATGAATATGTTTACAGATGCAGGCTTCAGTACAAGCATTGGAGGATAATTACTTGTATTTAAATACTGGCAAGCCAGGAGGGGCGAAATATTAAAATCTAAGATTATAAAGGCAAACTTTAACGAGCAATATGTAAATTGAATCAAAAAAATCATGAACAAGAGGATCAAAAAGCTAAGAGAACAAAGTCAAAATGCTGAACCACGAATATCGGCCGAAAGAGCATTACTGATAACCGAATTCTACAAAAGTGAACTATGCCAACAGTTCAGTGTTCCCGAAAGGAGGGCTTTGGCTTTTAACCATATACTTAGTAATAAATCGATATGTATTTTAGATGATGAGCTAATTGTTGGCGAGCGTGGCTCCGCTCCAAAAGCTGTTCCCACTTATCCCGAAATAAACCTTCACTCTTTAGAAGATTTGCACATCCTTGATACCCGACCAAAAGTGTGGTTCAGGGTTGATGATGAAACCAGATCAGCTTATAAAAACATTGTTATTCCTTTCTGGAAAGGCCTTACTAACAGGGAGAAAATATTCTCAATCATAGATAACAACTGGATTGATGCTTATGAGGCAGGTGTATTTACTGAGTTTCAGGAGCAGCGGGCGCCCGGACATACAGTTCTTGGCAAGAAAATGTTTACTAAAGGATTTCTCGATTTGAAAAAGGAAATAGACATCAGCATTGCAGGTCTCGACTACCTTAATGATAAAAAGGCATACACCAAACATGAAGAGTTGAAAGCAATGGATATTGCAGCTAGTGCTATCATTATGTTTGCAAACCGCCATGCTGATGAGCTTGATAAATTGGCTCAAAAAGAGGTTGATGAATACAGGAAAATTGAGCTTATGCAGATGGCTTCCATATGCAGGAAAGTTCCTGCCAATGCTCCCGAAACTTTTCATGAAGCACTACAACATTATTGGTTTATTCATATTGGTGTTATTACGGAAGTTAATCCATGGGATAGTTTTAATCCCGGCAGGCTCGATCAGCATCTTTATCCATTTTATCGTAAAGAAATAGATGAGGGAACTCTTACAAAAGAACGCACGATTGAACTTCTGGAAGCGTTTTGGATTAAATTTAACAATCATCCTTCTCCACCAAAAATTGGTATAACCGCCAAAGAAAGCAGCACTTACACTGATTTTGCACTTATAAATCTTGGCGGGGTTAAGGAGGATGGTAGTGATGCTGTTAATGAACTTACATTTATAATTCTGGACGTAATTGAAGAAATGCGACTATTGCAGCCCAGCTCAATGATACAGGTTAGCAAAAAGAACTCTGACGAGTTTATTAAACGTGCAGCACAAATAATTAAAACCGGATTCGGACAACCATCTGTATTCAATACCGATGCAATTATTCAACAACTACTGTATCAGGGAAAAAGAATTGAAGATGCGCGCAATGGAGGTGCCAGCGGCTGTGTTGAAACAGGTGCTTTTGGAACTGAGTGCTATATATTGACAGGTTATTTTAATCTTGTTAAAATATTCGAAATAACAATGCATAATGGCATTGATCCCAGTACCGGGAAAATGATTGGGCTAAACACAGGATATATGTCAGAGTTTAAGGATTTAAATCAGGTGTTAGATGCTTTTGAAAAGCAAGTAAATTATTTTGTTGATATAAAAGTTAAAGGCACAAATATTATCGACCAAATTTGGGCTGAAAATTTACCGGTTCCATTTCTATCACTCTTAATCGATGATTGTATTGAAAAAGGAACTGATTATAATAATGGAGGAGCTCGATACAATACAAGTTATATTCAGGGAGTTGGATTGGGAAGCCTTACAGATATTTTAACTTCAATTAGATATAATGTTTTTGATGAGAAAAATATAGGGTTTAAGGAACTGGTAAACGCAACACTAGCAAATTTTGAAAACCAGCTGAAATTACGTAACAAACTAATTAATCATACTCCAAAGTATGGCAACGATGATGATTATGCAGATGAGCAAGCTGTAAGCATTTTCAATATTTTTCTGAATGCCGTTGATGGAAGACCGAACATAGTAGGAGGTCATTTTCGAATAAACATGTTGCCAACCACATCGCACGTATATTTCGGAAGTGTAACCGGTGCAACTCCCGATGGCCGACTAGCCTATAAACCATTATCAGAAGGAATATCACCTTTTCAGGGAGCCGACAGAAAAGGACCAACAGCGGTTCTAAAGTCAGCATCCAAAATCAACCATCTTAAAACAGGTGGCACGTTGCTGAACCAAAAATTTACTCCGGCATTATTGGAAGATGAAAAAGGACTGGATTCGCTTGTGCATCTTATTAGAGCTTATTTTAGGTTAGACGGTCATCATATTCAGTTTAATGTGGTTACAACCAAACAACTGCTAGAAGCGCAAAAACATCCCGAAGACCACAAAGATCTAATTGTACGAGTTGCCGGTTACAGCGATTATTTTAATGATCTGGGAGAAGAGCTCCAGGATGAGATTATCAGAAGGTCGGAGCATGGTGGGTATTAGTTGAGATATCTCGCGATCTCGCGCTCACGACTCTGCTTGCGCTCGTTTGCAACGAGTTTGCAATACTTTTTGCGTTTGTAACACTACCACCAAACAACCTAATCCACAACTTTTATCTTCTCCGATGGCTTCCCGAAAATGTGAATAACTAAATACAAACCACCAATTCCAATTGGGAATAATATCCAGGGTGATATTCCAAATGAGGCAGGTAAAGTTCCCAAAAATATCGCGACTGCACCAGTTGTTAATGCATATGGAAGCTGAGTGCGTACGTGTTCGATATGAGGGCAAGAGCTTGCAAGTGAGCTTAATATTGTGGTATCGGAAATTGGTGAGCAATGGTCGCCCAGCACCGACCCAGTTAGCACAGCTGCTGCCAGATTATGAAAAATTGAAAGAGTGGTGTCATAATCCAGACCTGAGTTTTCAGCAAGCAGCCAACCCGATGGCAATATTAAAGGATAAAGTATGGCCATTGTACCCCATGAACTTCCGGTGGAGAACGAAACAAGGGCTGCAATAATAAATGTTATAACAGGAAGCAGGTAGGGTGATACCGATGCATCCATTAAAAGTCCCGAAATGAAATCGGCAGTATGCATATGTTCGGTAATCAATGCAACCGACCACGCAAGCGTAAGTATCATAATAGCAGGCAACATTGTTTTAAACCCTTGAATTATACTTTCAACAGCATCTTTTAAGCTTAACAGGCGTTGCGATAAAGTTAATGCCAATGCAGTAAACAAACTTCCCAGCGAAGCCCATAGCAGAGCAATATATGAATCAGCCTGACCAATGGTTTCTGATAGTTTTTCGAAAAAGCTTACTGAGTTATTATTCCACACTTGCTGGTTCCAACCAGTATATAGCAAGGCCGATAAAGTTCCT
The DNA here is from genome assembly GCA_014382445.1 of Bacteroidota bacterium. Lineage (GTDB taxonomy): Bacteria > Bacteroidota > Bacteroidia > Bacteroidales > F082. Next base: position 45,781 of record JACNJS010000059.1, read on the forward strand.
ATAATAATAACTAATATGGGAATAACCGCATTCAGACTTCTAGGAGTCACGCCCTTTTTTGCTGATATTTCTTCTATAAGATCATACGCAATCTCAGCATCGATAGAGTTATTATTGGCTGATAATGAGCCATCATGCCTTGCACGCTTTTCGGCTTTAAGCATAGGCCCATAATCAACCTTTTTCCAGATAAGAATAACAACAAAAGCCAATGTAAAGAAAGGATAGAATGAATATGCAAGTGAGTTAAAAAACACACCATATGCCGACTCATTTATGTTCAGCGTGTTAATTCCATCCTGAATATAGCTTAACTCGGCACCAATCCATGTTGTAACAAAGGCTACAGAAGCTACCGGAGCAGCCGTAGAATCAATTATATATGATAGTTTTTCGCGGGAAATACGTAATTTATCAGCAAGAGGCCTCATTGTATTGCCTACCACCAGAGTGTTAGCATAATCATCGAAAAATATAATCAGTCCGAGCAGCCAGGTAATAAATGATCCGGAACGCGGACTAGTGGCATACTTTGATAGTCGGGTTACAACACCTTTCATACCGCCGTTTTTTGAAATCAGGCTAACCGTAGCCGCGATTATCATTGAAAACAGGATTATGGCCAAGTGTCCGCTGTTGTTAAGCGATTGAATAATGTAAGTATCAAGTATCGCCAACAAACCTTTAAAAAGAGCAACTAAAAACAAAGAACCTTTATAGAAATAAATAATTGTTGTTCCTACCCAAATACCTGCAAATAATGCAGTATACACTTCGCGGATTACAAGGGCAATTAAAATTGCAATTAACGGAGGCAGAATTGAAAACCATAAAGGGATAGGGTTAACAGGTTCAGAATGAGTGAAACTTCCGATGCTAATGGTTAATGTTTCTTTAGTGTCAAATGTATAGGGAAGGATTATTACACCGTTTATAACTTCTGCTTCTATTTTTGTTCCTGATATTATTACATCAACTTGCTTTTTGTTAAAACTCCGGGCAATTTTTTCATCGATTATTCTAATATCAATATCTTGTTGAACATTTTTAACAATGATTTCGGGAAATGTAATCTCTATATTTTGATTTGTAAATATGTCGGTTTCATTTGAGTAACATGAGATGTTAACAAGTAAAAGCAATAATGCAACGATTATTAAACGCATTTCGGTTTTTTAAGGGTGTGAAAGTAAGAAAAATCCTTTGCCATTTTACCAATGGTAAAGGAAATTTTAATCGTGTAATTGTTTTGTAATTCAATCGATATGTATACTTTTGCATATCCATATATACTAAATGATAAAGACGTGAGACAAATTATTTTTTTATTTGCAATTGTTTTATCAGGATCGGTTTTATCAGGTTGTAATAGTAACAGTAAGGAAACACACGCAGAAAATAAGCAGCTTATTATTTTCCATGCGGGAAGTTTATCGGTTCCTTTTAAGCAAATGAAAGGTGCTTTTGAAAAGGAAAACACAAATGTTGAGATACTACTTGAAGCGGAAGGTAGTGTTAAGTGTGCCAGAAAAATAACTGATTTAAAAAGGGATTGTGACATTATAGTTTCAGCAGATTATACTATAATAGATGAAATGTTAATCCCTGATTATGCAAGTTGGAACATAAAGTTTGCCAGTAATGAAATGGCAATTGTTTACCACAAGGCTTCCGCTTTTTCAGAAGAAATAAATGCTCAAAACTGGTATGAAATATTATTGCGTGATGATGTATTATTTGGACGATCCGATCCTAACTCCGACCCGTGTGGATACCGTACTGTGTTAACAACTCAACTGGCAGAAGATTACTATAATCAACATGGATTAACTGAAAATGTACTGAAGAAAAATCAGGAATATATACGACCCAAAGAAGTTGATTTATTGGCCTTATTGGAGTCAAATAACGTTGATTACATTTTTTTATATCGTTCGGTAGCAGAACAACATAAATTAAATTATGTTATACTTCCTGATTCAATTAATTTAAAAGACCCCGGATTAAGTGATTTTTATAGTAAGGCAAAAACAAATATTACGGGAAAAACTCCCGGATCTATAATTACTAAAACAGGTCAACCCATGGTTTATGGCATTACCGTACTCGATAATGCCCCAAATAAAAAACTTGCTCAAAAATTTGTTGATTTTGCTTTGTCACAAAATGGAGGTATTAAAATTATGGAAGAAAATGGGCAACCATCAACTATTCCTATGTATTCGGAAACATATAGTGCGATCCCTGAGCAGCTTAAGCAATACGCAAAACATATTCCGTAGTAAATAAACATAAAAGATGTACAAAAACAAACTAAGAACTTTTGATATTGTTATATTAGTACTTGGCGGTCTGGTACTACTATTTATTATTAGTCCGTTGCTTAGTATGTTTTTGGCAACAACTCCACTTCAATTATTCGAAACATCAAAAGATCCAGAAGTACAGGACAGTATTTGGCTAACATTAAAAGTTTCTTTTTTAGCCACTTTGTTTTTTGCAATAGGAGCTATTCCGTTATCATACTTTTTGGCCCGGATAGATTTCAGGTTTAAGAACATTGTTAATGGTATTATTGATTTGCCAATTGTAATACCGCATTCGGCAGCCGGCATTGCAATACTTGGTTTTATATCCCGCGATTCGGTATTAGGAAAATTGGCTTCATCGGTAGGTCTTAATTTTGTTGGCCATCCTATAGGTATTGCTTTAGCTATGGCATTTGTAAGTATCCCATTTTTAATTAATGCTGCCCGTGATGGATTTGAGAATGTTCCGGTACGCTTTGAAAAAACAGCGTTAAATCTTGGGGTTTCTCCAATGAAGGTATTTTTTACAATTTCGTTACCATTGGCATGGAAAAATATTCTGTCGGGATTAATCATGATGTTTGCACGTGGTTTAAGTGAGTTTGGAGCGGTAATAATTGTGGCTTATCACCCCATGGTAACACCTGTGCTTATTTATGAACGGTTTGGAGCATTTGGGCTGAAATATGCACGACCTGTTTCTGTAGTATTTATAATTGTTTGTCTGGTGTTCTTCATATTCTTAAGAACACTTGCAAAAGAAAAAAAATCAGGTAATGCTTAAGTTAGTTGATATATCAATAAAATTAGGTGATTTTCAACTTAAAGATGTTAATCTTGAACTTAACAAAGGAGATTACTATGTTCTTTTAGGAAAATCGGGTGTTGGTAAAACTGTACTGCTTGAAATTATTGCTGGGATGATAAAACAGGACTCAGGCACTGTTTATTTAAATGATGAGGATATAACCAATAAAAAAATACATAACAGAAAAGTAGGCATCGTTTTTCAGGATCATTCAATCTTTCCGCATTTAACTGTAAAACAAAATATTGCATATTCATTTAAAGCTAAAAACATTGCTAAAAGTGAACAAGAACGGTTAGTAAATCAATACGCCGAATTAACCAAAGTAACACACCTATTGGATCGAAATACACAGAAATTATCGGGTGGGGAATTACAACGTGTTGCATTGGCACGTATGCTGGTTTCAAAACCCGATTGTTTACTGCTCGATGAACCCTTAGCTTCACTTGATGTACAGCTACAAGGTGGTTTGAGAGTTTTATTACGACAAATTAATCAAAGTGGAGTTACTATATTACACGTAACGCATAATTATGAAGAAGCAATTGCTTTGTCGAATAAAGTTGCTGTAATGCATGAAGGCGCGATAATTCAAAAAGGAACTACTAAAGATGTGTTTCAAAAACCTTTTAACGAGTTTGTTGCCAATTTCACCGGAATAAAGAATTTTTTTACCGCAGTATTTTCCCCAATTAATACTGCACGGATTAATGGGAAATTTGAAATTAATGTTTCTAATAATGAGCAAATTAAAAGAGGCAAAATCATTATCAGGGGAGAAGAAATTATACTATCAAATAGCAAGATTGAATCAAGTGCAACAAACAATTTCAAAGGCGTTATAAAGCAGATTATCCCTTATATGATGAATTATGAAGTTATTATTGATATCGGAATCGAGTTATCTGTTGTTATTTCACAAAGCTCATTACAGAGATTTAACTTTCAGGTAGGCACTGAAGCCTGGGTTTCATTTAAGGCTACTGCGATAAAGGTTCTTGCGTAGTAGATTGAATTTTAGATATCGGATTACTGCGTACCCCAACATGTGCTAGCTTACCACCCCACTCGCGCTTGTTTGCGACGCGTAATATCTTTGCGTAACGCTACCACCACCACATAACTTCACCATATACAACCGTAGAATTCTATCTTCTTTACTGTAATATTTTTCAACGGATTTGCTATGCGCCGTTGCCGCTTTTTTGTTGATTTTTGAGTTTGTGCTGACACTTCAAAATTAAGAATTAATTTTCTACGAAGCCATTGCCGCGGCTATGGCGTATGAGCTGTTGTTAGCAAAATGTGCCTTATTTTCTTTTGACCCAATTTTCAATCTTGATTCCATGAATTCTGTTGAATTCTTTAAGATTTTCTGTCACCATTACTAAGTTATTCTCAATTGCGGTACAGCCAATTAAGAGGTCAAAGTCGCTTATCATTTTTCCTTTCTTTCTTAATCTAGCTTTCTGTTGTCCATACTGTAATATAGAATTGAAAATTGGTAGAATCGTCGTTTGTGCAACTAATTTTTCAATTAAGTCATGATTCTTTTTTGGGTTTGCACTATTTTCTGCGCCAAAGATTAATTCCGCAAGTGTTATTTCTGATATAGCACAGTTCTCTATTCCTATTTCGGTTAGTTTGTCTATTAGGTCAAATTTTCCTTTAAAAAAATGGATGCAAATATTCGTGTCAAGTAAGTATTTCATTATAACTCAGCATTATTTTGTTTTTCAATTCTCGAATTCCTAATTTCACTAATTATTTCATCCGAGTCTCGATCATCAGTCCATGCTCCGTATAACAAATTCAAGTCGATATTTTCTTTCTTTTCTGTTTCAATTGATTCAGTAAGTCTTATTATTAGTCGTTTTTTTGAGTTATTGTCTAAGTTTATAAGAAAACCAAAATATTTATCTAGTATCTTACTGCTGATTGTTAAGTGTCCCATTGCTCTCTATTTTTTTGCAAGTTACATATTTTTTATGATTTCTAATCTTGGTCTTGGCATTTTTGCTAACTAACCAATAAAGTGCATTGTTTGAAAGGTATATTTGCAAATTTCGTAATTAATCAGTTTCGGTAAAGCAAATAGCTTTTAATTAAATGTAAACTAAAACAACGTTTATTTTTCCCCCTTAGTGACCTTTTCAAGTGTTTTATTCTATTTTGACAGGTTCTCAACAACCTGTGTTAGTTCAACAAATTGAACCGGTGATAACTGCTCAGCTCGCAGTGAGAAAAATTTGTGGTCAGACTGTTGTATATTAGGAAGAAGAGGTTTTAATGCATTCCGTAGTGTTTTTCGCCTGTGGTTAAATGCAGTTTTTACAGTAGTAAAAAACAATTTCTCATCACAATCAAGTTTTTCATTTAAATTTCTTTTTAGTCGTATTACAGCCGACTTTACTTTTGGAGGAGGGAAAAAAACATTTTCATTTACCGTAAAACAATATTCAATGTCGTACCAGCTTTGTAGCAATACGCTCATTATTCCGTAGGTTCTATTACCATGTGGAGCCGCAATGCGTTCGGCGACTTCCTTTTGTATCATGCCAACAACCAACGGTATACTATTCCTGTTTTCAAGAACCTTAAAAAATATCTGACTTGAAATATTAAAAGGAAAGTTACCAATTACTGCGAATGGTGTAGTAAAAATACTGTCAATATTTATTCTTAAAAAATCAGCGTTAATAATACTTAGCCTGTCATCAGTAAAATTATTATTAAGATGTTCTATCGATTCAGCATCAATTTCAATGAGCTTTAGTTCTTTAATATACTCCTTATTTAATAGGGGAGTAGTAAGCACTCCCATTCCGGGGCCAATTTCACAAACATTACTGAAGTTAGAATCCAGACAGTCAACAATTTTTTGAGCAATATTGTTGTCGGTTAAAAAATGTTGCCCCAGATGTTTTTTTGGCCTTACCATATTGTTTGTTGATGGGTAGTTGTTGATGGTTATTAGTCAATGCCTTAATAAGGTTGACCGTTTTCACTTACATGTTTTCATCTTGTACCTCTTCTCTTTCTCCTTCAACTTCATCTTTGCTCAATAACCTATATATTTTCCGGGCTTTTCCCGAATAAATACTCTCAGGGTAATCAGACATAAGAATCATATAAAGTTTCAAAGCCTCATCTTTATTATTTAATCGGGTTCGCAGAAGCTCTGCGCGCTCAAATAATGCGTTATCGGCTTTTATACTTTCAGGATAGCTCATAATAAGCTTGTTGAAAACGGAATCAGCTTGATGGAAATCATTCCTCTTGCTATATAAACGAGCTTTGTTGTAAAGCACATATTCCATACTATAGATACTGGCTGGGTCTTTTTCAATTTTATTTAAAAGCATCATAGCCGAATCATACTTGCCCTGGTAAGTGTATAAATCGGCTCCTGCAAATTTGCGAAGGTCAAAGCCAATTGTATCCTCTTCACGCATATTATTGATAAAAAGGGAAAGCTCGATAGCATCATTGGCAATGAGTTTCGATGTTGCAGATTTTAATATATCCAGCTTTGTGCCAGCCCAGTCAAATTCACCAACATAGTAAAAAACTTTAGCGTTTTTAAGTTTTGCTTCATGTCCCACAGGTTCGTTTTTCATATCCGATTCAACCTGCGAATATAGTAATGTGGCATCCCAAATTCGGCCCGTAGCAACAAGTATATCAGCAAGTTTTAGTTTAAGTTCAGCCTCATTCTTTTTATCCAGACGATGATTACTGAGGGCCTTTTCAATCATCTCTACAGCATCATCATATTTCGATAATTTAAAAGCTGTGATATCAGCAAGGTTAGTAACAATATCTGAAGTACGATTGTTAAGCCCCAGCACATTAATTGCCATTATGCCTGTTTTTTCAAGCTCTTCGTAATCATTAATATTTGAATATGGATTTTCTTCCGCCTGTTTTACAACAGATAAAAAATACCCCTTATAGCTGTCCTCGTAATACGGCGTACTGTTCTTTTTGTTTTTAACGTAGTTATAAGCCTTTGTGCTGATATCGAAATTGTAATTTGAAAAGGCAATATTGGCAAGCTCAAGCATGTCTAAGTCGCGATCGCCAAACCTGCGATCGATAGCAGTTGCCTGACGGTAAGCCATCTCGAAATCTTTTGTTTGCAACGAATACCACAACAACATTTCAGATAGTTGAACATTGTCGGTATTTTCTTGTGCCCCTTGCAATAATTTCATTTTAAGCATTTCCGACAAATTGCTGTTAACATCCATTCGCATAACATTTTGCAACTTGCTCTTTATTCGTTGAATATCACCCGGGTTTTGCTTTAGATAGGTGATGTAACCATCAAACATACTATCGTAATCACCACTGTATAAATATGCATCAGCAATTTCAAAATTGTAGGAATAATTATTATCGGCCATCATACTGGCTTTCTGAAAAACCTTAATAGCCATGTTGTGATATCCTTTTGATTGCAAACCTGATGTTATCTGCATAATTTGGTTTCGTTGCGCAGGCAGGTCTTCCAAAATTTTGTTAAGAATTTTGTCAGACTTTTTTTTATTTCCTGATAAATCTGCAACATATGCTTCATCAATTAAATAGCGGTAATTATTCTGGCTTAATTTCTTTTGTTGTTTAACTAATCGCTCCGCCTGCTTATAATCTTTAAGAGCCATCAAACAATTAAAATAGTAATTGTAATAATAATTACCAGGCTTGATGTTGTAAAGTTGCTCGAATAACTCTGCCGCTTTCCCGTATTCTTTCTCACGGTAAAAATTTATAGCCAGCTTTTCCATAGGATCTTGCTGGTAAGGTTGCTGTTGAGATAGAATTGGGTTTGCCTGACGGATATCCTGGGCACTTGCAATAGACATAGGTATTATTCCCGATATGGCGACAAGAAATAGAAGATATTTGGCGATTATTCTCAATTATTGTTATTTATAAAGTCTTCATAATTAGTCAATAATATCAAATCGGGTGTAGCTTCTTAATACTTCGGGAATAACTATACCCAGTTCGCTTTGGTTGTTTTCCAATAATGCAGCAACAATTCGAGGAAGTGCCAAAGCGCTACCATTTAGGGTATGGGCTAATCTTGATTTCCCGTTTTCATCTTTAAACCTTAGTTTCATGCGGTTTGCCTGAAAGTTTTCAAAATTAGAAACGGAGCTCACTTCTAACCAACGTTTTTGTGCTGCCGAAAAAACCTCAAAATCGTAAGTCAGGGCCGATGCAAAACTAAGATCACCACCACATAGCCGAACTATCCTGAATGGTAATTCTAACTTCCTCAGAAGTGCGGCAATCTGATCTTTCATTTCCTCAAGTGTGTTATATGACTTGTCGGGATGTTGAACTTGCACTATTTCAACTTTATCAAACTGATGTAGTCGGTTAAGACCTCTCACATCCTTACCATATGAACCTGCTTCACGACGGAAACAGCTTGAATATGCCACGTTTTTTATTGGGAAATCGTCCTCTTTCAATATTGTATTACGATAAATATTCGTAATTGGCACTTCGGCGGTTGGTATTAGATATAGGTCATCCTCACTAATGAAATACATCTGGCCTTCCTTATCGGGAAGCTGTCCGGTACCAAATCCTGAATCGGAATTTATGAGTAATGGTGGTTGATATTCTATATAGTCCTGGGCTAAAGCTTCATCCAGAAAAAAATTGATAAGTGCCCTTTGTAACCGTGCACCTTTACCACGGTAAAACGGAAATCCTGCACCAGTTACTTTACTGCCAAGATCGAAATCAATAATGTTGTATTTAGAAGCCAGATCCCAATGTGGCAATGAACCTTCAGCAAGCTCAGGGATTACCCCTTCTTCATGCATCAATTCGTTATCTGCATCCGATTTGCCTGAAGGAACAGAGTTATGTGGTATGTTTGGCAGTTCAATTAAAAAGCTGTTTAGATTGTTAACAGTGTCATTTAATTTCTGTTCAAGTTCTTTTGCTGTTTTTTTCAGGTTTATGGATTCCTCTTTTGCTTCTTCTGCTTTTTCGTGTTGCTCTGAACTATAAAGATTACCTATTTCTTTAGCCAGTTTGTTGCTTGTTGATAATATGTCGTCTAATTCCTTTTGAGTTATTTTTCTAAGGTCGTCAAACTTAATAACATGGTCAACAATTTCTGCTGCATCAAAATTTTTAATAGCCAGCCGTTTAATAATATCGGCTTTATTTTCTCTGATATAATTAAGTTGAAGCATTTTATAATTTTTATGCAAAGTTAGTCATAAAAAAACCCGGCCAGTTAAAACAAGCCGGGCTTTTTTCAAGTCAAAAAAATAATTGACTATATATTCTTTGTTAATTACTACTGGTATCAGCAGGAACCACACTTACGTATGATTTATTATTTTGTTTTTTTCTGAATTCCACAACTCCGTCAACAAGTGCAAATAGTGTGTGGTCTTTACCCATGCCTACATTTAAGCCAGGATTATGTGTTGTTCCTCTTTGGCGTATAATTATGTTTCCGGCAATTGCACCCTGCCCTCCAAAAATTTTAACACCTAATCTTTTACTTTGTGATTCGCGTCCGTTATGGGAGCTCCCCATTCCTTTTTTATGTGCCATTTTCTAATATTTAGTAGCCTGCTTTAAAACAAACAAGTTAAACAGTAATTTTTTCAATTAACACCTTACTCATATCCCTGCGGAAACCATTCGACTTTTGATAACTTTTTCTTCTCTTCTTTTTGAAAACAACAACTTTGTCATCTCTCAGGTGTGAGATAATCTGGGCATCAATAGCCGCTCCTTTAACCAAAGGCTTGCCAACTTTTACTTTACCGTCGTTATCAACTAAAAGTACTTTGTCGAATACAACTTTCTCTCCTTCTTCACCTTCAAGTCTGTTAACCATAACTTCTTGTCCTTGTTCAACTTTAAACTGCTGTCCGGCAATGTCAACAACTACATACATGTTTAATTATCTTTAGTTTAATTTCCTTAGAAATTTGGAGGTGCAAAATTATAAAAAAAACCCAATTAACAAATAATTGTTGTTAATTTTTTTTCTTTCTTGAAAACAATAGTTTTGTAATAGTGTTAATATGCTTTCTGGGCTTAGTGTTTACCAACAGAATGCCTAATAAAATAATTGTAACCCAAATTATATAAACCGGTTTAAATATTTCACCATCAATTATTCCCCATGCAATTGCTATAACCGGTATCATGTAAGTTACCGATGAAGCAAAAACCGGACTGCTCATTTTAATTAGTTTATTAAACGCTATTAATGCAATACCTGTACCTGCAACAGCAAGTATGGTTATATAACCCAAACCTATAATAGCACTCTTTTCATGGATTAATTTATTTGGGACATCCGAAAAGATCAAAACATACGCCAAAGAAGGTATCCCTACATAAAAAAAGGTAAGAGCTGTAATAGTCAAAGCGTCAATTTTTTTTAAGTAAATTTTTATGAAATTTACATTAAATGCGTAGCATACGGTTGCTATAATAATTAAGGAGGCATATTTAATATTAATTATAAATCCACCTTCCCCGCTACTTACATAAATTAATCCTAACGCACCTATTAAACCAATAAACACTCCTACTATATTATACCAGGAAGCTTTAAATTTAAAAAAGGTAAGTCCCATAAATAAAGTAAAGAGCGGTGTAAGTGAATTTAAAATTCCCGCAAGCGAACTATCAATTTTTGTTTGTGCTATAGCAAACATAAAAGGAGGGATCAAACTTCCTATTATTCCCGAAATAATAAGATAATTTCTGTGTTTTTTGTCAATCCTGCGTATCTTGAACAGCGCAAATGGAAGTAAAAATATAAAAGTAATAGTAACTCTTAATATACCAACTTCCGGTGCAGTGAAATACAATAGAGATTTCTTTATCAGGATGAAAGAACTCCCCCATACTACTGCCAGAACTATTAGTATTGTCCACGATATCAGACTGTTATTTCTTCCCATGCTATTAACAAATGTTGGACAAAACTAATTAAATAAAAGTAGTAGTGCCGAATTAACAAATATGAATTTGGCAGGTTAAAAGAATTATTTTACTTTTGTTAATTGTTAGTTTCGGCTAAGTTGTGAATTCACAGGCTGAAATAGTGATGTTTATAAGGTTGTTACACAACTATGATCGATAACCAGGATAGAATAATAGAGGGCTTAAAAAACGGCGATAAGTTGATTTTTGAGGAAGTGTATCGTGAATACTACATTCCGCTGTGTTATTATTGTGTAAAATATGTTGAAAAGATTGAAGATTCAGAAGAGATCGTGCAGGATCTTTTTTTAAGACTATGGGAAAAACACAAAGAGCTTGAAATTAATAGTTCATTAAAAGCATATTTATATCGCGCTATTCAAAATTATGCTCTTAATTTTCTGAATAAGAAAAAAACTCAGGAAAAATATATTTTGTTCCAGGGGCGTCTTCTAAATGACGCATTTGATAACGGAGTTTTAAAACTCGAAGAAGAAGAACTACACACAATACTAAAACATGCTATACTACGCTTGCCCGAAAAACGCCGCAGAATTTTTGAGCTTAGTCGCTTTGATGGGTTGCAATATGGCACTATCGCAGGTCAGTTATCAATTTCTGTAAAAACTGTAGAAGCACAAATGACTAAGGCTTTGAAATATTTACGTGTTGTACTAAAAGATTATATTCCGGCATTAACAATTATAGTGCTTAATAATACCATATTTTAACCGCTTTTTTAATAAAATTGTTGAGAACGAAAAAAATGAATTTAAAAAAAATTGATATCACAGTAAGGGTAAACTAATAGTTTGCTGTCTATATGGTATAGCACATTATTTGCGAACTAATAATGAATAAGGAATTAAACATACAACAGCTGGTATCTTATATAACCGGAAACTGCTCAAAAAAAGAGCGGGAGTTAGTTGAACTATGGCTGGGTACGTCCAATGAAAATATGTTGTTGTTTAATGAGTTTAAAATGGTATGGGATGCTTCGGCTCCCCAAAATGCATCGTGCTTAATTGACATTGACAAGTCGTGGAACAATTTTAAAAAACAAGCCTTCTTCACCGAAGAAACCCTTGAAGAGAATACAGATGTTAGTAAGGGATTTAGCTTGAAAAAAGTTATTTACTATGCATCTAGGGTTGCCGCAATGATTGTAATTTTATTTGGTCTGTATTTTTTGTTTGACAATGTAAAATCAGTTGAAACACATAGTTATACTGCAGCAACAGCGCAACTTGATTCACCATTTGTTCTTCCTGATGGATCAAATATTATTATGAACAAGGATGCTAAAATTGATTATCCCGACCGTTTCTCTTCAGATATACGGTACGTTGATTTCACAGGCGAAGCCTTCTTTGATATTGTTAGCAACCCCCAAAAACCAATGGTTATCGCCGCAGATAATGTGAGGGTGAAAGTACTTGGCACATCTTTTAACCTGTGTAACTGTATCAATAATGATGAGATTACAGTTTATTTAGAGTCAGGAAAAATACTGTTTTACTCAGTTGATATAACCGATGGCAGAATGCTTGAGCAAATTATTTTATATCCCGGACAGAAGGGTGTATATAATAAAAACACCGGGCTAATTACAAAACATCAAATTACTGATAATAACCATACTGCATGGAAAACAGGTGCTTTGGAGTTTATAAAAGCACCATTGCCTGATGTTATTAAAATCCTTGAACAAACTTACAGAATAAAAATTACTTCTCATATTTCATTAGATAATTATTTGCTTACGGCAAGATTTAATAATGAAACTCCCGAAAGTATTTTCGAATCGCTACAGATTATATATGGTTTCAATTATGAAATTAACAGCGAGTCGATATTAATCAATTAAATTAGGTTCATTTCCTTCCATCTTTTCCTCTTGTATTATTTTATCGATTGTTGTTGGCTTTAACAGATACTCATCATCTCGAATGTTTTTTTGTAATTTAGCCCGCTAATATTATTTTCAATTACAACTTTAATAGCTCTTTTAATGGGGTTTAAATCTATACAAAGTTATCGGGTGCAGGAAAACATGCTAATGTTAAGGTGTTTTGTCGTTAGCTGTTTATCAGCTATCAGCTTGTTTATTTTTTTGTTCACAGCAAACCCATTACTTGCACAATCGAAGAATAGCGTCAGTATAAATTTTAAAATTGATAACGTAAGGCTTTCATCTGCATTATACAGGCTTGCTAACGAGGCGGATATGAATTTCACATATGATGCCGGCGACAGCTTGTTTAATACAAAGCTGAGCTATACTGCAGTAGATAAAATGCCAATAGTCATACTTGAAGAACTACTTTCAAACACAAAACTCACCTACAAACAAATAGGAAATCAGGTTGTTATTTACAAGGTTCAACAATCACCTTTAGAAGAGGTGAGCAACAACGAGGAACCGATGATTGCTGCAATTAAAAATGATATCCTTCCCGAAAAGGTTATCGACACTATTTTTATACTGGATACTGTATTTAGCATACAAAAGGATACCATTCGTATTACTGACACCATTTTTATAGAAAAAGAAAAACCTAAAACGCAGGTAACTGCTAAATTAAAAGAGATCCCCGTAGATTATTTTAACCCAACTTCATCCCGCGAAAAAGGATGGGCGGCCGGTGTTTTTTTTGCACCTGTTGCCTCCAACTTTTCACTTGTAAGACAAAAAAATACTTTGTCGGTACGTAATTTTTCAATGGGTATTGAAGCAAGTAAAATTTTCAATAATTGGAATATTTCAGCAGGACTTAAATTGACTCACTTTGCTGAGAAATTTAACCATACTTATGATATTACTGATGGGGGCTACTTTGTTACGGATACTATAGATGAATATTATACGGTAATTCAAGCTGATACTAACTGGTATTATGTAACCGATTCAACATGGAAACCAATCGATAATCACGAATACAGCTATAACATTAATAACAGAGTGGGGTATCTCGAGTTTGTTGCAGCATTATCATACGATTATTATAGCGATCGCAAAATCAGATTATACGCAAAAGCAGGTGTGCAGGCAGGTGTTTTAATTTATAGAGCAGGACTTGCAATCCCGGATGCTAACGAACCCGCGGGTGTTGATTTTGCTAATCTTAAATTCAATACTCCATCATATTCAATTTTGGCTGGAGCCGGAGTGAAATACCGTATTAATGAAACTATAGATTTTAATTCTGAACTATACTATTTTCAAAATATTAACTCTGTAGTAATCAATTATCCGGCAAATAAAAAAATAAACGGCGTAGGCCTGAAATTCGGATTGATATATTATTTTTAGTGGAACAATAAGGATACACTTAATTGATTGCTTTTTATAAATATACACTAACGCTTGGTTTTGTTTTCAATAAATAGAATTGTAAAAACTGCTGTTCATTTTGTGGTTATGCACGCTAAAACAGGAGTGTCAATGCTGCTCCTAACAGTTGTGTTACAATCATATTCGCAAATAATTTATGTAGGAGGTATAATGAACGAAAGCCAAACCTGGACAAGTGATTTTACCTATGTAGTTACTCAGGATTTGGTTGTTCCAAACAATGTGAAACTAATTATTGAGGCAGGGGTGGTTGTTAAAATAAATTATAACAGGGGTATAATTATCGAGAATGGAATTCTAAGAATTT
>JACNJS010000059.1:60867-62947 GCA_014382445.1 Bacteroidota bacterium
ATATTGAAAACAATTATGATGGTGTTGAAATAATAGCAGGCTATTTGGAATCATCATCCTACAATGTAATTTATAATTGCATTATAAAGAATCAAAACCACAATATCTATATCTTTGGAGAAGATGGCGGTTTGACCCATAACAATTTGATAGGAGGAAATTTAATCGGGTCAGGGAATAATGGTATTTGGATTATTAATAAAAGCGAACTAATAAATTCAGGAAATATTATTGAACATAACCTAATTTTAAATAATGGAGAAGGAGCCGGTTATGGATTGTTTCTCGCCCACGATTCAACAATTATTACAAATAATATTTTCTGGCGAAACAACATTGCAATTTTTAGCGAGCAAAATGGCGATAACTGCTCAATCATTAATAATAGTTTTTATCAGAACACATGGGCAATTGCTATCGGAGCCGGCTCTGAAGGAAATAAGCATTTGAATAATACTTTTTCTTTGAATTCAACCGAATTGTTAGGGATAAAAGAAACCCGGCAAGTGGTGTTCAGCAACAATAATATGCTTCATAATTATGGGATGGAGAATATTGTTGTTAATAACACGGCCTTCCACCTATCCATTGCTGATAACTTTTGGGGAACAACAGATACAGCTCAAATAAATAATCTGATTTATGATAGCCTTAACAACCCTGATCTTGGCGAACTGAACTATATTCCATATCTTAACAGCATCGATACCAGCAACCCTGTTGCGCCACCTTATCATACTATAAAACAGATTGTTAACAACAAGGTTAGAATTTCCTGGCATGCAAATCAGGAACAGGATTTGATGGGTTATAGAATTTATTACGGCAATTACTCCAATTATAGTTTTTCTGATAAATTTGAAACCGGAACAGATACATCATTCACTTTCGCCGGAAACATTACAATTTATGATACCGTAGCTGTAACTGCCTTCGATTCTGCACTAACTTATAACAATTCACAAGTATCGGGCCATGAGAGCCCTTTTGCATTTGCGGCTATTTATCCCTATGCCGGTAACGACACTATAATTTGCGAGCATTTAGCTGAGTTAAAGATAGTGAATGGCAATATCCCCATGGAATATCAAAACTTATTTTGGTTCACAAACGGTGATGGATATTTCAACGATCCATTTATACTTACACCAACATATTTCCCGGGGCTTCAGGATATTCAGAAAGGAGGTGCAATAATATCATTGAATGTAGTTACGGCAGATAATACTCTGGTCGACAGCTTTAATATATCTATAATAGACGATCCCGTTGCGTTTGCCGGAAACGACACCATTGTTATTGTTGATGCGGAAATTACCCTTATAGAAGCGACCGCTCATAACTACGATTATATAATGTGGTTTACCAGTGGCGACGGCAGTTTTAACAACGACACGCTGGTTAATCCTATTTATTATCCCGGATATGCTGATATTGAATCTGGTATTGTTTTCCTTGAAATGAGAGCTTATTCGGTTTGTGGTGCTGCCTCCGATTCACTCAAAATTACTATTGAACCTTATTTTTCGGTTGAGGGCAAACTTTGGGCATTTCAAAAAGCGGCAAATCCTGGTGTTGTAATTGCATATATGGATAATGCCGAAGGTGCAAGAGCTGTTCAAATCGAAAGTGCTGAAAGTGATGGCACATTTAGGTTCGAAAAGCTAATGACAGGTAATTACTATTTATATGCACTTCCCGATACCAATAATTCTGATAATGTTGTTCCCGGATATTATGCTAATAAATTGAGATGGCAATCATCATATTTACTTCCTGTTGATGCTGATGTTTATGATGTTGATATTCAGCTTCCTTCAGTCGATTTTATTCTTCCACACGGAGAAGCATCTATTTCAGGCCACATGATTATGCCTGATTATTCAAAATTCAATAGCGAAATTTATTGTATGCCATGGTTCGATAATAGTAACAATGTGTTTTGCCAGGGCGGACTGTCAAATGTAACCGTATTATTGTTCAATCACACAAAATCAAGGCTATTGGATTATACGTTAACTGACGAATTGGGCAATTTTTACTTTAATCGTCTGCCCTATGGTAATTATATTGTAGATGC
>JACNJS010000043.1 GCA_014382445.1 Bacteroidota bacterium
TGAAAATTGACAATTTAGAATTGATAATTGAAAATGCCGGTGAGTTTATTCGTTGTACAGCCAATGATAATATTTAATACAGGGGAAAATCTATGAATGCCGCATTAGTTACAAATATTGGTGATTTAAGAAATATTAATTCTGATGAGTTAGTATCAAGAATCTCTGAAGGTTTTGAGAAAGTATACTTACATCACCCTTCAACAGACGAACAAAATTCTTGGCGAAATAGTATTCCTGCAATTATCAATAATCTACCAATCGAATGTGATGAATTGCCAATTATTGTAGAAATGAGAATGCCAATTGGAAATGAGCGAGCAGACTTGATTTTGCTTGGTGGTAACAACCAAGCAATTGTTGTTGAATTAAAACATTGGTCAGGCTCAATTAGCCAATATGGTTCTATTTCAAATCAAGTAACATTAGGCGGTGATGGCGGTGTATTAAGGACACACCCTGGTTACCAATGCGATGGTTATGTTGGTAAACTAAACAATTTCCACAGTGTTGGTAATTCTTATGACATAATAGGTTTGGTGTTTTTGGATTCCATTAATTATTCACAAGAACTTGACAATTTATTGAATACATTCAATTCTGCTATTGTTTATAGGGATAAAACTGATGTGCTATGTGAAATTGTTTGTGATAACCTATTACCAAACACCCTTTCTGTATCTGATGGTATAAGTTTTGCAAAAGGGGAATACAATATTAGTGGCAGATTAGTGGACTTTATTCGCGATAACCAATTCGATATTAAACAAAAAATTTATACAAATCTTGCCGATTCAGGATTTAGTCTCTGTGATGAACAATTAATTGCTGTTAATCAAATTCTAATTGCGGCTAAAGAAGCTGTTGATCAAAAATCAAAAGGATTAGAACCAAAAAAGAAAGCTTTTGTTATAAATGGTTCACCCGGTTCAGGAAAAACACTTGTAGCACTTTCACTTTTGATTGAAGCAATTGGCAATGGTATCAAGTCAATTTATGGATTACGGCGTAATGGTGCCTTGGTTAATACATTAAGAAATGCGATTGACAATAATCTAAATGATAGATTTAGAGATTTATCGGGTTTGGTATATTTTATAAATGTCCCACGAAATAATTTGGGAATTGCTGATTCAGGGTTTAAAATATCCAATCTTGACTTGATTATTTGTGATGAAGCACAACGAATGCTAAAGGACAGCCTTTCGGTTATTTTTGCAAGATCGTCGGTTTCTGCTTTTTTTATTGATGAAACTCAAAGATTGAATTGGGATGAACAAGGTATAAAAC
The DNA here is from genome assembly GCA_014382445.1 of Bacteroidota bacterium. Lineage (GTDB taxonomy): Bacteria > Bacteroidota > Bacteroidia > Bacteroidales > F082. The sequence goes on from JACNJS010000043.1 coordinate 1,291, forward strand.
AAAATTTTATCGCTGAAGCAGAAAACAATGATGTTGAATTGGTTTTTCTAAATGATATGCCCGCAGGAATTCGCTGCCGTGGTGGTTTACCTTATCATAATTTCATTGAAGACTTGCTACTTTCCCCAAATTCATTAGTACAAGGATCGCTTTCCAACCCAGTATGGAAAGATGAATATCAATTTAAAATTTTTGATAATTTCAATGATTTTCATTTTGCATTAAAAGAAGAACGAGACAGGCAAAATGTCCGAGCAGCAATGGTCGCCAGTTGGACAGAATCTGATGGCGTATATAGATGGCGCCTACAAAATAGACCAAATACTGATTTAAAGAATATTCGTGTTGGCTCAAGGCTACAAAGTGGAAAGAATCTTTACCCATCCGATACTGAAACGATCAGTTGGGTAATGAACCCCGATGACTATAGAGTTTTTTGGTCGGGTGTAAGTTCAGAGCTTGATATCTGTGCTTCAATTTATGGTTCTCAAGGTTTTGAAAGTGATGTTGTTGGTTTTATTTGGGGTCGAGACTTGGTTTGGGATAAAGATTCAGGTGATTGGAAATTGGGTGGTCCGAATACAAGTTATGATTATTCTGGTGGAACAATAAGACAAATGAGTATAAAAAACTTAATGAATCAAATTGGTGATGATAGAAACCACCAACATTATGATGATGTAAAAACACTTCTATTGAATCGTGCCCGGATTTTTCTAACACGTGGTATTCTTGGTACATACATTTATGCAGAAGATAAATCTACCAAAGAATTTTTATTATCTTTATGAATGATTGGCTGTACAACCCCCACTCCACCGGACGGCTAAACTTGGGCGGTGAATTTGAAGATTTGGATACAAAATGAAGATTTGTGTAACATCAAAATTTAGTGGAATGGAATCGCCGTCCGCCGGTGAGTTTATTCGTTAAACAGCACAAAGTAATAGGGATTTATTATGGGTAAAAGAGAAGATACATTTGGTGATATTTTAGAAACATCGGGGTTTAAAACAACGACTGGATTTTTACAATATCCTAAAAAGGATGATGTTTACGATTCAGCTCTAAATGTTGATATCCAAAATGTTTATGAAGAATTAGGTGGTTTATTAGACCCGTTCCCACTGAATTTAAGAAAATGGGACATTGAAGTTGAAGATATTGCTGTTGAGTTAGATGAATTTTTACATTTTAACCGATATCGTCTACAAACTCTAAATTCTTCTCTTTATTCAAAATTGAAAAAGTTTCCTATTGATGGTTATAAAACCTATTGTAGCTCTTATGAATCAAAATGCTTGAGTGCAGGTAGTTATGGTGGCAAATGGTCTAACAATAGTTGTGTAAATCAATTTGGTGAAGGTTCTGAACCTGGGGATCTTTCTGGTAATGGTTCTCCAAGGTGGAAACAACGTGCATTTTATGATTTTGTAAAAGATTTTAATTTTTTACTTTATGGTGTTCCTATGGTCCGTATATCAATTTGGGATAAGATTCAGGTTAATGGCTTAACTTACAATGTTGGCCAAATTTTAGATACTGAAATGTATAGTGTTGGTGAACAACTGTATGAATTAATTAAATCACGGGTTGAAATCTAATGTGCTGTTTAACCCTCACTCCACCGGACGGCTAAACTTGGCAGCGAAAGGCTGAAATCCTTTGGCAGTCTTAAATAATTTATGGCTGGCTGTTTCCTTGCGACCCAGGAAGATGTTTAAGGCCAAAACATCGCAGCCAGCCTTATCATTACTTAAACAGCTTAAACATGAAAGGATAGACAAATGAATGAAATAGTTATAGAAGTAGCACCAAGTGGTATAATGATTTTGTTGCTGCTACTGATTTATGTCAGACTGGTACACATTTCTAAATTGCTTAAAAAGTAAACTAAAAAGGAGTACAAAATGAAACAATACGCAATCGGCTTAATCACTGGAGCTGATCTTGCTACAAAAAAACGGACACATGAAGAAGTCATGTTGTGATTTTGTTTG
>JACNJS010000003.1 GCA_014382445.1 Bacteroidota bacterium
AAACGCAAACTCAAAAATCAACTAAAAAGCGGCAACGGCGCATAGCAAATCCGTTGGCAACAAAGCGAAAACCCACCGCGCATTTAAGCACTTTCGGTTTTTCTCTGACACACGGCCGACACAAAAAACCAAAATAGCTTAAATTTTTGCTAACACACCAACACAGTAGGACAATTCATGATAATAGACTGAAATAGGTAGAGTTACCAACAAAATCGTTTTTTGTGGATGATTAACAATAATTCAATTTTATTTTATTAATTTAGCAAACATCTTAAAACCCTAAAAAACAAGTATTATGAAACAACTCATTACAAAAAGAACAAAAGCCTTGCTATTAGTATTGACATTAATGATTAGTCTTTCTTTAACCTCACAATCTCAAACAATTCAAATTGACAGCACCTTTAGCAGTAATGGTGAGATATTCCCATTTGGAACAACGGGTACAGTTTATGGTTTATCTTTAAGCGGCAATGTTACATTAAATTCAGATACCAGCATGATTAGGATCATCTTGATTGATGACCAATTTAATGAGTATTTAGTTTATGAATCATATAAGTACATAAGTCCAACGAGTCCATTCTCCATTAGCAATGAATGTGATGAGACTTGTTACTCAAATGGGTTTGCACCTTATTCCTTACAGATACAGGTTCAAGATGCAAGTATTGAACTTGATTACCTAAATTTAGGCAGTAGTTATGCACCAAATGCAGAAGAACAACAGGAGCAAGTCAAGCAAACTCTGGAATTACAAAAGGTTGCTAACATTAATAGTAATATATCCCAACACAATATGCTTTGGTTTGCTGATACAAACAGCGTATCTCAAATGAGTTACCAACAAAAGAAAAGCTTATTTGGAGACAATTACAATATGTTAGGTATGGATTATTATGTTGGAGGTCTTTATGACCCTATACCAGATGCTGTCAGACAAATTGATAATTCGGTTTTAATAGAAGAATGGGATTGGCGAAATAGACATGGAGCTGATGATCCAACTAAAAATGATTTTTATTATTCAGGAAATGTACTCGGCAAACAAGGGTGGATGACAAAAATTAAAAGCCAATATGAAAGAGAAGATTGTCAGCAACTCTGCTATATTTATGCCCCATTAGGCTCCTTAGAAGCTGTTGCAAATTTATATTTTAACAATAAAGTTCATAGAGATTATGATTTATCAACTCAGCAAGTTTTAGATTGCAATACATATGGGAATGGAGATTGTGACGGAGGATTTCCAATTGATGTTATGAAATTTATTAGGGTTGGAGCTGATGGTGATGGTACATTTAAAGAACCTATTTGTTATCCGCCTGCAAATGGTCAATTCAACTGTAATCCTAGTATGCCAACTCCATATGAAATAAGTTTTGATTATTACTACTGGGAAAATTATTCATCTGCATCAAAAATAACTGACATAAAAAAGAAGCTAATCGAATTCGGTCCTATGAATTCAACATTATCACCATTTTTCAACTCTCCAGGAGGTCACGTAATGGTAATGACAGGGTATGGAAAAATAGAAATTGATGATATTTATCATAATACAAATAATGGTGCTACTATTACAGTTGATAAGAATTGCCCTTATCTTGGATATACATATTGGATTTTTAAAAACAGTTGGGGTCAATCTTGGGGCGATAATGGTTATTTCTACCATGTTGATGGTTATGATGAATTAAACCCTACCAGTTTGGCTATACCAACTCCGAACTATTACATTGCAACCCCTATTAAAAATCTTTTGCTAACCACACAAGAGGAACCCACGTGTTATGATTTAGATAATGATGGTTATTATAACTGGGGTATTAGAGAACAAAAGTCCAGTAATTGTCCCACATGTCCGGATAATCCAGACAGTGATGATAGTGAACCTCGCCTTGGCCCATTTGATGACAACTATTATAGTGTACCTGTAAAACCGATAATAAAGGTAGAAGAAAATGGCACACTAATACCTGACAACAGTTATTATAATTTCTATGACGATGCAATGGTATTAGACGATACGAAAGTGCTAACTTTCACTGTTTATAATACTGGAAACGCACAATTGAACCTTGTAAACAATGAATATTTTCCGAATGTTCTACTTAGTAATGAAGACGACTTTTCCCTAACAACTGACATTATTTTAACTAAAATACCAATGACAGATGGAAGTACCACATTCCAAATAACTTTCACTCTAAACCAACCAATTACTGAATCTAAGGTAACAACAGTAACAATTCAAACAGATGAAATTGATATAGATGACTATACTTTTACTCTTGTTTTTTCTGATTGTGAACAATCAGTACAAACAGAATATATTCAACCTGGGATAACAAATTGGAATGGAAGCGCTGACAACTTGAAATTTGGTGATGTTATTGTTAAAGCCGGAGCAACTCTTAATATTACAGGGGATTATGCATTTGCTCAAAATGCAAACTTATACATTGAGCAAGGAGATACTGTTAATGGAACAAGGTTAAACGGTGGCATCGTTATTATAGATGGAGGTCGATTAACTTCTCTTTGCGGTACATGGCCAGGGGTTGATGTTTGGGGCGATAAAAACCAAACCCAATTTTATAATTTTAATTACCCAGGCCAAGCACCACTTTACCAAGGATTAATTAAGGTAATAAACGGCGGTGAAATTAGTAATGCCAAAACAGCAATTGAAACTATTAAATATGATTCAAACGATGATCCGATCCTATCAACATCTGGTGGTATTGTTTATGTTAATGGCGGCAAAATAACAGATTGTCAACATGGTGTAGTGTTTTATCCATATAAAAACTTTTATCCTACAGCTAATGACAGGCAACCTAACTGGAGCGTTTTCTATAAAGCTCAATTTTATAATGAGTTCAAAGCACCTATTGACCAAATCCATTTTAAAGGTGTTGATGGTATTTATGTTAAAGGCTCTACATTTGAAAACAAGTACCCAATCTCAATTATTCCACAAGTCTCATGGAAAGGTATTTATAGTATTAACAGTGGCTTTACTGTAACTTATTTCAAATTACCCTACCCAAGTGAGGATACTATAAAATCAAGCTTTACAGGTTTTAACTGTGGTATATATGCTAATGCCGAATATATAACACCTGAAAATTTTGTAAATATTAACTCTTCTTTATTTAATGATAATGAGAGAGGAATTTACCTTTCTGCAATAGATAATCCAAGAATTGTACAAAATGAATTTCTGGTTAGAAAAGATCCTTCAATTTTTGATGCACTCAATGTACCACTTGAGATGATAGGGTTATATCTAGATAATTTTACTACAGGTTTTACTGTCGAAGAAAACACTTTTTATAGTGAGATTGGATATTTAGACCTTTTTGATAAGGAGTGTGCTGGCATTACCGTAAATAATTCTGGAACAACTTTTAATGAGTTGTATAATAACTATTTTGATAACCTTACAGTTGGAGTAGCTGCCGGAGGTGAAAACCGAAGTTCATTAGGAGATGGACTGTGTATTAAATGCAATGATTTTAGCAATTGTTTAACTGATATTTTTGTCAGCCCTGAGTACAATAATGGTAATCCTATAACCGGACCTACGATAGGAATAGCTAAGTTCCAAGGCGAGGCAGGAAATGGTGACCCTAAAAAACTTGCCGGTAATACTTTTAGTATTTTAACCGATCCTAACCTTTTTAATTTTGAAAAGAATGAGAATTGTGAATATATTAAATATACTTATCATGATCAAGTTCAGGGTGGTGTACAAGTTGAACCTGACCCAAGTTTGAATATTGATTTGTATGAGGATGAGGACACAGAATATAGTAAAGAACTAGCCTGTCCTTCTAATCAGGGTGGTGGCATCGATCTTTTAGTTGAGAAAACGTCATTAGCAAATGAAAACGTACTGGTTGCTGCTTATAGTGATACTTTAGCTATGGAAACAGATGGAGGTAACACAGATCAGTTGAACCTTGATGTTGCTACCTCAATCCCAGACCAGACCATGCAATTGCGACAACAATTACTGGATGAGTCACCATATCTTTCTGATACTGTGATGAAATCGGCAATTGAAAAAGAGAATGTACTCCCAAATGCAATAATCAGGGACGTATTAACAGCTAATCCACAATCGGCAAAATCAGTTGAAGTACTACAATCACTTGATGGCCGTATTGATCCAATGCCTGATTATATGTTGGCTGAGGTAATGCAAGGTGAAAATGTTCTAGGTGAAAAAGAGATCATCGAACAAAACTTAGCAATACATAAAACCAACTATACTAAATCTCTAGGTAAAATTGAAAGATATTATCAAATGGATACTTCAAACCTTGCAGCATCAAAAGATAGTCTTGGTTTGTTATGGAGTAGTCAACCATACGCTAAAAGCAAATACAAGTTGTCATTTCATTACCTTTCTTTGAACGATTCTTCAAACCTTTTTAACACTTTGAATAATATACCTGTTGATATTGAGTTGACGCTCTTCCAAGAGAATATTCACGAGCTTTACGAAGATCTTTTTGGTGTTCTTTGGCAAACACACAGCGACACAATTGAAATTGATAGCACACACGTTCCTTTGTTAATAAGTATTGCTAACAATTACAGAACTTTTCCGGGGGTAATTGCGATGAATATTCTGATAAGTAAAGGGGTAATATTTTACGAAGAGCCTGTTTATTTCCCTGATTATTATAAATCATCTAATGCTACTGCTGAAAACATGAATGATTATAAAGAAGAAAGTATTCTAAAAGTATTCCCAAATCCAGCAGGTAATTATTGTATAGTTGAATATGATTTATCATTGTTTGATGGTGAAGCCACTATTGATATAATAGATGCATATGGTCGAAGGATCAATTCTTTTAAACCTCAAAATATTCACACTCAAAACGTGATTTCGCTTACAGGTTATTCATCTGGTATTTATTTTGTAAAACTTACGCTGAATAATAGTGAGAAAGAATCAGTAAAACTTATAGTTGGTAAATAATTTATGAATTTACGGGTAATTTACATAGTTGTTGCATTAGTTATCAGTCAGGGCATTTCTGCACAAAGTCGCTGGACTATGCAGTATTATGGTGAAAAAGATGCTATTGGGATAAGTATTAAAGCTTCATATGATAATGGCTACTTGGTGTTGGGAAAGCACGGCAGTAATTATGTAAACTATAACTGGCTGATAAAAACTAATGTCAATGGTGAAATCATTTGGGAAAAGACTTTTGGATCCCCATCTTCAAATATAAAATTTTCAGAAATAGACTATAACACAGAAGGAGATTTGTATTTGGTTGGATTAACCGGATATTATAGTGAAGACGATTACGACCCTCTAATAATGAAGTTAAATGCCTGTGGGGAAAAACAATGGTGCAGGGTATTCATAGAAGATGACAATAATTTTGCCAATGCACTTGTTGTTACTCCTGATGATGGCGTTGTCGTAGTATTAAGGTATATGAGTACAATACCATTTACTGATCGAATTTGCCTTGTAAAATTCGATATTGCTGGTGATATGCAATGGAAACAATGTTATAATAGTCCTGACACTTCTGTTTATAATGAAGATGCATATGACCTTACCATGGCACCTGATGGTGGGTTCCTTATTACGGGTCGTTGTACTTATGAAGACCCGAATCCTCCGCATGCTTGGTGGAACAAGCCGTACTATATCAAAACAGATTCAGAAGGTAATTTTGAGTGGGAAGCTACTGTTCATATGGAGATTTCTGATATTGGAGGTAAAGCTTGGAATACAGTTCTAAGTCCTGACAGTAATTATTTTTACTCATCTTTAAGTCATTATTACCATCCACCATTTGGCGATTCTCCGGCATTGCTAAAAATGGATATGAATGGAAATGTTGTTGATATTTATGACCTCGCGCCAATTGATGAATATGGTAAAATGATAGAGGCAAAATTTATTTCAGATACAACACTAATGGCTAGCGCCATTTGGGGCAATGAATTAATTGGTGGACCTAAAGCTGTTGTTATTGACACCTTAGGTAATATGCTTCATGATGCTCATTTGTTAGATAATAAGTGGATGGCAAGTACTGATGTAACTAAAGATGGTAAATTGTTGTTTTTTACTAATATGCTTGATGAAAATGATGAACTTGATGCTTACCTCTTTAAACTCAACCAACAGCTTGAAAGTGACTCTATTTATACGCAACCATTTACTTATGACAGCCTTTGCCAATACCAGATAGTTTCTGACACTATTGTGCAGGATGGTTGTGGACTTATTGTAGGTACAGAGGAACATTATCACCAAAATGACAAGAATGATGATTTACTAAAGATATATCCAAACCCTACAAAAGATGTGTTCACCATCGAAAGTGATATAATTGGAATTGATGGAGCATTAGTTGAAATAGTTGGTTTATACGGCCAAAAAATTAAGAATATAAAAGTACCTAAAGGACAAACGGAAGTTGTGATAAATATTAAAGACTGGCAAAAGGGTCTGTATTTGGTGCGCATGTTACATAAAAATGGATTAGTTGAAAGCGGTAAAGTTATAATACAATAATCAAGTTTTGACTTGACTCAAAACAGATTCACAATAAAACTAATCAGACTAATTGAATAATTATACTCAACAAAAGTCCACGCTTCGCTGCCAAGCACATTGCCAAGTCGCTCGAAAAACCCACCGCCAAGTCCTAAACTTGTCAATAAGCTTGTCCGCCCTACCGCACAGAAATAAACGCTCAGTTGCCAACAAAAGCTCATACGCCATAGCCGCAGTTCCGGCTTCGGTTTGAAAAGAAATAGTAAATTTGAAAATGAATTTCCAAACTCAAAAACAATAGTAAAAAGCGGCAACGGCGCATAGCAACACCGGTTGGCAACAAAGCGAAGTGCCACCGCACCTTTAAGCACTTTAGGTTTTTCTCTTACACACATAGCCGACACAAAAAACCAAAAAAGCTTAAATTTTTGCCACCGCTCATAAAACAAAACAGACTTTAAATACAAAATTGAATAACTTATGACTTGTAGATAACATAAGATATTTCTGAATAGAACAATCGAAATTATCTGAGTCATCTGCATCAGCAAATAGCATAATCACAAGCCAATCTGCATATATAGACCATGACTTATCTGAATTCTATTTTTAAAATCACAAATAGAACAATACATAGACCAATCTCTTTTACAAGTCACCCATATAGTAGAAATTATTTGCTAACACAGAAATAAGAACAACCTTCCTTATTTATAATAATTATAAATTGGGGGGGCAAGTAAAATAATTCCTGAAAATGTTTGAAAAAACACTTACTTTTGGTACTATTATATATCAAGGACTTAATAAAGCTATAGAAAGTTAAAACCTAAATAAAAATAACCCGGGTTTTTAAACAAAACCAACTTAAAAGTTGGAATACGAAGAAACAAAAACCCCCTTAAATTATTAACGAATATGACTCTACTCAAAATACGAAAACAAAGAAAGGAGGCTGTTGGCAAAGATAAATAATGTTTTATAAATAGCAAAGGTTGAATATTTGGAGTTGGATTAATCTTCTATATTCTTGTATACTTAATTACCTGATTTAAATACAAAGCCTTTTCTTGTTTGTAAGATAATTAATTATTCACTCTAAAATTTAGAACAATGAGAAAATTATTAATAGTATTAAGTTTATTGGTTGTATTCTTTGTTGGTACAGGTATGAAATCAATAGAAGCCCAAAACTGTTGGCTTGAAATAGATGTTGATTGGTATGGCGACTGTGTTAAAGTTAACACAAATACTGTTTATGTAGTAAATGTGACCATTATCAATGAGTGTAGTGACCCTGATGAAACTGTTTTTACAGAAACACAAACACTTGCTACTACTATCGAAAATACAACTTTTTGTATTGAAGATGCCCTTTGTACTGTTGATCAGCTGGAGCCATGTTTCCGCATTTATTTTACCATTGCAAAGGTACATAATGTTACGCAGGAAATAATTTGTAGTAATCAGGAAAGCACATCACTTTTGACTTGTGAACAGCTTATGAATTTCAGTTCATATTCAATTCCTTTGGATTAATACTGGTAATATTTCGAACACAGTACTTGTAAATTTTAAGTACTGTGTTCTTATATTTTAAAACAAAAACCATGAGGCGGTATTTCTGTATGGGTATTATCTTTATTCTTATTAGCTTAAGTTCAATTGCACAAAAACAAGCTAACATTTGGTATTTTGGTGATCAATGTGGGGTTGATTTTAATTTAGGTGAGCCTCTGGTTACCACGGATTACAAACAGATTAACCATACCGGAACAGCATCTGTTTGTGACTCTTCCGGTTCTTTAATTATTTACTCTGAAGGAAAACATATTTGGAATAAGGATCATGTAATAATGATGAATGGTGCAGATTTGGCAGGTGGGCTTAATGTTGCCACACAACGAGTTGTAATTGTACAAAAACCACAGTCGAACAATATTCATTATGTTTTTATTGTAGGCCAGGGTACACATAATGTAAATGGTTTGTGCGGGCTATGGTATAGTATTGTTGATATGAATGGTGACAATGGCTTGGGCGAGGTAATTGAAAGGGATGTTTTTTTAAACGCTGCATGGGATGCACAGGAAAAACTTTTTGCGATAAAGCACCAAAACAATGATGATACTTGGATTATCACCCGTAAATTTCAGGACCAGGAAAATCAATATGCGTCATTCCTGCTTAACTCAGTTGGGCTTAACACAACGCCTGTATATAGCAGTGCAGTTATTACTCAATTCTCCGGGTTGGAAGATACACGAGGATATTCAAAGGTATCATACGATAAGAAATACCTGTTAACTGCCCATTATTTTGCAAACCCAAATGGCATTGTTGAAATTTGTAAATTTAATAATGCTACCGGCGAGATTGAATATTTATACTACGAAATGAAGGTAAATCAATTTGGCGATAAACTTTTTCCCTATGGAATTGAATTTTCGCCCGACTCTAAATTCGTTTATATTTCATACTATGAAACTAACCCTGTGGAAAATGATTATATATATCAATATGAAATGAAGTATATTGAAAATGCCAGCCTTTTTGCACAATCTGCTATTTTAATAAACGTTGGACCAGGTCATGGCTTACAATTGGCAACAGATGGTAAAATATACTGCTCCAAGGAAATAGGAAACACGCCATACCACTACGTAAGCGTCATTCACAAGCCCTGGGAACGAGGCCTTGCATGTGATTTTGAAGCCGATGCCATCGACATGGGAGATGCAGAAGTATGGTATTGCTTCCCCAACATATTACTCGACCACCTCTATCGATTTGAATGGGAAGGCAGCTGCTCCGGTCCTGATAATGGCATTACTTTTCAGCCAAATTTTCAACCAACACCCGAATCTATAACGTGGAACTTTAACGACCCCGATGCAGGTGCTGACAGTATTTCAACCGAGCTTTACCCTGTTCATTACTTTACTCAAGGTGGTGAATTTGAAGTATCAGTTGATGTAAATTACCCACCTACTCCAAACTACCCTTTTGGCAGGTTTGAACATACATCAAGGGTAGTTATAGTAAAACAATCCCCTCAACCAAACCTTGGAGCCGATACCCTAACGTGCGAAGGAAATAGTATAACCCTAAATGCCGGAAACGAACAAGGGTTTTATGCGTGGAGCGATGGAACCTTTGGGCAAAATATTAACAGCATAACTATATCTGACACTGGTGTTTACTGGGTAAAGGTTAACAACACTGAAGGCTGTAGCACTACTGACAGCATACATGTTGGTTGGTATCACAAAGCAAATTTTAATGAAGACAATCTGGTAATCACACCCACATCATGCGGTGGAAGTAATGGCAGTATTACAGGGATTGTAATTGAAGGGGTCGTGCCTGATTATTGGGAGTGGTACGATGGTGGTGGTAACCTGTTGAGTACAGATATGGATATTTATGGTTTGTCGGTTGGGAATTATTTCCTGCATGTTACCGATACTAATAATTGTATTTCTATTTCCGATTCATATACTGTTACCGATGATGGTAATATACTTATAACAGCAGTTGATTTTTCACCCGCACATTGTTCGCAGAATACTGGCTCAATTAGCATTACAGCAAGTTCGGGTGCAGGCAATATTTTTTCATATTCAATCCTAAATGGGGCTAGTGGCAGTTGGCAACCCGACAGCCTATTTATTAATCTGCCTTCCGGTGATTATTTTATTAAGGTAAAAGACCCAAGTGGCTGTGAAACAGTTTATGGCAATAACCCGGTGGTGATAGAAAATATAGAAGGCCCAAATATAATTACCGAAAATGTAAGCCATGAAAACGATTACCTTGCCGATGGCAGCATTTATCTCGAAGCAATAGTTGATATAGGTAGTATCCAATACTCCATTGATTCGGGATACAATTTCCAAACTAACAACGGCTTGTTTGAAAACTTATCAGCAGGAACTTATTACTGCATAGTAAAAGATGAATTTGGTTGCGATACAACATTTACATTAGTAATTGATCGTATCATTTCTCAAATAATTGATGCCATTGCCGGTGACGGAAGTACTTGTATTGGGAATGCTACTGCAAGCCCATTGATATTGAATAATTTCACCGATGTATCAAGGTTTCATGTAATGCTCACATACGAACAAGACCTGATAACATGTGATGGTTATATGCAGGTTAACCCTGTCCTTAAAGACAGTTTAATTGTAACCACAAACACCTCCGGCGAAGTTCATATCAATTGGGAGGGTCAATCACCTATTAGTTTACCTAATAATTCGCTAATGACCGAACTGGTATTTAGCGCAATAGATAATGGCTTATCGCAAGTTGATTGGGTAGCTGACCAGGGGGAAAGCCAGTTTTTTAATAAAAATGGAGAACAAATAAATACTGATTACGAATTAGGATACATACTTATTTATACACGCCCTAATATTTTTTTAGCACCAACCAATGAAGTTTGCGAAGGAGAATCTCTTTTTGTTATTTCATCTATTGAAGGTGGCAGTGGAGTAAACACTTCACATTGGGTTGGTCCTGATGATTTTACGAGTAACGGCCAATTACTTTGGTTTAATGAAGTTAGAGTAAACATGGCAGGCATATACACCCTTACCGTTACTGACTCATTAGACTGTGTTGAAAGTAAAAGTATGGTGATATCGGTAAACCAAGGAACTGAAATTGCATTTTCAGAATACGATACCCTTTGGGTTGAGCCAGGCTTTATCCTTGAAGCTGGATATGGTGCTGAGTTTTATTATTGGAACACAGGGGAAACCTCGGAAACAATCGTAATCGACAGTATGGGCAACTACAGTGTTGAACTCACATCATTCGAAGGCTGTAAATCAACAGACACGGTACAAATCCTTTGGTCAGGTACACCTTTTTACCTTCCAAATGCCTTCACACCAAACGGTGACGGATTAAATGACAGTTTCAAGGCAATACCAAGATACGATTATGTAAACAAGTACCACCTTAACATTTACAACCGCTGGGGACAAAGAATATATGAAACCACGGACATAAACAGTGGTTGGGATGGGTCGTACAAAGGTAGTCCGTGCATAATAGGTGCATACGTCTACCATATTGTATATGAAGAATTCGGACAACAGCCAGTCGAAAGCAAGGTTGTCGAAGGGACAGTTGTGTTGGTGAGGTGAGGTGCGGCAGGCAAACCTTGTATCAGTTTTGAATTAATTGTATCTCGGACTAAAAATAGTTTACAAAAAATTGTAAAAATTAACCGGACATTATGGACAAGAAAAAGCCCACACTTCGCAGTCAAGCACATTGCCAAGTCGCTCAAAAAGCCTACCGCTAAAACCTAAACTTGTCAATAAGCTTGCCCGCCCTACCGCACAGAAAAAAAACGCTCAGTTGCCAACAAAAGCTCATACGCCATAGCCGCAGTTCCGTCTTCGGTTGGAAAAGAAATAGTAAATTTGAAGTGTGATTTTCAAATCAAAAATAATTATAAAAAGCGGCAACGGCGCATAGCAATACCGTTGGCAACAAAGCGAAAAGCCACCTCACAATTAAGCACTTTCGGTTTTTCTCCAACACACGAAGCCGACACAAAAAACCAAAAAAGCTTAAATTTTTGCTGACACACAAACAAGAAAGTACGGACTGATTATGTAAAACCAATTAACTAATGACATTTATAAATCAAAACAACCATTCTCCCGATATGAAGAGATATTTCCTTCTAAAATATAATATGACTTGACTCCATGACAAAAACACCTCTTATTATTTAGAATAACTATAATTTAGGGGGGGGGCAAGCAAAATAAATCTTGAAAATGGTATAAAAATTACTATTTTTGATACTAATAAGTAGAAGGGGTTATTTACATATATTTCAATCTAAAAACAAAAACCCCCTTAAACTATTAACGAACATGATTGCACATAACCCGAAAACAAAGAAAGGAGGCTGTTAGCAAAGATAAGTAATGTTTTATAAATATGAAAGGTCGAATATTTGGAGTTGGATTTATCTTCTGTATTCTGGTATAGCCTATTGGTGGATTTAAATACAAAGCCTTTTGGTGTTTGTAAAGCAATTAATTATTCACTCTAAAATTTAGAAAAATGAGAAAATTATTATTAGTATTAAGTTTATTGGTTGTAATCATTGTTGGCACAGGTATGAAATCGCTACAAGGACAAATATGTTGGATTGAGCCTGAATTTACATGGAGCGGTGATTGTGTTTATGTTGATGACAATACTGATTATATTATAGATATGGATATTATTGATGAATGTGTTGATCCGAATGTTACCGCCTTCAATGGTACACCACAAGTACTCTCAACAAATAATACAAGTGCAACATTTTGTGTTCCAAATCAACTTTGCACAATAGACCAAACTGACCCCTGCTTTCATATAATTGTTACTTTAATAAAAGTGAACATTAGTACACAGGCTATAGTTTGCAGTACACAAGAACATTATTATCGTAATTGTCAAGGACTCATGGACTTTGATAATACTCCACATCCTCTGACTTTGGACTAAGATATAATAATGCACGGTATATATTGAAATATATACCGTGCATATTATTATTAACAGAAGTTTTCATCATGAGGTACTTAACTTTATTACTTTGGTTTATTTGTGCTTTTTTTTCAGCAAATGCCCAAAAACAAGCTAACATCTGGTATTTTGGTAATAAATGTAGCCTTGATTTTAATTCAGGAGAACCTGAGGTTTTAGCTGACTATTCACAATTTAGTTTTCAGGGTAGTGCCTCTATAAGTGATTCATTAGGAAATTTAATAATGTACTCAGAGGGGCAGCACATCTGGAATAAAGAACATATAAAGATGTTAAATGGTGCTAATCTTGCAGGAGGGAATCCGATTGCTACTCAACGCGTATTAATTATACAAAAACCTGAATCAAATAACATTTATTATGTTTTTATCGTAGGTCAAGGAACATTTGCTTCAAACGGAGTGTATGGATTATGGTATAACATAGTAGATATTAATGGTGACAATGGACTTGGTGAAGTAATTGAAAAAGATATATTCTTAAATACAGCCTATGATGCACAGGAAAAGTTATTTGCTTTAAAACATCAAAATAATGTGGATATATGGGTTATAACTCGTAAGATCAAAGACCATAAGTTTGCAGCCTTCTTACTCAGCTCATCAGGATTAAACGAAACTCCAGTATTAAGTGATGCCCAAGTCATGCCATATACCTATAGTGATGATACAAGGGGATACCTAAAAGTATCTTATGACAAAAAGTATCTATTATCAGCTTATTGGTATTCTGAGCCTCCAAATATTATTGAAGTTTGTAAGTTTGATGACTTTACTGGTGATATAGAGTTTTTGTACTATGAAATGAAGATAGATGAACAGGGAGTACAATTAATTCCTTTCGGAATAGAGTTTTCACCCGATTCAAAATATGCGTATATAGCATATGTTACAGCAGATGATGATGTTGATATATATCAGTACGACATGCAATTCATTGAGGATCCAAGCCTTTTCACTCAATCTGCTATTTTGATAAATAGTGGTCCGGGTTCTGGTCTACAGTTAGCTACGGACGGAAAGATTTATTGCTCTTATCCTGGTACTGGTATACCAATATATCATCACGTAAGTGTTATTCACAAACCTTGGGAGCGAGGACTGGCATGTGATTTTGAGGCTGATTGCATTGACATGGGAACTGCAGAAGTTTGGGAATGCTTTCCTAATATATTACTCGATCATTTATACCGCTTTGAATGGGAAGGAAGCTGCTCGGGACCTGACAACGGCATTACGTTCCAACCAAATTTTCAACCAACACCCGAATCTATTACTTGGAACTTTAACGACCCTGATGCAGGAGATGACAGTATTTCAACACAACTTTATCCCACACATTATTTTACTCACGGTGGCGTATTCGAAGTATCGGCAGATGTAAACTACCCACCCACTCTCAACTACCCCTTTGGCAGATTTGAACATACATCAAGAATAGTTACAGTAGAACAATCCCCACAACCAAACCTTGGAGCAGATACCCTCATGTGCGAAGGCAGCAGCATTAACCTCAATGCCGGGAATGAAGATGGCAGGTATGCATGGAGTGATGGAACATTTGGTCAAAACATTTACTCAATAACGGTTTCTGACACAGGTATTTACTGGGTAAGAGTTACCAATAACAAAGGCTGTAGCACAACTGACAGCATTCATGTTGGCTGGTTCGATAAAGCAGTTTTTAACGAAAACAACCTCATAATTACACCTACCTCATGTGGCGGAAGCAATGGTAGCATTACAGGTATTGTAATTGAAGGGGTTGTGCCTGATTATTGGGAGTGGTACGATGGTAGTGGGAATCTGTTGAGTACAGATTTGGATATTTATGGTTTGTCGGTTGGCAATTACTTTTTACATGTAACAGACACAAATAACTGTGTTACTATTTCCGATTCATATACTATAACTGATGCCGGTAACATACTTATCACCGCAGTAGATTTTTCACCCTCACATTGTTCGCAAAGCATTGGCTCAATCAAAATTACGGCAAGTTCGGGTGCAGGCAACATTTTTTCATATTCAATCTTAAATGGGGCAAGTGGCAGTTGGCAACCCGACAGCCTGTTTATAAATCTCCCTTCCGGCAATTATTTCATTAAGGTAAAAGACCCAAGTGGCTGCGAAACAGTTTATGGCAATAATCCTGTGGTGATAGAAAATATTGAAGGTCCAAATATAATTACCGAAAACGTAAACCATGAAAACGATTACCTTGCCGATGGCAGTATTTATCTTGAAGCATTAGTTGATATTGGCAATATCCAATACTCTATTGATTCGGGATACAGTTTCCAAACCAACAACGGCTTGTTTGAGAACTTATCGGCAGGAACTTATTACTGCATAGTAGTAGATGAATTTGGTTGCGATACAACATGTACAATAGAGGTTGATCGTATTATTTCTCAAATAATTGATGCCATTGCCGGTGATGGAAGCACATGTATTGGGAATGCGACCGCAAGCCCATTGATATTGAATAATTTCACCGATGTATCAAGGTTTCATGTAATGCTCACATACGAACAAGACCTAATAACTTGTGATGGTTATATGCAGGTTAATCCTGCCATTGAAGACAGTTTAATTGTAAGCACAAACACCTCCGGCGAAGTTCATATCAGTTGGGAGGGAGCATCACCAATAAGCTTACCTAACAATGCATTGATGACAGAATTGGTATTTAGTGCAATAGACGAAGGTCTTTCGCAAGTTGATTGGGTAGCTGACCAGGGGGAAAGCCAGTTTTTTAATCAAGTTGGGGAAATAATAAATACTGATTACCAAGTTGGAAATATTGTCATCTATTCACGTCCTGACATTACTTTATCACCAAGCAATGAAGTTTGCGAAGGAGAATCTCTTTTTGTTGTTTCATCTATAGAAGGTGGCAGTGGAGTAAACACTTCACATTGGGTTGGTCCTGATAATTTTACCAGTATTGATCAAATTCTTTGGTTTAATGAGGTTACAGAAAGCATGGCAGGCACATACACCCTTACCGTTACTGACTCATTAGATTGTGTTGAAAGTAAAAGTATGGAGATAACGGTAAACCAAGGAACTGAAATCGCATTTTCGGAATACGATACCCTTTGGGTTGAGCCGGGCTTTATACTTGATGCCGGATATGGTGCTGAATTTTATTATTGGAACACAGGGGAAACCTCGGAAACAATCGTAATCGACAGTATGGGCAACTACAGTGTTGAACTAACATCATTCGAAGGCTGTAAATCAACAGGTGCTGTACAGATACTTTGGGCGGGCACCCCTTTTTACCTTCCAA
>JACNJS010000089.1 GCA_014382445.1 Bacteroidota bacterium
AGAGCTTTTTACAAAATATATATTTAGCCAGCACATCAAAATTATATTTAGCCACTTTAGTATAAATTTGTGAAACCGTTAGTTTACAATTTTAAATTAAACGTTACGAGAAGTTTTTTATATTTGCTGCTACTACCCAATAATAATGATAGATTAATATGTTTAACCTATCATTTATTAATACAAAATAAAGGGTTCATTAACAATTTTAACAGTAACATCTAAACACTAAAAAATTGGCAAAAAAGCCCGGAAATAGAGAGCCGAAAAAAACCAAACAACGAGCACAACTCAGCAAAAAAGAAGCTTACCGGAGTTTCATGATCAACTTTAAACCGTTGATAATAGCCGTGCTGCTATGGATCATTACCATTTTTATCTTGCATTTGCCGGCATTCAAAAGTGAAGTAGCCCTTTTTTTTGTAAAATTTACACTCAACTCGGCACTGGTTTTTGGAAATACTCTGTTCATGAATGTCGAAAGCCACAGCTACCCATATATTACAGTTGATGGTTATACCATGAGAGTTGTTGTGGAATGTACAGCTTACAATTTTTACTTCTTTGTAATCTACTTAAGCCTTCTATCGCCAGTTAAATGGAAACAAAGGATCATAACGATGGTTATATTTATTGCCGTAATATTTTTTCTAAACAACATGCGGTTTATAATAATGGGTTTTGTTGGATTCCACTATGCCCACATGTTTCACTTTATACATGATTATATTTGGGATTTCCTGTTTGGTTTTATGATTTTCCTAATATGGGTATGGAGATATAATGTTAACCCGGGTGGTAGGGATTTGAAAGAACAGGATAGTTAGATCATTTAATTTATAACAAATGACAATATTTTCTTCAATCAGAAATAAGATTATTCTACTCCTGCTGATTTCGGTGCTGATTTTTTCAGGATGGAAGGCAGGTCTTGAAACGGGATACATTAAAGTATTGGTTGGCACAACAAATTTAGCCCTTGGTATATCAAAAAATGATAACCACATTGAATTTGAAAGAATAAATGGGCTATACCAGTTTAGGGTGTTTATTGAAGTTGATGGGCGCAAAGGCAATTTTGTGCACGAACCAGGCAGCATGACACAACCATTAATCACTATACTATCGTGGCAAATCTTTCTTTTCTTTGTTTTGAAAAGAAAATCAGCCCTGCAATCCCTCGGAGTAAATATTGGGATATTTTTACTTATACAGATAATATTTCTTATCCTGCTAACCGGTTATTACAGCTCCACTGTTCAACAATACATCTTTATGATGATAGATGACAGTTTCAATATTATTACTTTAATACTGATCATCAAGGACAATATGCTTTATCCTGTGTTTAGCAAGAAGGTTTAGGCATTGGAAAACATAAATAACCGAAATAGAGAATCAGGGTTTACCTGTGCTTTCCTTTTGAGTTATTTTTTCTAAACTCAGAAGGTGTAAGTCCGGTTATCTTTTTAAAACATGCGTTAAAGGATGATTTTGATTGAAAGCCTACTATTTGAGATATTACATCAATTTTATAGTTCTGGGTATGAGGCTTTTTAAGCATTTCTTTTGCTTCCAATATCCTGTATTTATTGATAATGCCATAAAAATTGGTTTCCATCACATCGTTTACAACATATGTAAGCTTTTGTTTGGTTATGCCAATCTTCTTTGCAAGCTCATTAACCCCAAGTTTTCTGTTTAGGTATGGTTTATCGTTAGCAAGGTGGTGTTTTAAGCTGGAAATGATATTCCTTGCTTCTTCATCGCTTACAAATTCACCAGGTTTATTATAAACCTTATCCACAATATTAGCAGAATTGTTAACCTTAATTTCTTCGGTTTCCATGCTGGCAACCTCTAAATACAGCCTATCCTGTTTCAAACTGAAATAACCGGCAAAGCCGCCGGAAATTAGTATCCCAATATTAAAAATGGCAGACAATATGTTGTTATAAGTAGGAGTTGATAAATTCATTACAGAACTTATAACCACAAAGCTGATAATTGATAACATTATGATATGTGACCATAAGGGTTGAAAATAGGGTAAATAAGTAGAGTTATTTTTCCTGATATTAATTAGTTTATGCATATTCCGGAAATAATGAAAAAGGGTAATTAAAACTTGAACGGCAATGAAGCCTACATTACTTAATAAAAAAACTACAGTAGTAAAATTTATCACTTTATCATCATTTGCAGCAAAAGAACATTCTGGACAGAGAAACATGTCGGTTTCAACCGGGCTCATATATACCATTGTAACAGCATTAACTATCAAAGTAAAAATCGAAGGGAGAAAATACACTAAAGGAAGCCTGGAGAATAATCCTGCATGAGAATTTGTTAAGGCACCCAAATATAAATAATAGGTGGGTATTATGGCTAATAATAATGGTAATTGTATAATATAGAGATAATTATACACAGATAAGTATCCTAGATAACTAATCGAATTTACAACAAGATAGACCAACATCAATAGCATTAAAAAACCAAGGGGAAAGCGGGATGAATCAATTTTTCTTTTCAATGTGATCAATTGCACCACATAAAATAGCGTTTGATAAATTGGAAGGATAAACAGAATTATATTTAGGTTATCGAAATTGAGCATACTATTTTTAGGTCATGAAAATATAAATACTCCTAAAATTTTAAAATCATTAGTTTACAAAAGTAGAATTAATTATTGACAAGTTTTACAAACATTATGTTGTAACCTAAAACTACACAACTGGATTAATTTTGTAACTTAATCTCTAACTAATTCCATAAAATTAGGGTACTAATTATTGACAAATATTAGGAACTATCAAAAAGTGGCTAAATAATTAACCAAAATCTATCGATTATTCCCCATTCTACCTCGTCCTTTACCTTTGCGATTGTTTTTTTGATTTTGAAAACGATGTTTCCTGTTATCCAATTTACGATCGAGTTGATTAATTTGAGTATCATCAAGATATTCAGCTAGTTCCTCTTTTAATTCTAAAAAGAGTTCTACTTGTCCTTCATGAAAATCTTCCATCATTTCACGATTAAGAGTTGCATGTTTTTTTAATATTGGAGCTATTTTTTTGCGCTGCTCAGGAGTGGGACGAATTATGTTTATTAATTCACGGTCGAAGCCCATATCAGTATAGTAGCTTTTCATTTTATCAACGCGGGTGCTCGTGATTCTTCCACTAATCAGAAAGCCCAC
>JACNJS010000065.1 GCA_014382445.1 Bacteroidota bacterium
TTTATTGCTGTGTATTCTATTTTTAGTAATTTTAATGTTATTACACTTTCTTTGCAATTATGATTTGCTTTCCAAATGCTAAAATTAACCTTGGTCTATCAGTTACTGAAAAAAGGCCGGATGGGATGCATAACATTGAAACTTGCTTTGTTCCGGTTCCGATGTATGACGTACTTGAAATCCAACCATCTGGTAGTTTCTCACTAAAACTTTTTGGCTTGCCGTTACCTGATAAATTGGAGGATAATCTAATCGTTAAAGCATGGAACATATTATTATCTGTTAAAAAAAATATTAAGCCCGTTGAAGTATATTTATATAAAAATATCCCTGGTGGTTCCGGGCTAGGAGGTGGTTCATCAAATGCGGCATTTTTTTTAAAATCAATGAATAGCTTTTTTTCGCTGGGTTTTTCTAACCCCGATTTGGAATTACTGGCTGCTGAAATTGGTGCCGACGCTCCATTCTTTATTAATAACAAAGCCGCTATAGCAACTGAAACAGGCAATATATTTCACCTAATCGAAAACCCTGTTTATGAGATGCATATAACTGTTGTTTTTCCAAACATTCACATTTCTTCTAAAGATGCTTTTGCGAAGGTTATACCGGTTAAAAAATCAAATTTAACTAATGTGTTAAAGAGCAATATATCAAATTGGAAGAATTATCTTAAAAATGATTTTGAAGAAATCATATTTAGAGATTTCCCGGAAACAAGGAACATCAAAAACCATCTTTACAGTTCAGGAGCAGAATACGTCTCGCTCAGTGGAAGTGGATCCTCAATATATGCCCTGTCAACAAGACCTCTGTATACAGAATATTTTATTGGTAAATACAAGATATGGACAGGAGTTGTGAAGTAATAATATTTTGCTTAATTACCTGGGTTGCTATTTTGCCTGTTTCAACACAAATTTTATTAATTTTCACCCTTAAAATTAATAACCAAACTGGATGGATAAAATTACTTTAATAACCGGAGCTACGAGTGGTATTGGTCGATCGTGTGCTTATATTTTTGCAAAAAACAAGCACGATTTAATAATAACCGGCCGCAGAAAAGACCGACTTGATAAAATTTCCATTGAGTTACAATTAGAATATGGAATAAATGTTCTTCCGCTGTCTTTCGATATCAGAAATAATGAAGCTGTTAAGAACTCCATTTCCTCACTTCCAAATGAGTGGAAAAATATTGAAATCCTGATTAACAACGCAGGTTTGGCGCTTGGCTTAAATACTATACAGGAAGGTAATATTGATGATTGGGAAAGAATGATAGATACAAATATTAAAGGGTTATTATACTACTACGCTGTCTCCACATGTTAATATTAATGATTTGGTTATTATGCCAACTGCTCAGGCAAGTGCCACAATTTTTAATAAATAAGATTAGCTTTCATTATTTTTTACATTTGCTTCCTCAAACCAAAACTAAAAAAGCATAATTATGGAAGTTACCCGTATTTTTGAACTGCTTAACCGGTATGAAACTACCTTCAAGCCTAAAGATGATGTATTGGCGGGAAAAGAGAACGGTCAGTGGGTTAAACATGATCTGGCAAAATATATTGCGACTGCTAATAATGTCAGTTATGCTTTAATGAGCCTCGGGATAAAAAAGGGAGATAAAGTTGCTACAATTTCGAATAATCGTCCTGAATGGAATTTTGCCGACATGGGAATTATGCAAATTGGAGCCATACATGTTCCCATTTACCCAACAATTAGTGCCGATGATTATCAATATATATTAAAGCACGCCGATATAAAATATGTTTTTGTAGCAGGAAATGAGTTAATACGAAAGATTGGTCACATATTAAACTCAATTGATAATATTAAGGGGGTGTATACTTTTTCGGAAGTTGAGGGATATAAGCATTTTGATGAGCTTATCAGCATTGGCAAAAATAATCCTAATGAAAGTGAACTTTCCATAATTAAGGAATCTATTAACAAAGATGACATTGCAACTTTAATTTACACATCAGGAACTACCGGTTACCCAAAAGGTGTAATGCTTTCGCATGATAACATACTTAGCAATGTTCGCGCTACGCATGGTATTTTCCCTGTTGATGAAAACTCAATAGGCTTAAGCTATCTTCCGTTGTGCCATGTTTATGAAAGAATGGTAAATTATGTGATGCAGTATTTAGGTGTGTCGATATATTATGCCGAAAATATGGCCACTATTGTAGATAATATTCAGGATATTAAACCTCATATAATGACAACAGTTCCTCGTTTACTCGAAAAAGTTTACGATAAAATTATGGCGAAAGGTAGAGTGCTGAAAGGGGCTCAAAAGCAGATATTTTTCTGGGCTGTAAATTTGGGACTTACATATCAATTCGACAGGCCATACAGATTCTGGTATAATGCTCAATTGAAAATTGCCAACAGGCTGGTTTTCAGCAAGTGGAGAGCAGCTTTCGGGGGCAGAATGGCATCAGTTGTATCGGGAGGAGCTGCTTTGCAACCTCGATTAGCACAAATATATAATGCTGCCGGAATACCTGTTGTTGAAGGCTATGGGATGACCGAGGCCTCGCCGGTGATAGCTGTTAATACTTATAATCCGGGACAACGAAAGATTGGCACTGTGGGCCCTCCTATTAATAATGTTGAAGTTAAGATTTCAGAAGTTGGAGAAATATTAACAAAAGGTCCAAATGTTATGAAAGGCTATTATAGAGATGAAGAAATGACCACCAGCACTATTATTGACGGATGGCTTCATACAGGTGATGTAGGATTGATTGATGAAGATGGGATGCTAAAAATTACCGGAAGGGTTAAGGAAATTTTTAAAACTTCGATGGGAAAATATATTAGCCCTGTATTGCTTGAAAATAAAATAAAAGAGTCGCCTTTCTTCGACCAGATAATTGTACTTGGTGAAAATCAAAAATTTGCAGCTGCTCTGATTGTTCCTGACTTTGAACATCTGAAATCGTGGTGTTCGATTAAAGGAGTTGACTATACTACTAACTCCGAAATGATCGACAATAAAGCGGTGAAAGACCGTTTCAAAAAAGAAATTGACTGTTTTAACAAGTACTTTGGCGATACAGATAAAATTAAAAAGTTCATTTTAATCGACCATGAATGGACAATTGACTCTGGTGAAATAACTGCCAACCTGAAGCTTAAGCGTAGT
>JACNJS010000002.1 GCA_014382445.1 Bacteroidota bacterium
TTATTAAAAAGCATCTGGCACGAATCCTTACCTGGACATTTTTCACGCTTTTGATATTACATTTTGTAAATCAATATATTGACATAGAAAAATTAATTGGAAATAACCTATATGTAGTACTGATTGTCGCAGTATTGATTGGCATCATTCCAACGTCGGGACCGCATTTGTTTTTCGTAATTCTTTTTGCCTCAGGCGCATTACCATTTAGCATATTACTCGCCAATTCAATTGTTCAGGATGGGCATGGAAGTCTTCCTTTGCTTGCCGAAACGCGCAAAGGTTTTTTTATTATAAAAGCCATTAATATAAGTGTCGGGCTCATAGTTGGAATAATTGGAATACTTGCCGGTATTTGATTTACAATTTCCTTGATTTGATAGTTGACTCAACAGGGCAGGTAATCATTAAAACCCAATTGTTACACATTTAACATTAATAACTATTTGCTGATATTATTTATAGATATTTTGGCTAAATATCGGTTATTTAAAAATTAAGATTACTTTAGCATTCCGAAATTGTAAAAAATTGTATGCATATGAAAAAAAGTTGGATCATTATAATCGTAATTGTGTTAGTTGGTTTTTTAACTTACAGCTGGATTAAAGGAACTTATAACAGTATGGTTACGTTAACCGAATCGGTTGACAAACAGTGGGCCGATGTTGAAAATGTTTATCAACGCCGCGCTGACCTGATTCCCAATCTTGTTGCAACGGTTAAGGGTTATGCCTCACATGAAAAAGAAACCCTTGAAGGCGTAATAAACGCTCGTGCAAAAGCTACAAACACAACAATAGATGCCGGTAATCTTACTGCTGATAAAATAGCAGCGTTCCAGCAGGCACAGGATGGACTGGGTAGTGCTCTGTCGAAATTAATGGTAGTTGTAGAGCGATATCCCGATCTTAAAGCTAATCAAAACTTTTTGGAGCTTCAGGCACAACTCGAGGGTACCGAAAACCGCATCACTATTGAGAGACGAAAGTTTAACGAAGCTGCTCAGAAATATAATACCTTTATCAAACTATTTCCAAAAAATATGCTTGCGAATATGTTTGGGTTTGAGCCTAAACCATATTTTGAATCAATATCTGGTGCCGAAACAGCTCCAGTAGTTGATTTTTGATAATACTAATTAAAACTATAATCTCATGAAAACTACTGCAAAGTCATTCTTTTCGAAAGAAGAAAAATCAGAGATTAAAAAAGCCATACTAAATGCCGAGCTTGATACTTCGGGAGAGATAAGAGTACATATAGAAAATGAATGTAAAGGAGATGTTCTTGATAGAGCATCGTATTTGTTCGATAAATTAGGTATGAGAAAAACAGGACTGCATAATGGTGTGTTATTTTATTTGGCAATAGAAAGTCAAAAATTTGCTATCATAGGAGATTCGGGGATAAATAAAGAGGTGCCGGAAAACTTTTGGGGCGACATAAAAACTTTGATGTCTGAAAAATTTAATGCAGGTTATTTTACCGAGGGATTGGCAATGGGCATAACAATGGCAGGAGTACGTTTAAAGAAGCATTTCCCCCACCACATTGATGACATAAATGAGCTGCCGGATGAGATTTCGTTTGGTGATTAATTGTATTAACAACTGATAATGAGAATTAAACATGACATTGAAGCATCAGCGATAACATTGTTGACAGTTTTTGTATTGATGTTCGCCAATGCGTTTGGACAATCAATACCCAATAAACCGAATCCACAACGACTTGTTAACGATTTTGCAAATTTACTTACACAGGGAGAGAAGGTTGCCCTTGAACAAAAACTCGTACGCTTCAACGACACAACATCCAACCAAATTACTGTTGTTACGGTAAAGTCGTTAGATGGAAATACTCCTTCAATGTTTGCTTTTGAGATTGGTGAAAAATGGCAGGTTGGCCAAAAAGGATTCGATAATGGCATAGTGCTATTGGTTAAACCAAAACTTTCCGGAAATGATAAAGGCAGAGCTTATATTGCCGTTGGTTACGGCCTCGAGCCTGCCATACCAGACGTCATAGCAAAAAGAATTGTTGATAATGAAATGATACCATTCTTTAAAAATGGTGATTACTATGGTGGAATAAATCAGGCAACTAACGTATTAATGAAACTTGCCTCCGGCGAAATTTCAGCCGATGGTTACGGAAAACAAACGGGTGGATCAGGCATATTTTCATTCCTTCCAATTATTATTATTTTAATAATTATTATAATGATAAGGGGGAGCCGTAGCCGGTCGCATGGTATTGGATCAAGAAGTTCGTTGTGGACAGCTTTATTACTGGGAAGCATGTTAGGTAACAGATCACATTCGGGGAGCTGGGGTAATTTTTCAGGAGGCAGCTCAGGCTTTGGTGGCGGAGGCGGCTTTGGAGGTTTTGGAGGTGGAAGCTTCGGCGGTGGCGGTGCCGGCGGAAGCTGGTAAATTTATTATTTGTACTTTTCGATTATCCCCTATACCCTTATACCCTTATCCACATACCCTAATCCCTTTTTTTATACCTTTGCACATAAATACGAAAAACGTGGAAATTGCAAATAAATTAGAGGTTATAAAAAATCGCTGGGAGGAGATATCTGAGCAGATGAACGATCCGGATGTAATGGCGGACATGAAGCGATTTGTAAAATTGAACAAAGACTATAAAGAACTTGAGCCTCTCGTATCTGCTTATAAAGCATATAAATCGATTATCCTCAACATCCAAAGTGCTAAAGAAATACTTGGAACAGAAAAAGATGCTGATTTCAGGGAAATGGCAAAAGAAGAAATTGACCAGTTAATACCCAAAATGGAGGCTCTTGAAGAAAGAATCAGGATGCTTCTGATTCCTAAAGATCCACAGGATTCCAAAAATGCAATAATGGAAATAAGAGCAGGAACCGGTGGGGATGAAGCCAGCATTTTTGCAGGCGATTTGTACAGGATGTACCAAAAATTCTGCGAAAGCAAAAACTGGAAAACTGATATTACGCGAATTAATGAAGGTACTGCAGGAGGTTACAAGGAGATTGTTTTTAGTATTACCGGAGTTGGTGCTTATGGAATATTAAAATTTGAATCGGGTGTACACAGGGTGCAGCGGGTTCCAAAAACCGAAACACAGGGTCGAATTCATACTTCTGCAGCATCGATAGTTGTGCTTCCAGAAGCAGAAGATTTTGACGTTGAGCTAAACGACAAGGATATCCGAAGAGACACTTATTGCTCATCTGGCCCTGGCGGGCAATCAGTTAATACAACATACTCTGCTATCAGGCTAACGCATATTCCAACAGGAATTGTTGTTACTTGTCAGGATGAAAAATCGCAGCTTAAGAATCTTGCAAAAGCAACAAAGGAACTACGAAACAGATTATACGATCTGGAATATACAAAGTATCTTGAAGAAATGTCGGGGAAAAGAAAAACTATGGTATCAACCGGCGACCGCTCAGCAAAAATAAGAACATATAACTGGCCTCAGGGACGTGTTACGGATCACAGGATTAACCTTACACTCTATAATTTACCAACAATAATTGACGGCGATATTGAAGATATTATCGAAAAACTTCAGATGGCTGAAAATGCAGAGAAGCTAAAAGAAGATGTTTAGACATGTTTGTGGCTCGTCTCCGGTATACAGGCAGGCATGTTTGAATTGATAGATTGCCAGGTCAGAAATATTAAATCATAAATAATATATTCCATAATGAACCGAAAAGAGTTATTCCAACTTATCCAGAAGAAGATGTCATTCCTTTGTGTTGGGCTTGATACAGATATAAATAAAATACCCAAACATTTGTTGGCTTCAGATGATCCGGTTTTTGAATTCAATAAACAAATTGTTGATGCTACTCATTTGTCAGCAGTAGCTTACAAACCTAACCTTGCTTTTTATGAATCTATGGGTTCGTCAGGATGGGATAGCCTTGAAAAAACTGTTAATTATATCAGGTCGGTGACTTCCGATATTTTTATTATGGCTGATGCAAAACGTGGTGACATTGGTAACACATCTGCAATGTATGCCCGTACTTTTTTCAGCAGATATGATTTTGATGCTGTAACACTTGCCCCTTATATGGGTTTTGACACTGTTTCTCCATTTCTGGAATTTAAAGGGCGATGGTCAATTATACTTGCTCTCACTTCCAATAAAAGCGCAGCCGACTTTCAATATATTAACGATCAAACAAATAAACCACTTTTTGAAAACGTATTGGAAACTGCCCAAAACTGGGGAACAACCGACCAAATTATGTTTGTAGTTGGGGCAACAAAAGCTGAGTTGTTAAAGAATGTTCGCAAAATTGCACCTAATAATTTCCTACTAGTTCCGGGTATTGGTGCACAAGGAGGCAGCCTCGAAGAAGTAGCAAAGTATGGAATGAATGACCATTGTGGCTTACTGGTGAATTCATCGCGAGGAATCATTTACGCTTCAGCAGAAAAAGATTTTGCAGCTGTTGCCCAGGAAAAAGCAGTGGAGTTGCAAAAAGAAATGGAAGTTTATTTGAAGAGCTTTCGATTGATTTGAACATGATAAAGTAGGCTGGAACCAATAATTTTAGATTGTCTCATATCCTGTTTCTTGATTCTTGGTTCTTGGTTCCTGAAACTATTTCTTAAATCCCCTCTATTACA
Source organism: Bacteroidota bacterium (assembly GCA_014382445.1). Taxonomy (GTDB): domain Bacteria; phylum Bacteroidota; class Bacteroidia; order Bacteroidales; family F082. The sequence continues at coordinate 4,647 of JACNJS010000002.1, forward strand.
GTGGTCCAACCATGTTTATCCTCAATTTCAGCTTCCTGAATCGCCCTTAAAGTTATATACAGTTTTGTTGAGTAAGGTCCGGCAATTTCTCCATATTCATAAGTTACATTATTTAGCCGGTCATAAATTTTTGAAATAGGGCTAATAATTGCTGCCGTTCCGCATGCTCCGGCTTCTTCAAATGTGGCTAGTTCTTCTATTGGTACGGGGCGGCGCTCAACCTTCAGACCAATATTCTCTGCAATTTGCTCAAGGCTCATATTGGTAATTGATGGTAATATACTGTCAGATTGTGGTGTAATATATTTACCGTCTTTTATCCCAAAGAAATTGGCAGGACCTGCTTCGTCGATATACTTTTTCTCAAGAGCATCTAAAAATAACACTGATGCATAACCATCCATATGTGCCCTGTGAGCAGGTAACATACTTGCAGCATAATTACCTCCTACCTTGATGCTACCCGTACCGCGCGGTGCAGCTCGGTCATAATCTCTCACAACTTCAATCGGAACCGGATTAAAACCTTCTTTAAAATAAGGGCCAACCGGGGTTACAAATACCATAAACATGTACTCGTTGGCGGGCTTAACCCCTACCTGAGGACCACTACCAAATAAGAGTGGGCGCAGATAAAGAGTTGCACCAGTGCCATATGGCGGAATATATTTTGCATTTAACTTTACAGCTTTAAAAATAGCTTCTTTAAATATATGCTCAGGTACTTTTTCCATCATAATGCCATCTGCTGAACGTGCCATACGTTTTGCATTTTCTTCCCACCTGAACAAACGCACTTTGCCGTCTTTACCGCGATAGGCTTTCAACCCTTCAAATGCTTCCTGACCATAATGCAGGGCGGTAGCTGCCATGTGAATATTAATAGTTTCGGATGATGTTATTTCCAACTCACCCCAGCTACCATTTCTATAGTAACAGCGTACATTATAATCGGTTTTATGATATCCAAAGGGCAAGTTGCCCCAGTCAATATTTAAAGATGTATCCATATGTTTAATGGTTAAAATAAAAACGCTAATTTACAGATATTTTCATATATAATAATAAAACAACCATAAACATAATTTATTGTTTTTGTCTAACTATCTGCACTTTACCAATACTTTTGATATTTAAAGTTTGAAGAAATGCTTATATATTTTCAATCTAAATAATAAATAGCTGTATAAAAATTAAGATCACTTCAAATGTTGTGCTTTTCGATTATCTTTTGGCAACTTATCCTAATTCTTTATAAATTTGCAAACCATCATGAAATATGAAAAATGAAACATCCTTTTATGAAAATCTTCATTAGCGTTATTATAACAGCTATATTGGTTTCATGCAGTCATGAAAAGAAGTTAGCGACTGAATTTGCGTCAAGGGCAAATACAAAAAACATATTTGTCCTATCTCCGGATTATTTATTTAAAACAAATCTAAAAACATATTTAATGGATTCGTTGGGTATTGCTGATGATGAAAGGAAAGACTCACTGCTATTGCTTCATAGCGAATATTTGTCTGTTTTAAACGATTCCTTATTTATTGCAAATTACATTTATGGTTATACCAAAACCCTTGGTAAATTTGGTTTTAAGGTTTTTAATCAAAATCAAACCGGGCAATTTTTAATGAACGATTCAAACAGCTATCAGGTAAACATTGCGCAAATCGAATTAGAGGAAACACTTTATTCCTTTCGGGATGAAATAATGATTTATGATAAGTATTTCTACCACGATCATAACCTGAATGCCGTTTATGTAAACTCCTGGTTCGAGATAAAAAACCTTGATGAACACAACTCTGATCAACAAATTTATTTTACCACCGATCTTATATCAGATGTACCTGACGGTTCGTTTAATTATGATATTTTCAGCGGAAAAGTAAGGTACATGTATAATATTGATTCGTTGGAAATAAAGCAGATTTATGATTTTGCATACGAACTCGGAAAAGTATACGCCGGTTATACTTTCGACCTGCTATTAAACGATGAGCTAAACAGCAAAATCGAACCTGGTAAAAGAAGCAGCAGGTATTGGCGTTATGATCCGGGTAATCATGTTTTTTTCCCTGCTTCGGACGACAAATTTATAATTTTGGATTAATCCCCTTCATAATATCTTTATCTAAACAGATATCCTAAAGTCTCATTAAGTGAACGATGAGATTTTGACAATGCAATACTTGCCTTAGGTTTTTTCATCCAGTTGGCTTCACTAATACCTTCTTTATCTTTCATATTTCTTTTTGCTTTCCACGTACGGTCTTCATGTACATCATCAAAACTAATTGCCTGATTGTTAAAATAAACGATAATCATGATATTTGTTTAAATGAATATAACCTGTTTAAGATTAGCAAATTTAAAAAATATGAATACATCCGTCATTAAACAATAATTAAAAACACTACAAACAATTATCAACTTCGAATGTCTTTTTTGCGTTTCTTTGTAATAGATACCAAAATAATTGTTGAAAAAATCAGTCTCATGAATAATAATCTTACACAAATGAAATTATTATCAAATAGTTTCATATTATCAGCCCTGATGGCTGCGCTAATAATTGCTCCCATTTCATCAATGGCTCAGAAGCAAAATGAGGATAAAAGGTATATGCACAACGAAATACCTGACGATGAATATGTTCCGATGTTACCTAAGGATGTTAAAACATCACCGGCATACCGATATAGGAGCAGCAACTTTTTTACTGCACAGGTAAATGTTAACGCTGATGGTGAAAATATACTTGGTGATGCCGCTAACGAACCTTCAATTGCATTTGATCCTTCAGATCCAGACAGAATTGTTATCGGCTGGCGTCAGTTCGACAATGTTGTCAGCAATTTCAGGCAGGCGGGATATGGTTACTCAACCGATGCAGGTGAAACCTGGACATTCTCCGGATCGATTGATCCCGGAGTTTTCCGCTCCGACCCCGTTCTCGACGTTGATAATAATGGGAACTTTTATTATAACAGCCTTACAAAAAATGATGTTGACGATTATTGGTGCGATGTTTATAAAACTTCCGATGGCAATTTTGAATGGGATGGCGGCACTTTTGCACAAGGTGGCGATAAACAATGGATGCAAATAGACAATACAGGAGGGGCGGGTGATGGAAATATTTACGCTTTCTGGACCTCATATTATTCAATATGCCATCCTGATTTTTTTACTCGGTCAATCGATGAAGGTGCGAGTTATGAAGATTGTGTTGAAATACCCGGAAACCCCTATTGGGGAACAGTAACTGTAGGACCCGATGGTGAAGTTTACACAGTTGGAACAAGTAATAATCTAAGTGTAGTTGTAACAAAGTCAACAACAGCACAAGATCCTCAGGCAACAGTAACCTGGGAATCGCCTACTTACGTTGACCTTGATGGAAGTTTAACAGGCTGGACGAACATTAATCCTGCAGGGTTGTTAGGTCAGGCATGGGTTGATGTTGACAGGTCGGAAGGACCAGGAAGAGGTAATGTATATGTGCTTGCCTCCGTTGAACGTTACAATAGTCCCGACCCGGCTGATGTTATGTTTGCGCGGAGCACTGATGGTGGACAAACCTGGGACAATCCCATTAGAATAAATACTGATTACAACCCATATAATTACCAGTGGTTCGGAACAATGTCGGTAGCACCAAACGGTCGCATTGATGTAATTTGGCTTGATACGCGTGAGACTACAACTAATCCGTATATTTCAGCATTGTATTACTCTTATTCTATCGATCAGGGTATTACATGGTCGGGAAACGAAAAGCTCTCAGAGTCGTTTGATCCCAAAATCGGATATCCAAACCAAAATAAAATGGGAGATTATTTCGATATGGTTTCGGATGACAATGGAGCGCACGTAGCATGGGCCAATACTATCAACGGAGAACAGGACGTATATTATGGGTACATCAATCCATGGTTTGTGGGCGTGGAAAATAAAATAGAAAACAACAAACCTTTATCTTTTATTAATTACCCAAATCCAACATCAAATAAAACTACGCTTAGGTACGTGCTTCACGAAAGCAGCCCGGTTAATATTACTATCTACGACATATTTGGAAATAGTATAGAAATAATTGTCGATGATGTGCAAGAAGCCGGAACACATAACATAGTTTATAATGCCAACGTACTTGCCCGAGGACTTTATTTTTGCAGACTTACGGCAGAATCTCAAACTGAAACTATTAAAATAACTTTGATTGATTAAACGAAGGGAATAGGGGAATATGGGTATAAGGGTATAAGGGTATAGGGTATAAGGGTATAAAGGTATAAAGTCATATGATATATAATAAGGAAATTGCTGAGAAAATAGGTTCATACCTGTTGGAAATAAAAGCTATCAAGCTTAACAATGCAAACCCCTTTACTTGGGCATCAGGTTTGAGATCGCCAATTTATTGCGACAACCGTGTTGCTCTTTCATATCCCGAAATAAGATCGTACATCAAAAAGCAACTCGTGGGTGCAATTAGAGATAATTTTAGCAATGTTGATGCTATTGCAGGAGTTGCTACTGCCGGAATCCCGCAAGGGGCTTTAGTTGCTGAGGAACTTGGGCTACCGTTTGTGTATGTAAGATCGTCCACAAAGGCCCACGGAATGACCAACAAAATTGAAGGGAAGCTTGACATAGGGCAGAAAGTAGTAGTAATTGAAGACCTGGTTTCAACTGGTAAGAGCAGCCTTAATGCTGTGATGGCTTTAAGAGATTCAGGTGCAATAGTTGAAGGAATGGTTGCTATTTTTACCTATGGTCTTGATATCGCTGAAGAAAACTTCGCTGAAAAAAATTGCAAATTAATAGCACTTTGTGATTATAATGCAATGATTAATAAAGCAATAAGTGAAAATTATGTTACAGCTGAAGATGAAATATCGCTGATGGAGTGGAGAAAAGATCCTAAGAAATGGAGTGATGGGGTAATGATGCAATGATTGAATGAGTGAATGAGTAGATTATCAAAATCTTAACAGTTATTACCGAAAAAGAAATTTATATTAAAAAAACCTAAAGAAAGACAAAACGAAATAACTAAAATCATGATAATAGAAGGAAAACCCGCCACAATTAACAAGAACATCGTTAGTGTTTACAATTTTCTAACCGACTTTAATAACTATCAGAGCTTAATGCCTGATCAGATAACCAACTGGCAATCAGATGTTAACTCATGCTCATTTACAATTCAGGGGATGGCAAGTATTAAATTAACCTTTTCTAACAACGAACCATATACATTAATAAAGCTTATACCTGTTGGAAAAGTGCCATTCAGTTTTGGGCTAACAATAAAATTATCCAAACAAGAAAATAGCACAATAGCCAACGTTGACGTTGACGCTAATCTAAACCCTATGATGGCTATGATGGCAAAACGTCCACTGGAAAATCTTGTTAATGTAATGGCCGGAAATATTAATGAGGCGATTGGGAGATAAGGGTTGATTTAATGTTGGGGCGTTGTTACGTGGTTGTCGTTGTTGAGGCTGTCCATTAAGAGTTGCAGACGAAACTAAAAACCCGCTAAGTGGATTTTCTTTGAGGCACGAAAAGAAAACTCTAAGCGGGTTGAGAAACCTGAACCCGACAACCCGACAAACTCACCCAGCAATCTTCATTCGATATTCAAAAACTCAATCTCCTTAAACATAAACTTCTTTTCCTCACCAATCTCAAGCATCACTAATAATCTGCCGTAATCATCAACATCTACTATTTTCCCTCTGAAGGTATTTTTCCCGTCCGAATAGTCTGCCCATTCGTTAAATCTAAACAGCTTATTAATATATTTCGATTTTAGTTCAGAAAAATTCTCTTCAACTTGAAAAAATCTATAATTAACCCCAATATTATCAAGTAGTTTATACAACAATACTTCTACATCTATTGGAATACCTGTATGATGAATAATTGAAACAGGATTAGCCGCATCTGAATAAAATTTCTCTTGATTTACGTTTATCCCTATTCCACACATTGAATAATTAATTTTATTTCCACTAACGAAATTTTGAAATAGTATACCTGCTATCTTCTTGTTGTTCACATAAATGTCGTTTGGCCATTTTATTTTAATCTGTTGTTCTCCACTGCCCACCTGCACATATTCATTAATTAAATCAGCTATGGCAAGCGAAACTAATTGAGTAAGCACAAACTGCTTTGAAGGATGAATCATTCTGGGTTCCAGCACAATAGTTATTGAGATATTTTTACCCGATTCACTTTCCCAGTAGGTATCTCTCTGCCCTCTTCCTTTTTCCTGGTTTAAAGTAAAAATAACATCGCCCTCGTGCAACTCTCCATCTTCTATTAGCTGACAGGCATGGTTGTTAGTTGATTTAAGTTGGTGGATTTTTATAATATTGAATAGCATTTTAACTAACGATAAAGAGGCAAAAATACTCAATCTGATTAATCATAATCAATTAACTAATAATCAACAACTATTCCCCATAATCAACTACATTTTTTGTACTTTTGCAAACTAATTTATAAATTTTCGGATGCAGGGTAAAGCTGTTAAAGATGACGCAAAAAATATTCTAAAGCAAGTTGTTACTGCTATGCAGGATAAAAAGGCTCATCACATTATCAGTCTTGACCTGAGGAAGATAAACGATTCTATTTCGCAATTTTTTGTAATATGCCACGCTCCATCAACAACACAAGTTGTAGCTATTTATGATAATGTATTAAAAATAGTTCAGAAAAACTGTGGAATTAAACCTTTTCACTGCGAAGGTTATGAAAATTCGGAATGGATTTTGATAGACTATTTCGACATTATAATTCACATATTTCGCGAGGACATTAGAAACTTTTACAAGTTAGAAGAGCTGTGGGCAGACGCTGCATTGAAAAACTATCAAAGCGAATAATAGGTCCTTGATTTTAAAATTTTACGACAGAATGACAGAAAAAGATAAAAAAGAAATAAAAAAGAAACCAAAGGAGCAAGGATCTGGAACAAATCCGTTTAGCAGCTTAAAAGGTACAGGAAAAGACGGTAAATCGAAATTTAATTTTTATTGGATTTACGGTATTCTTTTCATCATACTTATTGGAGTGCAGTTTATTGGCTTAAATGATGATGGCAAACAAACCAACTGGCGCGATTTAAAGCTGATGCTTGAAAACAATGATGTTTCTAAAATAATATTAGTAAACAAAGAGATTGCCGAAATATTTATCAAGTCCGAAAATCTTTCCAAAGAAATGCATAAGGATATTGATGATAAATCCGGATTCACTAAAAAAACCCCACACTATTATTTGAATGTTGGTTCGGTTGATAAATTTGAAGAAGATATTGAAAAAGCTCAATATGAGATACCGGAATCAGATAAAATTTATGTAGATACAGAAAATCGGCACAACTGGGGAGCCGAAATATTAAGCTGGATATTTCCCATCGCTATTCTGGTAGGGTTATGGTTCTTTTTCATGCGAATGATGAACCGTGGAGGTGGTGGCGGAGGAGGCCAAATATTTAACATAGGTAAATCCAAAGCCCAGGTTTACGATAAAAAAACAAGTGTTAACATCTCGTTTAAAGATGTTGCCGGCCTTGAAGAAGCAAAAGTTGAGATAACAGAGATAGTTGACTTTTTGAAAAAACCTGAAAAATATACTAAACTCGGTGGTAAGATACCCCGGGGAGTATTACTGGTAGGCCCTCCGGGAACAGGCAAAACACTATTGGCAAAATCAGTTGCAGGAGAAGCTGATGTACCTTTTTTCTCCATTTCAGGTTCTGATTTTGTTGAGATGTTCGTTGGTGTTGGCGCCTCGCGGGTGCGTGATTTATTTAAACAGGCAAAAGAAAAAGCACCGAGTATTATTTTTATAGATGAAATTGATGCCATAGGTAGAGCTAGAGGAAAAAATCAAATTACCGGTGCTAATGATGAGCGCGAAAATACACTTAATCAGTTGCTTACCGAGATGGATGGCTTTACTCCAAATTCAGGTGTAATCATCCTGGCTGCTACTAACCGTGCCGACATTCTCGATAAAGCCCTCATGAGAGCAGGCCGTTTCGACCGACAAATTCACGTTGAGCTTCCTGACCTGGAAGAGAGAAAACAGATTTTTGAGGTACACATGAAACCTCTTAAACTTGCAAGAAATGTTAAAAACGATTTTCTTGCTAAACAAACACCCGGCTTTTCGGGGGCAGATATTGCTAATGTATGTAATGAATCGGCTTTGATAGCTGCCAGATCAAATCACAAAAGCATAACAATACAAGATTTCATGGATGCCATCGACAGAATTATAGGTGGTTTAGAGAAAAAAAATAAAATAATTTCACCAAATGAAAAAAAGGTAGTGGCTTATCATGAGGCAGGCCATGCATCCATAAGTTGGCTTCTCGAACATGCACATCCATTGGTTAAAGTAACTATTGTTCCACGCGGCAAAGCCCTGGGAGCAGCATGGTATCTTCCCGAAGAACGTCAAATAACTACCTACGACCAAATGTTTGATGAAATGACAGCAGCTCTGGGAGGACGAGCAGCCGAACAGGTTATCTTCGGTAAAATATCAACCGGTGCATTAAACGATCTTGAAAAAGTTACCAAACAGGCATATGCAATGGTATCATACTTTGGACTGAGCAAAAGAATCGGTAACATTAGCTACTATGATTCTACAGGACAACAGGAATACTCTTTTAATAAACCATTTAGCGAAAAAACTGCTGAAGCTATTGATAATGAAATCAGTCGCATCGTGGAAGAAGCGTATTCAAGAGCCATTAAGACACTCGAAGAAAACAAGAAAGGCTTAGAAAAACTTGCCGCCCTATTGCTTGATAAAGAAGTTATTTTTAGTGACGACCTTGAAGCAGTTTTTGGAAAAAGACCTTGGGGTATTACAAAAAGTCTGCTCGAAGAGATGGAAAGCGGAAAAACTAAAGACAATAATTCGAAAGCTAAAACGAAAAAGTGAATTGAATAAGGTTTGGAATCCCGATATTAAATAGGAGGAGTTCAAATCCATCAGCGAATAGGAACCGCCTAAAGTTATAAACGATAAACTAACCATGAAAGAAAGTACAAGTAAGGAAAAAGTGCTTAAAAATATACGGAATGCTCTGATAAGTAAACTCGTAAACCCTTTCAAAAATGTTGATTTCTCTAGTCCAGTATTTCGCAAGCAAGAGGAAGTTCCCGAAGTACAGTTCGCATCCAAACTAGTTGAAAGCGGTGGTATATTCATTTATTGCCTAAATGAAAAAGAAGTAATCAGTAACCTTGAAGCGTTAATCGAAAAAGAAGGCTGGAAAAACATTCATTGCCTTGATGATAAATTAAATAGATTATTAGCCCAGGGTGAAATTGATATTATTCGTAATCTTGAAGAATATCATTTCTTAGAAGTTGGTATAACAGCTTGCGATTTCCTGATTTCAAGATTTGGTAGTGTAATGGTGTCATCAGGTCTTGGCTCAGGCAGACGAATATTTGTATTTCCTGAAACTCATGTTGTTATTGCAAACGCCTCACAGGTAGTTCATGAACTTAAAGATGCGCTTACTGCAATGAAAAAGAAATATGCATATAACTTCCCATCACAAATTACAGTAATAACTGGCCCCAGCCGTACCGCCGACATCGAAAAAACACTGGTAATGGGAGCACATGGACCAAAAAATCTATATGTTTTTATGATTGATGACATGTAATTTACTCATTACTTTATTGCACTAATACTTAGTCACTTCCTTTATCATTATTCAATCTCCATACGTTTTCATTAATTGCATTATGCCATTTCAATCATTTTGTTAGTTTTGCATAACAATTTTCGTCATTTGAAAGAGATATACGTAAGAACCTTAACTGGGATTGTTTTTTTAATTGTTGTTATCGGATCAATATTACTTGATCCTTTAGCTTTTTTTGTAGTGTTCTCGGTTTTTACTTTTATAGGCCTTAAGGAGTTCTATAAGTTGGCCAGGCTGTCGCCCAATAATAAAGCCACGCCTGAATACTATCTTTTTGGAATTTTGATTTACGCTATAGTTGGCCTGTCAGGTCTTGGGTATATTGATATAAGATATTCGGCCATAATTTTTGTGATATTCTTTATTCAGATTGCTAGGGAACTTTTCAGAAAAAATAATCCCCAATGGAAAAACATCGCTGCCATACTTACAGGATACATTTACATTTCTATTCCGTTTGGACTGATGAATTCATTATTCTACTCAGGAGCAGTTGGTCAGCCACGAATAGAAATATTATTGGGGATGTTTGTTATTATTTGGACAAGTGACGTGTTTGCTTATTTAGCAGGAAGCATGTTTGGCAAACATAAACTTATGGAACGCATATCACCAAAAAAAACATGGGAAGGAAGCATTGGAGGATTATTTTTTTCGCTTATAGCAGCCTATATTCTATCTCTTCTGGTTCCTCAGCTTAGCCTTGTTGAATGGATGATTCTGACAATTATTATCGTTATTAGCGGCACTCTTGGTGACTTAGTTGAGTCGTTGCTGAAGCGCAATGCAGATGTAAAAGATTCAGGAACAATTTTCCCTGGCCATGGCGGAGTGCTCGACAGGTTTGATGCAGTAATTTTTGCAACTCCAATGGTGTTTGTTTATATTAATTTGATTTGATGCATGAAACTTCATAAAGAAGGGTATAAAATAATTTTCGTAACATTTATTGTGTTGGCATTATTGTCGATTGGTATATGGATTATTATTCCATGGAGAATTTTACAGATGCTTTTCTTTACGGTATTTTTTGTAGAATTTATATGGACAATCAGTTTTTTTCGAGTGCCAAAAAGGGAGATTAATATTAACGAAAATCACATCCTTTCATCAGCTGATGGTAAGATAGTTGCCGTTGAAGAAGTTATCGAAACCGAATTTTTTAAAGACAAAAGAATAATGATTTCGGTTTTTATGTCGCCATTCAACATTCATGTAAACTGGTATCCGTTTAACGGAAAAGTTATTTATTCAAAATATCATAAAGGAAAATTTTTTATTGCATATCAACCCAAGTCATCAATCGATAACGAACGAAACTCAATTGTTCTTGAAAAAGAACCGGGCACAGCCGTTTTAATTCGACAAATTGCAGGAATGATGGCACGCCGGATTATTTCATACGCAAAACCGGGAGACATCGTAAAACAAGGCGAAGAGTTTGGAATAATAAAATTTGGGTCGCGCGTTGACTTTTTCCTTCCCGCAAATGCTAAGGTATATGTAACAATAGGTCAAAAAGTAGTAGCCCAAAAAACTGTCATAGCACATTTTAGATAACGGGTTAAATTTCCAACTAACCAATCAACCAAT
>JACNJS010000095.1 GCA_014382445.1 Bacteroidota bacterium
TAAATTTGCATTAAGAAAGTCAATTACATTAAATTAAATTCTACTGTTTCCTTCAGCTCCTTTTTTACCTTGTATTGCATTAATACTGGGGTCATAAAAATAAACTCCAATAAACCATTGTTGCATTTATTGTATCACAAAGCTGGAAGAATACCTTTGATTTCCACTTGTTAGAAACACACTATAAATACCGGGTTTCATGTTATTACACTCAAAACTAATCGTATTTGTACCAGCTTTACAATCCGTAATCTGGGTTGACTTAACCTTTTTGCCTTGGATATCGTAAATATAGTAATTCGTTTTGCCTGCTTTGTCAAGCTCATAGCTGATGCTGGTTGTCGTTGATGAGGGATTTGGCCAAATTCTCAATTTATTTTTTTTAGAGGAAGGATGTTCCAGAATATGCATCGGACCAATTGAGCCATTCTCATTTATGTTTTGGGCGTAGATACCATCTACATTATCTTGAGTTAATGGATTTCTTCTGTTCTCAGACCAGACCAATATCCATTGCCCTTCGATGTAGCTGGTTATTTGGAAGTCTTTCTTCCGATCAAGTGTATCCGATACTATAATCCGATCCGGGGACCAAATATATTGAGCATCACCTGCCAGCCTGAAGGCTTTAATTTCATCAGCAGTGTAAGCTCTATCAGTATGTTTATATTGCGTAAAACTTTCGATGTATGTTACAAGTATACTATTATCAGGGTGCATTGTCAAAGCAGTCGGATAATACTCATTTGTTGAGTATGTATTCGCACTAAATGCCGTATCGCCCCACAATAAATCCCCATCAGATGATATTCTTTGGCCCTTTAAGCATTGGTAATATGTAGAAACTTCCAAATATCTCGATTGGTAGAATACATAAGTAACGTCATTTACTAAATCGTAAACACTTTCTAGCATACCTAACAAATTATCAGTGTCTTCAACAACAACTCCAAATTGTCCGCAATGTAATTCCCCAGCTGAGTCAATGTGCTGCATTTTAATACTAGGCACCAAAAATTCACTTGCTGATTGCCATACGATAATAACACCTCCATCTTTTTGATAATGAGCATTAATATTAAAGAAAAAACCAGGGTCAAAACTATGATCCTTTTCCAAAGCAATAGGCTGATCCCAAATATGGTTACCATCCTTATCAAAATTCTGCACAAACAGATTAGAATATCCCTGACCAGCTGACTCTATTTTATTAGCACCAAATACAACATAAAAGCCATTGTCTGGTTTCACAATAATACTATTCCGTTCTGCTTTATACAACATCGTATCATTTTGTAAAACTATTGGTTCACCCCAAATTAGGGTCATGTTTTTATCAACCTTCTGAAGTACTATTACCCGTTTGGCATCTAGACTGTCCCATGTCCACTCAAAAAGATAATTATCTTCGTGATCTAAGGCAACAACGGGGCTATAAATCGAAATGTTTGTATCAGTATTACTTGAAAGCTGCAAACCATCATCTCCCCACAGGAAATCTTTATCAGGTGAGATACGATATGCAAAAAGGTTGTCAAAGCCCCCCCTCATATCAGGGTTCACAAGAACTGCACAATTGTCATTATCATTAATGAGCCCATAACTTGTTAAACTCTGCTCTGTTGTTTGGTTACTTATTAAGAGACCTTCGTTCTCCCACAATATATAGCCCTCATTATCAATCATATTTAAAAATAAATCGAACTGATAACCTCCAAAATTAGATTGCCAGCTTATATAATGGTTCCCTGTTTGTGAATTGAGACTTATTATAGGATAAATCTGTTCTCCAATAGAATCATTGATCACTGTGTTTACTTTAGTATTATCAGTCCATTGCGCTGATATTTGTAATGACATAAAGGTGAGTAAAGCGACTAAAAGTGTAAAGTTTTTCATGGTTAATAAGATTTAAGGTGGGTTCTAAAAATTAGTTTTTTCTGTTGATTTATTGAATACCGTAAAACCCATTAACGATTTTCAAAAGAATCTACTACAATATTACAAAATTTATTTCATATTTTCCAAATTAAATCTCAAAAACTAACTAACTAACTAACTAACTAACTAACTAACTAACAGTAATATGCGTTATGCGATATTTAATCTAAGCACTTGTTCATACCTAAATAAATTATAGGTAAAATTAATTAGCCCAATTATTCCTTCTGCTCTTTTTATACCAACAGAACGCAATGCTAAACCATTCATACTTTGTTCCATAAAGCCGAATACGTGTTCAACTCTTGCTCGTGTTTTTGATTTTATTGTATTATTTACTTTTTGCCCATCTGTAAGTGGATTATTACGGTATCCTTTTTCGTGAACTTTATTATTCATCTCATATTTTGCAATAGTTTCTTCTTGCTTTTCGCCTGTATAGGCACTTTCGGCATATAAATCTTGTTCTTTATCTTCTTCATCCAATAAATCATTTAATGCCTGTGAATCGTGAACTGCTGCATCTGTTACTGTGTATTTTTTTATGAACTTACCTTTATTATCAACCTTTGCATGATTTTTATATCCGTAAAATTTCTCGCCGTTTTTTGTTGTGTGTTCGTGTTTCCTGCTTTTAACAATGAATTAAAGTATTTTAATAATACGTGACGGTATTTTAGGATCAAGAACTTTATGCGCGCTTTCAGCTCCACATACTGGCAAATTTGTTGGGTCGAGTAAGCCAATTTGAGATAATACACTTGCTTGATCCCAATATATATGTTCGTGCGAAATTTTATTATCCTTAAATCTAACAATAACAACTACTGCGATTTCAACTGGTTTTCCTGTGGGAGGAACATCAGGTATTAGAAAGTCAATGGGTGTTGTGTGGGTAAAACTAATCACCAGTTCTTCTACAATTTGATGGTTACCAATGGTACTGGAAATTTTTGTTATTTGTACATCTGGAGGAAAGAATTTGCCTACCAAATGATCTCTGTAAAATTGGCGAACTCCTTGCTTGCCTACTCCTCCTGCCATTACAGGCACATGATTAAGATGTGGATCATCAGACATTGTTGCCATGGTGGTGTCCAGATCCCCATTTAATTCGGCATCCATGTGTTGCTCGAATAATTCAACCATCTTTTGTTGATGTGTAGTTAAACTTTCTCTCATCTTATTTAA
>JACNJS010000048.1 GCA_014382445.1 Bacteroidota bacterium
CAGTACCTAAATATTCTAACGTAAGCCATGTTACTTTACCGTCACAACATTCATCACCACCACCTTTCAACATGGTGTTGAAGTCAAAATTTAAAGTATTATTGATAATTGGAACAATTGCCGGATCATAACGTGTACCGTCATCAAACTGTACCATTACCATATCAACATATGTAGGTATAGTTGCTCTTGTTACAACATTTTTAGATCCATCTTCCGAATACCCTTTAAAATATACTTTACTACCGTCGAGTGAGCTAATTTTAATGGGTTTTAAATCCATATCTTCCGGAAGTACAACATTTACATCAACGGTTTGAAATAATTTCCAATCGAAATCACCGCTAATAACAAGATCCCTCATTAAAGTGACATTTGTAATATCACTTCCTGAGTTTTCAAGTGGTTCAAATTTCTTGCAGCTAGCGAGTAAAAAAGCAATCGCTAGAAAAATAGCTGCAATTCTGTACAGATACATTTCCTTGAAAATGTGTTTACTGTAGGTTCTGTTTTTAATTTTAATAGTTTTCATATCAGTAAGTTTTTAAAGTTAAATAATTCTGTTTTAATCAATTTTTGTTTGGCAAGAGTTATACCATTTTTTCAAATAAATTCTTAATGATTGATTATCAACACAATACAAAACACAAAATAATTCTATTTTGTCCCATATTGGGAATTCAGAAACTATATTTGGAATTATTTGATAAATGGACTCTTTGGTATCCGGTAAACTTTTTATTTAACTGCCATAGTTATTACCATCATTGTGTAATAGAATATAGAAAAATACAACATTAGCAGTAGAATTACTTCTATTTATTATTGCATCGCTATTGCAATATTAATAGGAGTGAAAAACGAAATAATAGGAAAATGAAATCTCTTAACAACAGTGCGGTTAAAAGGTAATTATAAATTTAGGATAACTTTTTTTTATTATTCATTTTTAAGCGGTAGCAATTAAAACTCCAGAAGCTCCTTAATTGTATCAATTATCTTTTGTTTATCTGGAAGTATGGCCTGCTCAAGTATCCTGTTAAATCCAACCGGCGTAAACGTTGCTCCTACCCTTTTCACAGGTGCATCAAGATAATTAAATGCCTTGTCGGAAATTAGTGCAGCTAATTCACCACCAAAACCAGCAAACACTTTATCTTCATGAACAACCAGCGCACGATTAGTTTTTTTAACCGACTTTAAAATTGAATCTCCATCTAAGGGTGATAATGACCGCAGATCAACAACTTCAACTTCTTTATTAAATTGTTCTTTAATTTGTTTTGCTGCATCAAGACACATTGGAACTGTGTTTCCATATGTAATTACAGTTAGGTCAGCTCCTTCCCTTCTTACTCTTGCTTTTCCAAAAGGTACTTCAAAATCGTCCGGCACTATAGTTTCTGCTTTCGGATCGTTATATAAAGCTTTAGGTTCAAGAAATAAAGTGAGACCTCTGGAGCGTATTGATGTTCTTAATAATCCTGCAGCATCATCAGCAAAAGTAGGATATACTACTCGCAGCCCCGGAAATGTTGTTAATGCACCTTCTATATTTTGCGAGTGATAAAGGCCGCCACCAATATATCCACCAGAAGCCAGCCTGATCGTAACATTGGGTGCAAACTGTCCGTTGCTACGCCAATAATCATGCGAGCTATCTACCAACTGTTCCATTGCAGGCCAAAAGTAATCAGCAAATTCTGCTCCTTCTACTACTACACGTATATTATCATTGTAACGTGTCATACCATTTGCTGTTCCAAGAATAAAGTCTTCGGCAATTGGAGCATTAAAAACACGGTTTATACCAAACTCTTGTTGCATTCCTTTGCTCACGTTAAAAATTCCTCCTTTATCCTTATTTGCCATATCTTGTCCAAATATAAATGTATCAGGATTACGGCGAAACTCAGCTTTCAGCGTCTGATTTAGTGCTTGAATAAGTCTTAGTGATTCACCTTTCGACCCATCGTGTAACCCTTCCGGATATAACTCACTTACATAAGGCTCAGCAGTAACAAAGTCGAAAATTGATTTGGGATCGGGATTTGGAGCTACCAATGCTTTTTTATGAGCGGCTGAAATTACCTTTTTTGCTTCTTTATCAAGAGATTGGAGATCTTCAGTAGTAAATTTACCAGAATGTATTAGTTGTACTCTATATCTCTCAAGGGGGTCGCTTAACATAACACAATGTCTTTCATTTTCATCACGATACAATTCATGAGCATCAGAGTTTGAGTGTGAATGAATTCTTGTGCAATTTGCATGAACGATAACGGGCTCGCTATTCTTTATTGCATGTTCCTTTGCAGATGTCATGGTATTCATTGAATCGAATATATTTTTACCATCACAATACATTATACTCAAATTCTTGATCCCTCTATAATTCTCAGCGGCACGTCTGTTGGCCGATTGATCACGTTGCGGAACCGATATACCATATTGATTATCCTGAAATACGAATACTACTGGAAGTTTCTCTTTGGATGCACCATTAATAGCTTCAAAAACGTATCCTTCAGATGTTGATGATTCGCCCTGAGAGCTTATGGCCACTCCTCTACCTTTGTATATTTTAATGGATCGGGCAACACCAGCAGCATGAAGCGCATGGTTGCCGGTTGCCGACGAAACATTTTGAATATTCCACTCGGGTTTCGCAAAATGGTTCGACATATGACGGCCGCCGCCTGCAATATCAGTTGCTTTAGAAATTCCATTAAGAATTATCTCTTCAGCTGTTAATCCGGCTGAGATAGCAGTGAGCATATCGCGGTAATAGGGAAAAAGAAAATCAGTTTCTTTGTTGAAAACCTGCCCAATTGCAAGCTGAATTCCGTCGTGCCCTGCATAAGGTGCGTGATATGACCATCCCAAAGCCTGTTTAAGATAGTTTGGTGCTTTCTCGTCTAACTGTCGGCCAAGCGTTAATAGTGAGTACCAATGCTTTAGGGTTTCCTTATCTGTATTGTCTAAACTGTATTTACGTTTTTGTGCCATAGTCATTAAAAGTTTGCGCAAAAATAACTATAATTTTTATTTTAAACCATTCTAAATAACTGTATGTCATAAATATTAACTACTTTTGCCACACCTCCGAAAAAATGATGGTAATCAACTAAAAGATCTCTAATAACCAATATCCGAATGAACAATTTTGAAGAACTTAATTTAAATGCCGAACTAATATCGGCCATAACAGAACTTGGCTTTGTTAAGCCAACACCAATACAAGAACTGGTAATACCAGTATTACTTGATTCAAATCGCGACTTAGTAGGACTTGCTCAAACCGGCACTGGGAAAACTGCTGCTTTTGGGTTACCTATGATTCAAAAAACAGATACAAGCATAAAACAAACTCAGGGAATAATATTATCCCCCACCCGAGAATTGTGTATCCAGATAACTAAGGATTTAAAGTCATATTCAAAAAATTATAAAAACCTAAGAGTAACTGCCGTTTATGGGGGTTCGAGTATTGAAACCCAAATTAGCGAATTGCAAAAAGGGACTCACATTGTAGTTGGTACACCCGGTAGAACATTAGACCTTATTAAAAGGAAAAAACTAAATATTAGTAAGATAAATACTGTTGTACTGGATGAAGCCGATGAAATGCTTAGCATGGGTTTTAAAGAAGACCTTAACAGTATACTTGAGACAACTCCTGAAAGTAAACAAACATTATTATTTTCGGCAACGATGCCTGCTGAGATATCCAGAATTTCTGCTAAGTTTATGAAAAACCCGCTTGAAATATCAGCCGGAGACAAAAATGTTACTGCAGTTAATGTTAAGCATATATATTACGAGGTTCAGGCTCGCGACAGATATGAAGCACTAAAACGTATTGCCGACGTAAATCCAAAAATTTACGGAATTATATTTTGCAGAACTCGTCGTGAAACCAAAGAAATTGCTGACAAACTAATCCAGGATGGCTATAATGCCGATGCCTTACACGGTGATTTATCGCAGGCTCAGCGTGATAGTGTTATGGGCAAGTTTAGATCAAAACATTTACAATTGCTTGTTGCCACAGATGTAGCTGCCCGCGGACTCGATGTTGATGACCTTACTCATATAATAAATTACAATCTACCTGACGAGAATGACGTTTACATTCACAGAAGTGGAAGAACAGGGCGTGCAGGAAAAAGTGGTATCTCGTTATCGATTTTGCACATGCGTGAAAAACACAAGCTTAGAGCTGTTGAAAAAATGATTGGGCGTAAGTTTGATAAATTGCTCGTTCCATCCGGTAAAGAAATATGTGAAAAACAATTATTTAAACTCGTGGAAAATGTTGAGAAAGTTGAAATTGACGAATCTCAAATAGCTCCTTTTCTCGATGTTATTTATAAAAAACTTGAATGGCTTAACAGGGAGGATCTTATAAAGAAATTTGTATCAGTTGAATTCAACCGTTTTTTATCTTACTATAAAGGTGCCAAAGATTTGAACCAGGTGTGTGATCCAAGAGAGGAAAGAAAACCACGACAGCCAAAAGAAAGAAGAGACCGAAGTGAAAGGCAAACAGAATTTGGATTCTCACGACTTTTTATCAACCTAGGAAGCAGTACTAACTTAAACCCTTCTTCATTAATTGGATTAATAAATCAATATACACGTGAGAGAAATATCGATATTGGCAGGATTGAGATAATGAAAAACTTCTCATTTTTTGAAGTTGACAGTTCGTTTGAAAAGATAATCCTTAAAGCGTTTAAAGATGCATCTTTCAACGACATACCGATAGTTGCTGAACTTGCCAACCCAAAACAATCAATTCAAAACACAAAAACTCCTAGTAATTTTACGCGTAAAGAAAATTTTAAACGGAAAGAAAATTTTAGCAAGAGAAAGAAAATAGGAAAGAAAAGGAGAGATTAAAATTAGTAGGTTTACACAGGCACATTAAAATCCCTCAATGCATCATTAAGTGAAGTTTTCTTGTTCGTAGTTTCTTTTCTGGTTCCAATTATCAAAGCACATGGTACCTGGTAATCACCAGCCGGAAATTTCTTTTTATAACTTCCAGGGATCACAACTGACCTTGGAGGCACAACACCTTTATATTCAATAGGTTTACTTTTACTAACATCAATTATTCTGGTTGATTGGGTAATAACCACATTCGCACCCAGAACAGCCTCTTTACATACATGCACTCCTTCAACAACAATCGATCTGGATCCGATGAAGCAATTATCTTCGATTATTACAGGTGAAGCCTGAATGGGTTCAAGCACACCACCAATTCCAACACCTCCACTCAAATGTACATCTTTACCAATTTGCGCACATGAGCCAACTGTTGCCCACGTATCAATCATTGTTCCGTGCCCAACATAAGCACCAATATTTATATACGAAGGCATTAGTACCACTCCAGGAGATAAAAACGAACCGTAGCGTGCCAAAGCATGAGGAACAACACGTACATTTAGCTTTGCATAGTTATGTTTTAGTGGTATTTTATCGTGAAATTCAAACATTCCGATTTCGAAAGTCTCCATTTTACGAATGATGAAATATAATATTATAGCTTTTTTAATCCAATCGTTAGTTAACCACTGCTCATCAATTTGCTGTGCAACCCTAAGTTTTCCTTTGTCTAAAAGTTCAACTACTTCTTCTACGGCATTAATCATCTCAGGATTTGATAGAAGCTTCCTATTTTCCCAGCCTTGCTCTATTATTTCTTTAACGTTTTTCATCTAATACAAAATTTACGATAAAAGTATAAAAAAATGCTAATTTTGCCGCCGAAAACTTTAAGAGACATTCTAAAATCTGAGAAAAAGCATCAATTACAATAATGGGGAGGATATTAGCTATTGATTATGGACAAAAACGAGCTGGTGTGGCTGCAACTGATGAAATGCAACTAATTGCTAATGGGCTTAATACTGTTCATATTAAAGATATTTGGATTTTCCTTGATGAATACATGAAAAAGGAAAAAGTTGATTGTATTGTAGTTGGAGAACCTAAAGATATGATGAACCGGCCATCCGACTCCACAAAATATATTGAGCCTTTTGTGAAAAAACTTGCTCAAAAATATCCACAAATACTTATCAAAAGATTCGACGAACGTTTCACTTCAAAAATGGCACATGATACTATGATAGCCAGCGGGATAAGAAAATCAAAAAGACAAGATAAATCACTTGTCGATACAATAAGTGCTACAATTATACTGCAATCGTATATGAATTCGATAAACCAATAAATAAAATGATATTACCAATAGCTGCATATGGTCATCAAACACTTAAACAAGTTGGTGAGGAAATAAGGAATGATTACGAAAATCTTGATACATTGATAGAAGATATGTTCGAAACAATGTATGCTTCAAATGGTGTTGGCCTTGCCGCTCACCAAATAAATAGAGCCATCAGATTGTTTGTAATCGACGCAAGTCCGCTTAGTGACAATAATCCGGAGTTTGAGGAATTTAAAAGAAAAATATTTATTAATGCATATATAACTAAAGAAGAGGGAGAAGACACCGAATTTGAGGAAGGATGCCTAAGTATCCCGGGGATTACTGAATTAGTAAAAAAGAAACCTGTTATATATTTATCTTATTATGATGAGGATTTTAATTTTCATGAAAATGAGAGATTTGATGGTATTTTATCCAGAATAATACAACACGAATATGATCACATTAATGGGAAACTGTTTATTGAGAGAATTCCTAACTTCAGGAGGTTGTTGCTCAAGGGAAAATTACGCGATATTAGTAACGGTGATGCAGATGTGGCTTATAGAATGATTCTTCCTAAAAAGAGGACCAGGAAATAGTTGATTAAAATATTGTAAGTTTAATTTAAAACCGATATCAATGATTAAAATTGTAACAACATTAATTATCAGCACAATATTATTTAATTCGTGCGGGAATTATCAAAACAACAAATCAGACAACGGTTCTGTATCAATCGATGATATAAATAAACTTGAAGAGGAACTTTTTAGTGGAGAAATTACTACGCCTGATTTAACAAAAGCAAAACAATTAGCTGAATTTTATTTGGAATATGCAGAATTATATCCTGACGATACGTTGTCACCTGAGTTCCTTTTTAAAGCAGCTGACATAAGCATGAATGTAAACAATCCGAAATTAACAATTTCGCTGTTTAATAAAATATTATCATCCTATCCTGATTATGAGGATGTTTCTATAGTTATGTTTTTAAAAGGGTTTGTATATGAAGACCAACTTAACGATTACGCTAATGCAAAGAAATGTTATTTGGAGTTTCTGGATAAATTCCCGGAAAGTGATTTCGCAGATGATGCCGTGATATCGTTAAAAAACCTTGGTAAATCTCCTGAGGAATTGATCAAAGAATTTGAATTGAAAAACGACAGTAATCGATAAACCTGCTTAATAAAGCTTTTTGTGATTACCAAAAAAGCTGAAATTATTTTATAAGACGATAGCTTTTTTTATATGCATATTTAAGTGCTATAATCCGAAAGTTAGTCCAAATTTACCACTACTAAGTCCGCTATATCCAATTTCAACAAAAAGTCCCATACCTGGAGAAAACATCCATCTTCCGCCAACAAATGCATCAGCTTGTGAATCAACACCACTGTTTTTATCAAGGCCATTCCCATTTATTACTATGCCAAAACCTGCGCCTGCATAAACATCAAATTCAGTACTGATAAAAGTAAGTAAATGCCAGGCTGCCCTGGGGCCAACATAAAAACGCGGAAAAATATTGCCATCATCTCCAAGTTGAAATTCAGCCAAACCTCCAAAAGATACCAATCCTATATCTCCGGTTGGGATTACTCCAAATTCGCCACTAAAATTTACTGTAGGAATAAATCCAAAACTATGCGGAGCTCCTATTCCTACGTTAAGCATAAAATCACCTTTATTAAATACGTTCTGCGACTGTATTGTAAATGTAAACAGTGCAGCAACAGTTAACATAATTATTTTTTTCATTTATAAATAATTACTTAGTTAAAATATAAATTAGGTTTACTTTTATTTCGCATAATTAATTGCCCTTGTTTCTCGGATAACTGTTATTTTTATTTGACCCGGGTATGTCATTTCTTCTTGTATTTTTCGCGACAACTCAAATGAAATTTTATCTGCATCAGCATCGCTAACTTGTTCAGCCCCAACAATAACCCTAAGCTCGCGACCAGCTTGAATGGCATAAGTTTTAACAACACCAGGATATGTAAGCGCAAGATCTTCTAACTTTTTAAGACGCTGGATATAAGCTTCAACCACCTCGCGGCGTGCACCAGGGCGGGCACCCGAAATAGCATCACATACTTGCACAATTGGGGATATCAATGTTTCCATTTCAATCTCATTATGGTGAGCTCCAATTGCATTACAAACATCAGGTTTTTCTCTGAATTTTTCGGCAAGTTTCATTCCCAAAATAGCATGAGGTAGCTCTGCTTCGTTTTCAGCAATTTTTCCAATGTCGTGCAGCAAACCGGCTCGTTTAGCTATTTTTGGATTTAACCCTAATTCAGATGCCATTGTAGCACTAAGATTAGCAACTTCTTTAGAGTGAGCTAACAGGTTTTGCCCGTAAGACGATCGGTATTTCATTCGCCCAATCAGCTTAATTAGTTCATGGTGCATGTTATGAATACCAAGATCAATAACTGTTCGTTTACCCACCTCAAGAATTTCCTGCTCAACTTCTTTGCACGTCTTCGCGACAATTTCTTCAATGCGCGCCGGATGAATTCTACCATCAGTAACAAGCTTTTGGAGCGAAAGTCTTGCTATTTCGCGACGTATCGGATCAAATCCTGATAGCAATATTGCGTCAGGGCTGTCATCAATAATTATCTCAATACCCGTCATTGCTTCCAGTGCTCTAATGTTTCTTCCTTCACGCCCTATTATACGTCCTTTTATTTCATCGCTTTCAAGGTTGAAAACAGTAACGGTATTCTCAATAGCATGCTCAGCGGCTGTTCGTTGTATAGTTTCAATAACAATTTTTTTTGCTTCGCGGTTTGCTGTTAAACGCGCTTCATCAGCAATCTCGCGGATATGAATCATTGCTTCCGATTCAGCCTCACCCTTTAGCGTTTCAATAAGCTGTTCTTTTGCCTGTTCAGCTGAAAACCCGCTTATTGTTTCAAGTTGTTTAACTTGATCGCCATGCAACTTGTCAACTTCGGTTTGCTTTTTCTCAAGTATTACAAGTTGATTATCAAGGTTCGCTTTAAGAATATCAATGCTATTTTGTGCTCTTTGAGACTCCTCAATTTTTTTTGAAAGTATTGATTCCCTTTGCCTTAACTTATTTTCATTCCTTTGAACATTGCTGTTCTTTTCACTAATTACTTTCTCATGTTCGCTTTTAAGCTGAAGAAATTTTTCCTTAGCTTGCAGTATTTTCTCCATCTTTATCACCTCAGCTTTTTCCCGGGCTTCTTCCAGGATTAGGTTACTTTTTTTGAGTACAGCTTTTTTCAGAAGACTCCCTGTTATAAAGCCGCCAACAATTAGTGAAAGTGCGGCTGTAATAATTAAAATAAATGTATCATCCATAACTTATCATTTTAAGATATGCAAAACAGGAGATAAAAAAAGGCCCGCTGTAATCCGGAGTCTTGTAAACTCCATTTAATAACGTTTAGGGCTGCCAGTATTTTCGAACTTCCAGTGTCCTCCTTAACGGAGAATTATTCGCCTAAGGCGGATAACCAGGCCTGTCCTACGATGCTTTGAGCTTATCCCTAATTGTTGTAGTGTTGAATTTACAAACTGTGAATTACGCGGGCACTTTTATATTTTTAAGAACGAACGGATTTATAGTTTTAAATGTGATGTTAATACTGAATCTATTTCCATCAATTTATCTTTCATTTCTTTTTCTCTGAAAGATTTTTCATTTTCTATGTGCATTAAGCCTGATGCGTATTGAAGCGAAACCATTGCATACAGATCTTGCATGTCTTTATATTCAAACGCTTTTGAATATTTATTTATTGTTTGGTTAACATCGATGGCGGCCTTTCGTACCGTTTCCTCTTCACTTCTGCCAATCTTTAAGCTATATGGCCTTCCTCCTATGTCAACTTTTATGTTAAGATCTGCTTCCATCATCAATTTTAAAATAAGATAATGAGCTATTCGCTAAGCACCTCAATACATCTGTCAATCTCCTCTATCAAACTATCAATCCTTTTTCTGCCCTCTTCAACACCAAATTCTATCTCTAATGTATTTGCAAGTGTAAATTTAAATATTTCTTTTTGATTTTCCTCTATCTTTTTATTTAATTCTTCATTTTTTTTTTCCTGCACCTCAGTTTCAGATATTAATCGATTATTTTCTTTTTTTAATAATTCGTTTATCTCGATTAATTTCCTAACTTTATACTCAATTCCGGCAATTAATATTTTTTCGTTAGCCATTGAATTTTTTTTCAATACTGATGCAAATTTACAAATAAAAATAAGACCCGGTGGTTTAATTATTATTATTATCTAACCGGCTAATTGTCAGACTATATGATCTTAATCTAAGAATATGAATGAAGAGTTTCTATATTATTTGTGGACATACAAGTTGTTAAAACCCAACCCTGAAACAACCTCTGGTGAGAAAATCAAAATAATTTCACCCGGCTTAAAAAATCCTGACAGTGGACCAGATTTTTTTAATGCAATGATCGATATCGGGGCTACGCGATGGGCAGGCAACGTTGAAATTCATGTTAACTCATCTGACTGGTTCAAACATAATCATCAAATCAATCCAGCCTACAACAATATTATTCTTCATGTTGTTTTTAATGATGATAAACCTGTTTACCGAAAAAACTCAGAGAAAATTCCCACACTTGAGATTAAGAATAATTTCAATCCGGTTATTTTTGAGAACTATATAGCATTTTTGAATTCAAAAAATAATATACCCTGTCAAAATCTTATTAAAAATATCAAACACTTTGATAAATTATCATGGTTTGATAGTTTAATGGCTGAGCGACTTGAAAAAAAATCAGATGAAATATTGGCACTTCTCGAATTAACTAAAAATAATTTTTTGCAGGTATTTTATCAACGGATGGCAAGAGGTATGGGATACACAGCCAACTCCGACACAATGGAAATGCTGGCATCGTCGGTAACATTAAATCTGCTTTCTAAGCACAAAGATAATCTCGTTCAAATTGAAGCTCTCCTTTTCGGGCAATCAGGCTTATTAGCTTATGCTTATAAAGATAAGTATCCGTCGGAATTGAAAAAAGAGTACGATTTTTTAAAAAACAAATATAAATTCCAACCCATGGAAGGCAGCTTATGGCGATTTATGCGTATGCGTCCGGTTAGCTTTCCAACAATTCGAATATCTCAGTTTGCAAATATAATTTACAGCTCATCGGGATTACTAAATAAAATTCTTGAAGCCGAAAGAATACAAGATGTGGTAAGTCTACTTTCTACATCAGCTTCTACATACTGGGATAATCACTACCAATTTGACAGAATTGCTCCGGGCAGAACTAAAAAACTGGGACTATCTTCAATAAATATTATCCTTATTAACACAATTATTCCTTTTATTTTTGTGTATGGCAAACACAAAAATAACTATGCTTTGCAAGACAAGGCATTAAACTGGCTAAGCATGATAAAGCCGGAATCGAACTCTATTACACGCGAGTTTAATAATTTGGGAATAGTTGCTGAAAATGCCATGCAATCGCAGGCATTAATACAACTTAAAAATAATTATTGCATAAAAAAACAATGCCTTTACTGTAGGTTTGGGCATGTGTTGTTAATAGGGGGTGATTGAGTAACACTCTAACTATATTATTCTTTAGCTTTGCAATTATAAAAATTATAAAAATTGGATGAAAATAGCAACAGGCGGGAATTAGTAATTGCAGGATTATTGCTATTATTGGTTATCACAATAGGGGTATTGGGTTATATTCAAATAGATAATTTTTCTTTTATCGATTCACTATATATGACAGTAATCACAATTTCTACTGTTGGATATGGAGAAGTAAAAGAACTTACAGATGGGGGAAAACTTTTTACTTCTGGATTAATACTTGCAAGTTTGGTTATACTTGGATATTTTATCAGCATAATAACTCAGAACTTAGTTCACAGCCAGTTAAGTTTTTTTTACGCAATTAATAATAAGAAAAATAGAGCTAAAAAAATGGAAAATCATGTAATTGTTGTAGGTTACGGCAGAAACGGAAAACAAGTTGTTAATGAGCTTCTTACTCTTGGATTAAAGATCATTGTTATTGACCAAAATCACGAATTAATTATTAATAATATGGGAAGGTCGGCAAGGTTTATTGAAGGAGATGCTACTAATGACGAAGTATTGGTAAAAGCTGGCATTAACACTGCACGATCGCTGATTTCTACTCTCCCTAATGATGCCGATAACCTCTATGTTGTTTTAACAGCCCGTTCGTTAAAACATGATTTAAAAATCATTAGCAGGGCATCGAATGATAGCTCTGAAAAAAAACTCCGTATGGCAGGTGTCGATAATGTTGTTATGCCTGAAAGAGTTGGAGGAGCTCACATGGCTACTCTAATTGCTCAACCTGATATTGTAGAATTTCTTGATCACTTATCAATTCATAGCGACACTCCCACGCAACTAGTAGAAATCATGTGTGATGAACTTCCATTTGAACTTATAAATAAGCCAATCCGAGAAATTGGTATAAGACGGAAATCAGGGGCAAACATAATAGGTTTCAAAACCGCTACAGGTGATTTTATTATTAACCCCTCCCCGGAAACAAAATTGATGCCTAACTCAAAATTATTCGTATTAGGCACAAAAGAACAAATTTCGCACATGAGAGAAATAATGAGCGATACCGGCTCTCAGTCGTGAAAACCACTTAAAGGTTATATGGTAAACTTAAATCGGAACTCTTGTGTATACAATGGTTAGGTTTTGATCCAAACCTAGGCTAACTAAATTTTTATAATTTTGCATATTAGTTATTTATTATCTCCATGAAAAAGTTACTACTTATACTTTTGGCAATTATACTATTCTACGGGTCGAGTAAGGAAATTATAGATTAACACATTTTTTGTTGATACAAAAATATTAGGAATTTAAATTACCTTTACTATAAAACATTACCTATGAACAAACAAATATTCACTGCCTTAGCAGTATTTTTTAGCCTGATAATTTTAATCTGGACTGGATGTAAAAAGGATACTGGTCCTGACACTGTTCAATTTATTATTCAAATTGACAGTATTGTCCACCCCGACACTATCAATTTTGGAGAAGACCTCAGCATTAAGTTTTATGGTCTTATTGGAACGGATGGATGCCATTCTTTCGACCGTTTCGAACCAGAATATACACAGGGTGAATTAGCCGTTACCAGTTGGGGTGTTCGTATTATTGATGAGGCTTGCACACAGCAGATGGTTTATATGAACGGGAGTACTTTATTAGTTAGCGATGTTCCGGCTGGCAACCTTATAATTAAAGCAATACAACCAGATGGTTCAAGCATTATTCAATCAGTTTTTGTTAAAGAATAATTGTCAAAGTATATTATAACAACTATGGTTTAGTTGTTCGATTGTTTTGTTACTCAAAAGTTGAACTAACCAAATAACTAAGACTAATAACCAATATCTTATAACAAATAAAAAATGATACAATACACCGGATGGATTGGCGGACCTGAAATTATAATCATATTAGTGGTTGTACTTCTTCTATTTGGCGGAAAAAAAATTCCGGAATTAGCCAAGGGGCTTGGAAAAGGTATACGTGATTTTAAAAAGGCCGCTGATGATAGTAACATAAAAAGTGATATTAAAGATGTTGCATCAGAAATAAACGACTTGAAATCGAGTGTTGACAAAATTAATCCTAAAAAAGTGGTGAAGTTTGATAATGTTTCAAAACCAAAGCAAAAAGGGGGTTAATCCAATAATCATACTAACTGTTATCCATAATTCAAAAATATTTAATTGATTGACCTAACTACCGGCAAAGAAGGAAAGCGAATACTAAACTTTGCTATACCTATGCTTTTAGGCAATGTGTTTCAACAATTTTACAATGTTGTTGACACTATTATTGTAGGCAAAGTTCTGGGTGATCAAGCCCTGGCAGCTGTTGGTGCAAATTTCCCATTCATTTTCGCCCTTATTTCATTTATTGTGGGTATTGCGATTGGAGCAACAGTAATTATTGCCCAGTATTTTGGTGCCAAACAAATGGAGAATGTTAAGCGCACAATCGACACATTATATATTTTCATGTTTTTTGCATCTATTACATTAACAATTGTTGGAATTTGGGCAAGCGAATATGTTTTTGAAATAATCGACTTGCCAACTGACGTAATGCCCCTTGCAATTGAATATTTTAATATTTACGCACTTGGATTTATTTTCTTTTTTGGGTTTCAAGGCACAAGTGCAATTCTTCGTGGATTAGGTGATTCAAAAACTCCGGTATATTTTTTAGTAATTTCAACTATTGTAAACATACTGCTCGATTTACTATTCGTTGTTGTATTTAAATGGGGAATAGCGGGAGTGGCAGCAGCTACAGTAATTTCACAGGCCGGTGCATTTTTTGCCATTATTTGGTACTTGAACAAATTCCATAAGTTTATGGATTTTTCGCCACTTAAAATGAAGTTCGATAATGATATCTTTAAAAAAAGTATACGAATCGGCTTACCAACCGGCATTCAGCAAACTGTTGTTGCGCTCGGGTTTCTGGCACTTTATAAAATAGTTAACGTATTTGGGGTTCCAACAATTGCCGCTTACAGCATTGCCATGCGAATCGATTCTTTTGCAATTATGCCTGCCATGAACTTCTCGGCTGCAATTTCAACTTTTGTGGGACAGAATATTGGAGCCAATAAGTTTGATCGAATTGCCAAAGGCTTAAAATCCACATTGTTAATGATTAATGCAATATCTATCACAGTAACACTATCTGCGGTTATTTTTGCAGGCCCGCTTATAGGCCTTTTTACCGACAGTATAGAAGTTGTGGAAATCGGAAAACAATATATTTATATTGTAACGCCGTTTTATATTGTTTTTTCAACCATGTTTATTTTAAACGGAGTGCTCAGAGGAGCCGGGGATACATTTGTCCCGATGATTATAACTATATTAGCCTTATGGGCAATGAGACTTCCAACATCCTGGTGGCTGTCGGAAGAAATTGGATCGAATGGTATTTGGTGGGGCATACCTATAGCTTGGATTTTTGGCGTTATTGCTTCTTATTTTTACTATTCAACCGGAAAATGGAAGAAGAAAGGTGTTGTAAAGCATGAAAACAAAAGGGCTTAATTTCTCGTCAACAAAGATTATCTTTACTTAAAATATCTATATTTGCATGGCAAAAATAAATAACATGCCAAAAGCATTTTCCGTAGGAGATAGATTAAAAAGCTTCGTATTTGCATTTAATGGAATCAAAAATGCCGTGCTAACTCAGCACAACTTACTTATTCACATTGTACTGGCAATAATTGCTTTGTTATTAGGCTTCTTACTGAAAATTAGCATGGTTGAATGGATATCCATTATAATTGTGATTGGGATGGTAATGGCTGCCGAAATCTTTAATTCATCAATCGAAGAATTAGTAAATCTTATTTCGCCTGTAAAAAATGATAAAGCACGAATTATTAAAGACATGTCGGCAGGAGCCGTTTTAATAGTTGCTGTTGCTGCATTTATTACCGGAGTAATTATATTTCTACCCAAAATACTCAGACTTCTATGATATTAATTGCAGATAGCGGAGCAACTAAAACAAGTTGGTTGTTAATTAATGGAAAAAAAATTGTTAAACAAATTACTACCTGCGGATATAATCCTTATTATTATAAAGATAAAAAATTACTTGATACTATTAAATCGGAGTTG
>JACNJS010000090.1 GCA_014382445.1 Bacteroidota bacterium
TTATTAATCGAAATAATGCAATTTTATTATTTGCCCCTTATCGGAGTGGGCTCACTAATTAACTAATTAACTAATGAGCCCACTCCGAAAAGTCGGCGGGCTATTTTATTAATATCTTTGTGAATAACTTTTCCAAATATAACACAATGAATATCAATAAACAACATGCTACTTCAATGATTTTTTTGTATCTTAAATGTGTGTAATAAAAATACTTAACTCATATGTTTAAGAAGACCGATGATGCGCAACAAGCTTCCTTGTTTGGAAGTCCTTCCGAGTTATTAAGTAATCGCTCCAAGAAAAAGTATAGTGACCCAACATCCTGGCACAATGTTTTTCACAAACATGTTATTTGGAATATTGATGAGGCACTTTTTGCTCCTGTATTTAATTCCACTATTGGTGCACCGAATTATTCGGTAAAAGTTCTATTAGGAATGATGATTATTAAAGAAGTCTTGGAGTGCAGTGATAAACAATTGTTTGAGCATTGTGAATTTAACTTGCTAGTTCGCAGTGCATTAGGGCTGGTCAATATTGATGATCTTTTACCAGCTGAATCCACATATTACTTGTTTCGCCAGAGAGTATATGAGTACAAATATGAAGGAGGTATTGATTTATTTGAAAAGGTTTTTCAAACCATTACAAAAAAGCAAATCTCTGATTTTAATGTTAGTGGAAAAATTCTTCGCATGGATAGTACCCTGATTGGAAGTAATATAGCTTCCTACTCACGATACGAGTTAATCCACTTGGCTACTCAGCAGTTTTATAAGGGTATTCCAGAGAAAATTCTCAAAAAGCGAATGAGTCGCAAAGATCGGGAGACTCTTGGTGAGCTTCTTAAGGAAGAAAGAAATACCGTCGTTTACCGTTCTACCAGGGAAGAGTTAAGAGAGCGAATGGATCAATTTGGACAACTCATTTATAGGCTTTTACGACTAAACAAAAGCAACCCACACCATGATGTTCTTCAAAAGATTTTTGAGGAGCAATATGAAAAAATTGATGGAGGCGTTGCCCTTCGTGATTGGGAGGAAAGAAAAGCAAGTAGTGTACAGTCTCCAGATGATCCTGATTGTAATTATCGCAACAAAAATGGACAGAAGGTTAAAGGTTACAGCGCTAATGTTACGGAAACCTGTTCAGATGATCAGCTAAATATAGTTACTGATATCCAGCTAGATAAAGCAAATACACAAGATAACACCTATCTGAAAAACGCGATAATCCAAAGTAAAGAGGTAACCGGGGAACTCGCTGATAAAGTACATTGCGATGGAGCTTACCACAGTCCCTCTAATACAACCTTCTCTAAGTTAATTAATATTGATCTGGTTCTAACTGGAATTAATGGTAAAGCTGGTCGATATGACTTACTTATGACAGATGATGGTTTACAGGTTACGGATCGGCAAACTGGAGAAATTAGCATGGCAGTCAAGGTTGCTACTACAAAAGGCATAAAGTGGAGGTTCAAATCTCCAACATGTTACCGGTATTTTACACAAAAAGACATTGATAATGTGATAATACGTAATAACTTGAATAACAGATTACAAGAAGATCTGAGTCGCCGTAATAATGTTGAAGCAACCATGTTCGTTTTTGGTCATTCCTGCATTAATGGAAAGTCCCGTTATCGAAAAATCCTTCCCAACAGGGCTTGGGCCTATACAAGAGGATTAGCAATAAATATTAAACGAATCTGCAAATACATTGAAACAACATGTCAAAGAACGCAGGCAATAGCCTGTTTATATGATACTTACTCGTTCTTTAACCTTTGGTTAAGCAATTTTTACAATCATTGGTCAAAAAAAGAGTTATTAAATCCAAATTGTATTATTAATCGAAATAATGCAATTTTATTATTTGCCCCTTATCGGAGTGGGCTCACTAATAAACCAATTAACAATCCCCAATTTATAAACAGGTGCCTGTTAATAACGTTGGTCAAAAAATATTGACATTTCGTCACTTGAATATTACCTTTGATCCGATTGATCGGTATCGTATATGAAACTGAAAAGGGAAATATTGCTTTTTTTGTTGATAATATGTTTTCCATTGTTATCTATTTCGCAGGGTTTTCAGTCTGTCAGAACAAGCAATTTTGACGGAGTACATAATATTATGCTTAATCCTGCTTCCGCAGTAAATAACAAAACTTATATTGACATAAATATTGGATCGGGGATGATTTATTTCCATAATAATTTTTTACATATTCCTGAAAAAGACTTTCAATTAAAGAACTACCTATTCAAAAAATTTAAAAAACCATTATACGATACCACGGTTTTGTTTCAGGATGGTAGTCCATTTACATATTATCCCGGAGTAACTGATCCAATGGTCCGTGGACAGATACATATTACAGGACCATCAGTTCATTTCAGCCTCAAAAGACAATCTTTTTCATTTTTTACAGCTTATAGGGCTGCAATATACTCTGATATTCCATTTGATATGTATGAGGTATTAATTGAAGGAGAGGATTATTTGCCCGATTATAATAATTCTTCCATATTAAAAAATATAAATACAGGAATGATGTTGTGGGGAGAGGCAGGTGTTTCATATGCAACAGTTTTAAATCCCCAGGAATTAGATAGCTGGTATATTGGTGCTAGTTTAAAATTTCTTTCAGGATACACAAGCGCTTTTCTTCATAATAAGGAATTGACATATTCAATTGATAAACAGCCAAATATTTATCTTAATGGAATTGACTCAGAATTTGGATTTTCAACCAAGTCAAAATTTTTCAAACCCAATGGTTACGGGCTAGGAATGGATTTTGGTATACATTATATAAAAAGAGGCGGATATTCACGTCCCACAGAATATTTTAATAAGCTCCGTGATCAGACCTATAAGGATTATAAATACAAACTAGGATTTTCAATCACCGATCTGGGTGGTATCAGATATAAAAAGAATTCAACAATGTCTATTTTTTATTCCGATACTTCAATGTTTATTGAGGGTCTGGATAAATACGAGGATATGTCGATTGACAGTATGCAATACATTTTGGAAA
>JACNJS010000013.1 GCA_014382445.1 Bacteroidota bacterium
TGGCAGGGGTACCAGCACATATGATGGCATATCCATAGCATGGGCTATTGTTGAATACATCCATGAACACCCCACTGCCAGAGCCAAAACTCTTTTTGCTACCCATTATCATGAGTTAAATGAAATGGAAAGGTCCTTTAGCAGAATAAAGAATTTTAATGTTTCGGTTAAGGAGATTGATAATAAAATCATTTTTTTAAGAAAACTGGCAAAAGGTGGCAGCGAGCACAGTTTTGGGATACATGTTGCCCGAATGGCCGGTATGCCAAGATCAGTTGTTAAACGAGCGGATGAAATTCTTGCCGAGTTGGAGGGTGCGGGACTCAAGGGGACTCTAACCAAACCTGTTGAAAAAATTGCTCAAAACAGGGAAGGTTACCAAATGCAGATATTCCAGCTTGACGATCCTGTCCTTAAACAGATAAGAGATGAAATCATAAATATCGATCTAAATAATTTGACACCCGTTGAAGCTTTGAATAAGCTTAATGAGATTAAGAATATAATTGGGGGTAAGAATCTGTAAATCTGGAAATCTGGAAATCTGGAATCTACGATCTAACTTAATTTTCATCACGCTAGTAATCTGAAGTATATGAATTTTCATTTTAGTTAGGGTTTGCTGACAAAGTCAAGTCCACAAATTAGTAATTTATTATACAATAGTGACCGGACAAAGTTTTTGTTTCTAAAACTTTATATGGTTCATATACTATTCTAAATTGCTTAATGAGAAACAATATCACCAAGGCAGCTTTATTTATAGCTTTAAAAATTGAGCAAAAAATAAAGTCTTTTTCATAATGTATTAAGTTCATTATGAAGAATATACAAGCAACCCAGCTTTCTGAGGTTTCTTTTAGCCTTGCCCGGATCTCATTGAGATTATATCCATTTTTTCCTTGCCCAAATTTGCCTTCAATATGATTTCTTTCAGCTGCCTCTTTTCTGCGTTTTGTTTTCTGATAATATGTTTCATATTGTTTCTTTTTCCTGCGTCCAAGTGGTGAGGCCGTTATTCTTATCTCTCTTTCTTTAAGCCATCGTCTGTTTTCCCTGGTAGCATAAATTTTATCTACCTGTATCAATTCCGGATAATATCCATGTAATTCTTTATATGCTTCAACCTGTTTAATCAAATCACTCCCTTCATGATAAGGGTTCCAACTTAAGTTATTTATCCGGGCAAAACCTTTGTCAAGACTGACACCTAATTTTGATCCAAACTCTATTTGGGCCTTAGTCTTGCCCCTGGGAATTGGCCTGACATGTGGCTGAAAAATACTCACAATCCTATCAGGGCAACTGTGAGTTTTTGTGTCGTACATATATTTTTGTTGAGCATAAACTGTACGAATAATCCAAAGCATACGTTGTTCTGAATGCTTTAAAGGAAAGCTGGATCCTTTCAACTGAAAAACATCCAACAAGTTATTAATG
This sequence comes from Bacteroidota bacterium, assembly GCA_014382445.1. Classification (GTDB taxonomy): domain Bacteria; phylum Bacteroidota; class Bacteroidia; order Bacteroidales; family F082. The sequence continues at coordinate 1,441 of JACNJS010000013.1, forward strand.
TGTTTGATATCACGGTTTACACATCCCAATAACTTACGTGTCATTTTCCGATAGGCTGCCTTGGATTTCTTTTTTTTCTTCGAGTAATTTAAATATGCTGCATCTATTTTTCTTCGGTAGGTTCTGGGTTTTTCACCCCGTTTGCCATTAAGTTCGTATAACTTGTCTATAATCTTTTCGCATTTTTTACGGCTTTCATTTAAAATGCCATTATCTGTTGGGTAAGTAATATACTGATCGGCAACTGTTGCATCTGCTTGCATCTTGCCCTTGTTTTTTGGAGTATTACTTTTGTTGTCTTTCTTCTTATCATTGTGTTTTTTGTCCTCTTTTTCACTAACTGATTTTATTAATTCAACATTAAGAGAATCGAAAATGTCAGTTCCAACCCGCTTTCTTATATCAACAAATAAAGAAGGATCAAATACAGGATGGGGATTGAATTCCTTTAATCCAACAAAAAACTGCATATAGATATTTTCCTGAATTGCAGCAATAACACCTCTATCATCAAGGTTTTCAATATGTTTAATAATTAATGCTCCCAGAACAACGCGTGGAGAAACGCCTGGTCTTCCAAAACCAATATTCATCATTGACATATAGGCAGAAGCAAATTTATCCCATGGAACAATCTTACTCAACTTAACCCATTTATTATCAGCAAGTAGTGTTGCTTGAAAAGGAGTTTTAAACTCTTCAATTGTTAATTGTTTCTCTGAATTATACTTAATCATAATGCAAGCCTTTTTAGCTAAGTTTACATATTTATTTGCATTTTAGCTATTAAATCATGCATAAGTTATTAACATATATTATTGATTACCAACAATATAAATTCAATAAAACACTTTATCAGCAAACCCTACATTAAGCTTTCCAGGATCCTCTGATTTGACAATTTCCATTTTTAATGATGAAATGTTAGTCGTTTTATTTTTTTTATAATTATCCTTAATTGAAGGCTTAATAATGGAAGATGTCCTAATTTTATGATCTTTCTTTTTGGAAAAGATCTTATTTAATAAATCAGAAACATTCATTTTAATAGTGTTTTCTGTAAATTTATAAAATAATAAAAATATTGACAACTATATGGTAATCATTCGAGTTAATCAATGTAAAAAAATTGAGATTTATCATTAAAAATATTCATTATTGTACATATATTTGGGGCCTGAATTATATAAAACTTTGTGTTCATTTTCCTTTTATTGAATATCAAAATTCAACACTGCTTTTTATATAAAAATAGTCACTAAACCAGGTTATGAGCCCGATATTTATTATAAAGATATGCGAATAACAAGATTGTCAACTTCAACAAATAGTGAGCAAAATTTTCCTGAAATAGACCTTAATCTTATACATCCTGTAATAGAAAAATACAGAAACAAAAAAGGCAGCCTTATACCACTTCTACAGAAAACTCAGGAAATATATGGTTATCTGCCTACTGAGGCTTTTGTCAAAATCTCAGAAGAAACTGGTCTTTGTTTAAGTGACATGTATGGAGTGGCAACATTTTACTCACAATTCAGGCTGAAACCGGTAGGAAAACACATAATTAAAGTTTGTCATGGTACAGCCTGTCATGTTCAGG
>JACNJS010000086.1 GCA_014382445.1 Bacteroidota bacterium
ACTTTTTCATCTCTTCGGCAAAATATTGGTAAAACCATGTTATCGTTTCTATTCCTTTATAGAAATTATTAAGAGGATAATTTTCATTTGGTGAATGAATTGCATCCGATTCAAGGCCAAATCCCATAAGAACAGATTTTGTACCTAGCTTATCTTCAAAAGTTGAAATGATGGGAATACTTCCTCCACTACGCATTGGCACAGGGGTTTTGTTGTAAATCTTTTCAAAAGCAAGTTCAGCTGCTCTATATGCAGGAATATCTATCGGGCAAACATATGCTTGTCCGCCATGCAGCGATTCAACTTTTACCTTTACAGATTTTGGAGCGATACTTGCGAAGTACTCTTCAAACATACTGGCAATTTTTTTATTGTTTTGATTGGGTACCAACCGCGTGGATATTTTTGCATAGGCTACTGAAGGCAGCACTGTTTTTGCGCCTTCGCCGATATATCCACCCCATATACCACAAACATCGAATGATGGACGAATACCCGTTCTTTCAATTGTAGTATATCCTTCTTCGCCTGATAGCTCTTCAACATCTATAGCTTTTTTATAGTCATCAACACTAAAAGGAGCCTGGTTAAGCAACTCCCTTTCTTTATCAGATGATTCAAGAACATCATCATAGAACCCCGGCATTGTAACTCTGCCATTTTCATCTGTCATAGAGGCAATCATTTTTGAAAGTACGTTTATCGGGTTTGCCACTGCACCTCCAAAAAGACCTGAATGCAAATCCCTGTTTGGCCCGGTAACTTCTACCTGCCAGTAAGCCAGGCCTCTGAGTCCGGTAGTTATTGACGGGATATCTTCAGCAATCATGCCTGTATCTGAAACCAGGATAATGTCGGCCTTGAGCATATCTTTGTGCTCATCACAGAAAGCACCAAGGTTTACCGAACCAATCTCTTCTTCACCTTCAATCATGAACTTAACATTGGTTGTAAGCATATTGTTTTTAACAAGTGCTTCAAATGCTTTAATGTGCATAAATCCCTGACCTTTGTCATCGTCGGCACCGCGTGCATAAATTTTACCATCACGAATTTCAGGTTCAAAAGGCGGTGAATTCCACAAGTCAATTGGATCTACTGGCATAACATCGTAATGAGCATAAACCAGTACGGTTGGCAACGACTCATCAATTATTTTCTCAGCATATACTACAGGGTTTCCGGTTGTGGGCATAACTTCAGCCTTATCAACACCAGCATCTAATAAACTGGTTTTAAAATATTCAGCCATACGAACCATATCATCTTTGTGGTCCGACAATGAAGAAATTGATGGGATACGAATTGCTTCGAACAACTCTTCCAAAAACCGTTCTTTATTTTCTTCGATAAATTGTTTAACTTTTTCCATTATTTGAGTTTAGAAATTAAGCTTACAAAGATAATAAGATTAAATGAAGGGGAAATATTAATCGACAGGTAGTTTCTAAGATTAGTATTGGTAATGGGTTTCGCTTGCAACAAGTGTCTTGCGTTAAGTTGTTTGTAGCGACAAAAATCACATTTATTAAGTTTTAGTTTTAAGCGTACAAACGCTAATATAGTTCGCACTCGTTGCAAATGATCGAGAGTATTAGATATACTATTTTATATAAAAACCATCATAGTTAATCGGTGGAAAAAACTGCGATTCAACATTACTAACTCTTGCCCATTGCGGACCTATATTACACCAGTCGATAAAAGTTAACAGGTCGATTTCATCACCTTGGGCTTCAATGTAAACTGAACCATCGGGTTTGTTTTGGACATAACCTAATATTCCCAATTCAACAGCTTTTTTGTTTGTGTAAAAACGAAACCCTACTCCTTGTACTTTGCCGTATACTTTTATGATTGCTGCTTTGGTCATTAGTTATTGGATAATTAGTCATTTGTCATTAACAGTCATTATTGCTTATATTCTGAATTCTGTATCCTGCACTTGAAAATTCAGATTTCCAATCGTTTAGTAACGATGCTATTAACCTTTTCAAATAGCTGATCGGGTATTAAGTTACGCCATGCAAACTGGTTAAACTCACCGCTAAAAGCAATAAAATAATCGATGTTCGCGTCTTCAAACTCCTTAATTACAAAATGTCTGAAATTAATTCCTGTAATCCAGCCATTGTCGATATTGTTAAACCATTCCTCATAATAGTCGTTTGTATCAGCATGGAAGTTAAGTACATTTTCACCAATTAGTATGAAATATTTAATATCGTTTTCAAGCAGGGATTCAATTATGTTTCTATACAAAAACATTATGTCATTATACAACAAGTCGTTCCATTCTCCCAGTAATTCAATAATACAATACTGCTGTTCGTAATTAACCATCAATATTTTGATGAAAAGGGTTTGAGAACCAAATTCGTCCCATTGTGGATGAATTAAGTGGTCGTAAACCGAATTTGAAAAAGTAAATTCACTGTATTCTCTATTGCAGAATGGAGAATAAGGGTCGTTTGCAGCTATATAGTTGCCTCGCCAATTGTAATATGGTTCAATTTCGTGCATTAGTTTATTTTCGATAAATAATAACCTCCAAATGCAATAGCCAGTATTTTCTGTATCATAAGGCAAATTTTAAACCGGGTACATTTTTTAAATCAGAATAAAGCTTTTCTAACAGTTCTCTGCTTTGTAAAGTTATATTGTAATTATAGCTAACGTAGGTGCCTTTACTACTTTTTTTATTTCCAACGTATGAACTGCTTACTTTTAACTTTTTAAATACTTCAGATAGTTTTTTCATATTCTCGTCATCAGCAGCAGTAGCATCCAATACTGCTTTAAGTTGGAAAGTAACCGGAAATTCAATCTCAGTATTCTCCAATTTCTGACTTGTTTTAATTGGATTTCCGTTTTCCGGAAGTTTAACTTTTGACATATTAATATTTTAAAACTGGAATGCTAATTTAATCCTACCCCACCTGAAGTCGTAAGCATTTTTAAACTCCGGAGATAGATAAAAATTCTGAAATTCAACTCCAAACTGCTTATAATACAATGCAACTCCAA
>JACNJS010000092.1 GCA_014382445.1 Bacteroidota bacterium
TCTATCGTCATGTCATTATCAATGATCAGCTATCTGCAGCTATTGACGAACTGATCTCGATTATAGAAAAATATCGTACTTTATGAAAAATCCTAAGACAGAGATGCTTTACGGCATCCATCCGGTATTTGAAGCTTTGAAGGCGGGCCGCAGAAAATTTTTTGAGATTTATTTTGCCAAAGATAAAATTTTAAAGCGCCTTGGGCAAGTGGCGACCGTTGCTGAATCTCTAAATATACCTGTAAAAAAAATAAATGTCACACGACTCGTGTCGATGACAGGTACTGATCAGCACCAGGGCATCGGTGCTTTGGTAAGCCCATATCCTTTGACACGTATTGATGATATTGTCGGTAATGTTAAATCTGTTGATGCCGACTACTTTTTGCTGCTGCTCGACAATGTTATAGATCCTCATAACTTGGGAGCTTTGTTGAGAACATCACTGTGTGTGGGCATCGACGGTATTGTTATTCCCAAGGATCGATCTGCGATGCCGACGCCGGCCGTATCCAAGTCGTCTGCAGGTGCGCTTGAGCATGTTCGTCTGGCACGTGTTACCAATATGGTGAGCACCATAAAAGACTTGAAGGGAAAAGGTATATGGATAGCAGGACTGGACATAACCGCCGACCAGTCCATTTTTTTCAGTGATCTAACAGGTTCCATCGCCATTGTTGTCGGAGGCGAAGCCAAAGGAATACGTCCTTTGGTTAAAAAACACTGTGATATATCAATGTCCATTCCTCAAACCAGCCGCATAAACTCTTTGAATGCTTCGGTGGCGGGGGGGGTTGTTATGTATGAGGCATTCAGACAGCGGAATCTATAGAAGTGACTGAAGTTTGAAATGTCTAAAGGGATCATGTATTTATGGACGGACGCTTATGGCGGCGATTCATTGTATGAAAATATGATGGAAAGATTTATTTGGCATAACATTGACAATAACTCATATAAGTGACATGGTTGTTTTGAAATTATTTTTAGATATTTTATCTATCTTACTATAATAATAATAAAATCATCTAAAGCTTAACAGAGGGATCATTTTTTATCCTTTTAGTGTTGTTTTCAGGTACACTGCCGATTTGCATTCACCGGGCTCACCTCGCTACGTTAAACAGTGGCTAAAAAATAATATTTTTTCATATAGATTAAGCTCGAAAGGATAATGTAAAAAAATGTTGCATATAGGATTTGTTCTCCCCCCAGATAACCAAAGTTTTCTACCCTTTAGGAATCAACCCCTGACTCCTCTTTATATTTTTACAATACTTGAGGAAAAATTTGGAGATAAACTCGATTTGTCCATAATAGATCTACGGGGGGTGAGACCGGAAAATATTAAATATTATCTTCCTGAGAAAGATGTTTATCTCTATACGGCCATGACTCCAGACTATCCTGATATATGTGAGGTTAAAGGATTGTTAAACTCTATTTATCCTAAAGCGTTACATATCGCCGGAGGCACTCACATCAATCTTTTTCCAGATAAAAGTTTACAAGTATTTGATTCTATTGTCCTTGGTGAAGGAGAAGAAATTATTGTTCAAATTATTGAAGATGTTTTAAATAGGGCTCTGAAACATATTTATAAAAATACTAAACTCATAGATTTGAACTCTTACCCTTATCCTTTAAGGAAATATTTAAATTTGCGTGCCATAGCGGAAAAAGGGCTTTTAAGAGGAAGTAACATATCTTCATTCGGGACAAACGTGCTATTTTCAAGGGGATGTTCTTTTCAGTGTAAATTTTGCGCAAATTTAAACTTTGGGCCAGTTAGGTACCGTGCCCCTAAATTAGTCGAACAGGAAATAGAATATCTCAAAAAGGAATACGGTGTTAAGGTGCTAGCTTTAAAGGATGACAATGCCATTCCTTTGAATAAGAAAATTGCAAAATCTTTTTTAGAATCTATTGGCAATACAAATGTTAAGTGGCGTGGTCAATCCAGGGCTAATGGGATATCAGAAGATATTGTCAAGATTGCAGCGGAAGCTGGTTGTAGCGATCTTGGCATTGGTATTGAAAGTGTATCCCCTAAAGTCCTTAAGATTATTAATAAAAAAATTGATTTAAGAAAGGCAAAAGAGTATATAGAAGTTCTGAAAAAACATGGAATCGGAACAAGACTTCATTTTATTTTAGGCTTGCCTGGTGAGCCAAATGATATAGCATCTAGGACATTGGATTTTATTAATGAGGCTGATCCGAAAAGTGTTATTCTTACCGTTTTTACTCCGTATCCAGGTTCAGAAATTTTTGATAGTCCTAAGAAGTTTGGCCTCAAAAAGATAAATCCGAATTGGCGTGGTTATCAGTCTGCGTTTGGAAGATTTGATGAAAATGAGAAGCCAGAAATGATGTTTGAATATGAGAGCATGACTCCGTGGGGCAAAGGAATAAGCAACGAAAAGATTCTTGAGAATTATAGTAAGCTTCAAGCTATTCTTCGAGAAAGAAAATTAATTTTCTAATTACATCTGTACAAAAACCCCAGCTATTCGTTACAACTTAATAACATGCTGACTCTACCAATCAACTTATTTTCTCTTAAATGATATTAGTCTGATTAGACGGATTGATAAAGGCAATCAGCAACATTAATAAGCAGATTGTTTAAGCGCCGCATCATAAATTTAAAAGATGAATTGTCTTATGCGCTGTTTTTTCGTAAGGCTCGCTAACACGCTCAAACAGACAGATTTTTTGCATTTTATCACCAGTGGATCCCAGTAATTTATTGAGAAATTATGCATTCAGCATCAAGCAACTAATATTCATCTCTCGATGGTACAATAGTATTACATTTTGATTGGAAATGGAACATCTCAAAACTTTATTCTTAAAAGCTACAAGAAAGGTATTTATATTATGACAACATCAGCAAGAATCAAAATAAGTAATGACGGGAGTTTGCAGGTCCCTGATTTTCCAATTATCCCCTTTATCGAGGGAGATGGAATAGGCCCGGACATATGGCAAGCAACCCGCA
>JACNJS010000020.1:0-1079 GCA_014382445.1 Bacteroidota bacterium
CAAGATAACCGTTATGGATAGATATGCAATTATTCGCAACATATGGCAAAGATAATTATTTGATATTATCCGGAAATAAGACTGCTAAATTTTAATATGCAAAAGGCAGAGAGGGTTTGATGTGCTGGAGATTGTTTAGCTGAATCTGTATTTGTTATATCATTAAGAACTCTTAGGTTTTAATTTGACTTTTTTTAGAAATAAGCTCTTAGGTCAGTTAGAAATTCTTACTAAAATATTTTAGGATACTCTTCAGGATTATAATCATGCATCATATTGTATACTCCCTCAAAAATATCTTCGGCATTTGGATTTGAAAAATAGTCACCATCTGTACTATATGCTGCTCTGTGAGCTTTTGCGGTAATTGTACGTGGATCAGCATCCAAACTGAAATATCCTTTTTGCTTTTCAATTACAAGTTGCAACATATATGCTGTTGCACCTCCGGGCACATCCTCATCGAAGAAAATAATTTTATTTGTTTTGCTTAACGATTTTGAAATTAGCTGGTTAATGTCGAAAGGTATTAATGTTCGTACATCTATTAATTCAACACTTATGTTAAAATCTTTAAGTTGTTTAACGGCATCCTGAGCAATTCGTACACACGACCCGTATGTTACCAATGTAACATCACTTCCTTCCTGTAATATTTCAGGAATACCAACAGGTGTTTTAAATTCACCAATATTTTCAGGTTTTTTTTCTCTCAAACGATAACCGTTAAGAGGTTCGATGATTAGTACAGGTTGATCCGACTCAAGATAAGTGTTGTAGTATCCTGCTGCCTGTGTCATGTTGCGGGGAACTGCTACATGTACGCCCCTTATTGAATTAATAACCATGCTTAATGGGGATCCTGAATGCCAAATTCCCTCAAGTCGGTGTCCGCGTGTGCTAATAATCATAGGTGCTTTTTGCCCACCTCTTGTTCGATAATGTGTTGTAGCTAAGTCATCGCTAAGCACTTGTAATCCGTAAAGCAGGTAGTCGAAATACTGAATTTCGGCTATAGGCCTCAGTCCGCGTAATGCCATTCCAAGTCCTTGCCCAATAATAGTTGCCTCACGAATGCC
>JACNJS010000020.1:1586-2981 GCA_014382445.1 Bacteroidota bacterium
TGATGTCAACAAGATTAAGAAACTCTTCCTTTTTTGAAATTATTGGCTTTAAGTAGTTAGTCCATGCATTTTTTCTAGCCTGTCGGGCTCTTTTTATAGCATCTTTTTCAATTTCATCTACCTCATTTTTAGATGCAATATCCTCTTTTATAATCCATTGACGCATTTTTGCAATGCAGTCAATATCTTTTTCATGTTGTAGTTGTTCTTTTGTTTTATACCTTTCGTGTGAGCCTGATGTTGAATGGCCTTGGGGTTGAGTACATTCACTAATATGAAATAATACCGGAGTGTGTTCCTTCCGGCAAATGGTAATTCCTTTTCTGTATGTTGCAACTAAGGAGGCATAATCCGAACAATTCGCACGATATATTTTAAAGCCGTTGGTGTCTTTGTGTTTTTCAAAGCCAGAAAGTATTTCACTAATATTATTTTTTGTTGTTTGATGTTTGTTAGGAACAGAAATTCCCCATCCATCATCCCACACAGAAATTGCAAGCGGTACCTGCATCACACCAGCAGCATTCATGGTTTCAAAAAAGTGTCCTTCAGATGTTGACGCATCACCAATAGTACCAAAAGCTACTTCGTTACCCGTATTGCTAAAATTCGTAGTTGAGTTAAGTTCCTTATTTTTTCTAAAATATTTGGATGCAAGGGCAAGCCCTAATAAACGCGGCATTTGGCTTGCAGTTGGTGACGAGTCGGCAGAAGAATTATATTGATTGGTTAATTTTTTCCAATTACCAAGGTCATCCAGGCTACGGGTTGCAAAATGGTTGTTCATTAAGCGGCCACCATTGGCAGGGTTTGCAACCGGGTTGGTATCTCCGTAGAGTTGTGCGAAAACTTCTTCCAATGTCATCATTCCGGTTGCAAGCATAAAAGTCTGATCGCGGTAATACCCTGAACGCCAGTCGCCTTTTTTGAATGACCGGGCCATTGCCAGCTGTGGAATTTCTTTACCATCACCAAAAATTCCAAATTTTGCTTTTCCGGTCAACACCTCACGCCGGCCTAACAAACTTGCCTGACGACTTTCGCTAGCTATCCTATAGTCATTTAGAACTTCTTCTTTGGATAGTTTTATTTTTTTTAAGGTTCGAATTCCTTTATTCATATGTGATATTCCTGATCTGCCGTTTAACAGCCTACGATTTGCAAAAGTAATTAAAACTGATTCTAAATAAAAAACACTTACAGATTAATATTAATTCCAACAGGACAATGATCGGAGCCAATTACATTCGGTAGTATAAAAGCATCAGTTACATATTTTGCGATATCGCTGCTAACTAAAAAATAATCTATTCTCCAGCCAATGTTTCTTGCTCTTGCGTTAAACCTGTAACTCCACCAGCTATATGCAATCTTAGTTGGGTATTTCATGCGGAA
>JACNJS010000050.1:0-3553 GCA_014382445.1 Bacteroidota bacterium
AAATTTGAACCGCTAACTCTCTTTGGAAACGAAATGTAGTGCTTGCGTATAACGGCTGCGTGTATGGCACGTTGCCAACGATGACTTAATTTGAAACATTAAATTTTAAATATATGGAAAACTATAATTTGAAACAAGAAGGGCAATGTGCTATACACGATGTTAGCAACAGTGCTATTTGTAGCGGATGCAATAAACCACAACCAACTGTAAATAGGTATATGTTTGATGGATTATGTGCTGATTGTACCGATAAGGCATTGTATGATTATGACTTTGCTAAAAAAGCACAGGCTCGAAATGAAGAACTCATCGGGCATTGTTGCTAATGGCTGGCGGTATGGTGTCGGTTTGCCTTGCAGATTTTTTCAACCTACCACTACCGTAACTGGCAAACTGCACTATACCGCTTGTTGTGCATAGTACGGTGAATTTAGAAATAACTTAAAATTGAAACACAAATGAAAAAATTAAGCACTCTTTACAAAAAAGACCCTAACGATTTAGGGCGAGTAATTAACGAAGTAAACCCTGAAAATGAATGGGTTTTTAAATCTGGAATACCAACACGAAAATTTGATGGAACTTCTTGTGCCATTATTGATGGTAAACTTTACAAAAGATTTGACCTAAAGAAAGGCAGAACGCTACCACCAAACGCAATAGCTTGTCAAGAGCCTGATGAAATTACAGGACATCATCCACATTGGATAAAATGCGAACGTGAGGATAATAGTAATAAATGGCACTTTGTAGCATTTGATGCTTTAGAAAATAAACAAGATGGAACGTATGAACTTTGTGGTAAAAAGGTACAAGGTAATCCAGAAAAGATTGAAGGACATCAACTAATAAAGCACGGATGCGAAGTGTTGGATATTACAGATTTTTCATTTGAAGGATTAAGGTATTTTTTGGAAGTAACCGACATTGAAGGAATTGTATTTCACGATTCTGAAAGTGATAAAATGTGCAAGATTCGTAAATCTGATTTTGGAATACGAAGGTAGTATTATGCACAACACAAAGATAAAAGGCGTTTCAATGCCTTTTATCAGCTGTTAGCCGCCGTTTTAATGGCGGGAGCGATGGTCAAATTTTTATAAAAACAACAGATATGAAAGCTACATTTGAAACAGAAAACGAAAACGAAATATTAATGTTTGCACAAGCCAAAGACATGGCACTACTTCTTTGGGAGTTAAAAAACAACTTTTGGCGCAAGTGGAAACACGATGAAAGCGGGTTTAATTTAGACACATTCAAAGACGAACTACAAGAAATATTTTATGAATACGGTATTGATATTGACAAAATAATTGACTAATGAAACAAATAAGACCACGTATTTACCCAAACGAGTATGAAATGATATTAAAACATCGAGAAAAAACAGGTACTCAACAGCACAAACACCTTACAAATAAACGAACTCTACCACAAAACGAACTACCCAAAGTCCTGTTGATAGATATTGAAACATCTCAAATGGAAGTCAAAGTATGGCAGTTGTTCGGAAATCAGCACATCGGGCATGACAGAATAACAAAACCGCCATTTATAATGTGTTTTTCTGCTAAGTGGCTGTTTGATGATAATATGATCAGTCATTGTGTTATGCCACAGGAAGCAATTATAAGGGATGATAAAAGAATAATGCAAAAGGCGTGGGATTTATTAGATCGGGCAGATATTATTATCGGGCATAATTGTAACAAATTTGATCGCAGGAAAATAAACTCACGGTTTTTTATTCATAAGATGTTACCACCATCACCATATAAAATAATCGACACCCTAACAGAAAGCAGAAAACAGTTCGGACACCCATCACAGCGGTTAGACTATATTAGTGGGTTGATTTCAGGTGAACATAAACTAAAAACCGACAAGGAACTATGGGATAGATGCGAAAACGGTGATCCGGCAGCATTAGCTGAAATGTCTGAATATTGCGATCGTGATGTTGATTTGTTGGAAGATGCTTATATGGAAATACGACCCTGGATTCGATCACACCCTAATTTAGCTTTATTCGTACACACGGATTCAAATGAAAAGTATGCACCGTATATTTGTCCTGTTTGTGCTGAAGAAATAATTAAAGAAGAAATTGAGTGGGATTACTCACATACAACAACGATAAGTAAATTTAAAGCGTTCCGTCATAGTTGCGGAGCTTATATACATACGAGAAATAATTATAAAGTTGCAGTAATTAAAAGTGTACCATAATGGAAAAATATAAAAGAAATTCAGTATTTGATCTTCTAAAGGAGTATTGTTATTTATCAAAAGAGCATGATTTTATAGAAGTTACCGAGTGGCATAATGGAGATGGTTTTGATGTTGACATTGGGGGGGATACCCTATCATTAAGATTTCAATTAACTTGGGGACAATTTAAAGCATTAAAGAAGTTGGCTAAGAAATTTGACAAAAAGTAACGAATAAGTGTTACAAAAAGAAATGAACTACAAAGAAAAATACTACAATCATTTTAATATTCACCTGGTAGACTTTTGTTATTGTGAATATAGTTGGATTGTTAAAAGAGTTGCTGTTGAAGCTCAAAATATCCACCATATAGCTCATGGCAAAGGAAAAAAGAACAATAATATCGAAAATCTTATGGCTTTAAGTTATGAAAATCACCAAAAGGCACATAACGAAAAATTAAACAGATACGATCTTAAAGAGATCCATTTAAAATTTCTTAAAAATCACCCTTATTAATGATGCTGAATATTTGGAAAAATTTAAAAACTTGTATAATTCAATAAAATAGTTTATCTTTGCAGGTTATGAAATTACTATTGATACTAAGGGCCATAAAAGCACTATTCACACGAAGATATGATATGCGATAGAGCAAAATTTGAAGTTGATAGTGCAATTAAAAACTAAGATATGAAAAAATTATTACTACTTTTACTCGTACTAACGGCCTGTACAAAAACAAACAAGGACGGGTACAAAACCTACACAATTGAGCAAGGATTTCACAACTCAAACGAATGGTTATATTATCGACCTTTACAGGACCATAATTTAAGACAATCAATTTACTTCGGTTTTGAATGCTGGCATGATAAATCACTTGTCACTCACAGCGGATATAATAAATTAACAGGACTTACACAGATAGGCGGTATACATAGTAAATCGGGTCGTATAGTATGGCAACCTGATTTTGACAATGTAAATCAAATAAAACTATCAGCTTATGTTTATGGATCAAATCGTGGTTATGTAGTGAATCATGAAAATTATATTGACGGTGAAAAGTTTATATCAGAGGGTGGATGGGTAGCAGAATACATAACAACAGTACAGACGGGAAAACCTTTTGAGATCGAAGTAAATTGTCTTTCAGATAGGTGGCAATTCTCAGTTAACGGAATTAAAGTAGAAATATTTGCAGACACACCTGATGGACTGTTAGGTTTATGTATTCCATATTTCGGAGGCAGGGATGCAGCATATTACCAGATGAACTTTTATATTAAAGAGTTATGAAACTATCAAAAATAAAACTAAATCCTAATAATCC
>JACNJS010000050.1:4084-5889 GCA_014382445.1 Bacteroidota bacterium
TATCGTAACGTTAGCAAACAGTTTCCTGATGAAGAATGATAGAACGCACCTCTACATATTACAAAATAAAACGAATGACCAAAAAAATAAAGGTCGTTCAAGGATCACAGGGTGCAGGTAAGAACGTATCAATAGCTCAGATACTAATGGAAGAAGCAAACGCTAATAAATATCTTATAACAGTAATGACTGACACCTATGACAACCTAAAGGATGGTGCAATAAAAGACTTTAAGAATCAATTTGATGATGCCGGTCTGGACTGGGATAAATGTTATAATAAGTCGAGCCACGATCTTATAATAGGCCAATCAGAAATACAATTCCGTTACATATCAGACGTAAAGAAATCAGCCGGTAAATCAAAACGTAGGGATATACTATACATAAATGAGGCCAACAAAATAGGGTGGGAAGTTGCATCAACTTATATAGGTAGAACACACAACACAGTTTACATCGACTATAATCCTGATTATGAATTTTGGGCGCACACTGAAGTTCCTAAATTAAAAGACAAAGACGGTAATTCAATAAGTGAACAGATAATAGTCACCTACCTGGATAACGAAATGTGTCCTGAAAGCGAGGTTAATTATATTGAATCCAGGCGTGATAATGTCGAATGGTTTAGAGTGTATGGATTAGGACAAACAGGATACTATTCAGAACGCAGAATCTACAATTATAACTTTATTGACAAAATACCGCAAGATGCTCAACGTATTGAATCAGGCCTTGATTTCGGTGTAAGTCCAGACCCAACAATATTAATAGACGCATGGAAAAAAGATAACAACCTTTATTTAGATGAGGTGTTTTGTTTGAATAATCTTATGCCTGAAAAGATACAAGGCGCTGAACGTATGTCAATAGTTGATCAGATGGATTTAACAGATCACATGAAAGGACATTTAATAATTGCTGATAGTGCAGGGGCAACCGAAATAAGAGATTTAAAGAAGCATAGATACAATGTAAGGGGCGTTAAAAAGTTTTCGGGGTCTGTTATTATTGGAATAAACAAACTAAGGGGATATAGGATATGGATTACAAAACGATCTATTAATCTAAAGAAAGGATTTGAAAGCTGGTTTTTTAAAGTCGATAAGAACGGCAAAATAGTACCTGAACCAGACGGCCATGAACCTGATGGATTAGCAGCTGCAAGATATATAATAATGGAACACGATAAAAACCGAGCTAAAGTATATTAACGGAACGCAGCTATGTTTAGTGCGAAATTTTAAAAGCGAAAATATATGAGAGGAATAAAAGAATTTAAAGACACTTTAAGTTATATGAGTTTAATAGATATGTTTAAGGATGCAACTTTTTTTGGTAAAATATTACTACTTATTATATCTCCAATACTTATTATTATATGGGTTATTTGGTTATGTCTTTGTATTGGTAGTTTGATAGGTGAAAATATATCTAAAGCATATTAAAAAGAAATCCGTATCTTGAAATGATGGATAAGAAGTTGGATGAAATATTAGAGAAGTTATGATAAATAACAATAATTTATATCTTATAAAATGGATTGATTCATATAATTTTCCCAGTACATGGGAGAGTATAGAAGAAATGGAAGACCCTATTCCTTTAGTGTGTGTATCTGTTGGGTGGATTGAGAAAGAAACGGATGAATATATTGTACTTATCCCCCATATCTCAGATATTGATAACAAAGATAATAAAGGGATGGGATGTGGATCAATGGGAATTCCTAAAATAGCAATATTAGAGCGTATTAATTTGAAATATAAACAAAACTAAGTTAGACAAATATAAGGTACTTA
>JACNJS010000050.1:5985-15064 GCA_014382445.1 Bacteroidota bacterium
GTATGTTTAGATTGTGGAGCGTGGTATGTATAAAACAGTTTGATGAAAGAGTAATATAATGATTTTAATTAACAACAAAACAGACAAATCAATAATATGCACCGCTGCTTATGTAGCATACAAAATAGGAGTTAGTCCGGTTACTGTTTGGCGTTGGAAAACAAGCGGTCGAGAAAAGGAAGAGTATAATCATTGGACGGTGTATTTAAAACCTGTTAGATTGAAACAGAAAAGCGGATTTAATGTAACTCCACAACCTACAATTGTAAAGAATGTAACGAAATAGTTATAATGCAAACAATACGTACATATTGTTTACAAAAGGCCATCCTTATATAGAATCAGTCTAAACAAGCCTAAAAAATGCGTATCTTTGCAGCTATATTTTGCAAAATATGGCTAAGACATTCGAAGATATTGTCGAGATAATCAAATTAGGAACTCCCGATTGGATTACTCAGGCAGAAACAGAACATATAAGACTTAACGTTCATATCAACGGTAAAGGCACACCCTCCTATTTAAGCAAGATTAATGGTATTGAAAACGATAAACAGCTTGATCTACGCAAGAAGTTTCTTACTACCAATAGACATGCTTTCGTTAACCTATCACGACCTGTCGATAAAGTATTCAGTGCTAAGGGTGGCGGCAATATCTACAATCTAAACACAGAAGCGAAAGACAAACAACTCAAAGCATCGTTATCAAATGTAAGGCACGGCAAATCATTAAAGGCGTGGATAAAAGATATTCAAGCAAACAAGTACTATACTGATCCTGCCGGATTGGTATTTTTTGAATGGAAAAATCGCAAAACATGGCCTACAATGAAATCCATCAAATCAATTCAGAACTACAAAACCGATGGACGTTCTCCTGAGTGGGTACTATTCAAACCGTACAGAAAGGAAAATGACGATGCTGAATACTTTAGATTTGTAGACGATAAGTCAGACTATACAATCAAGAAAAAAGGAGAAACTTATTCAGAGGTCGAGTCATTTTCAAATCCTTTCAAACAAACACCTGCTATTATTAACTCCAATATTATCAATTCGGACTTAACATATACAGAAAGTCCGTTTGAAATTATTATCAGTCTTGCTGATCATTTGTTAAGAACAGGAACGATAAAGAATTTAGCAGAGTTTTTACATGGCTATCCTATTTTTTGGCGTTATCTATCTGACTGTCCTCATTGTAAAGGTTCGGGATTTATAGACGGCAAAACATGTAAGTACTGCGGTGGATTAGGTAAAAACCTAAACAAAGACATAACCGATATAATCAACGTAGACATACCATCTTCGGAAGACGTAAAACTCGCACCCGATTTAGCGGGATACGTAACTCCTGATATAGCGAGCTGGCAAGAGATGCGTACTGAATTAGATTGGTTAACAGGACTGATGGAACTTACTCTTTGGGGTTCAAAAATGTCCAAAGATGTAAACAACGAAACAGCAACAGCCGCTTTCCTTAACGTGCAGCCTGTAAACGATCAGCTCAATAACTTTGCTGATGCGTTCCAGGATATGGAAAAGAAAATGACTGATCTATTAGGTACTTTCTTATTCACTACCTATACAGGGGCTTCAATCAATTACGGACGTAGGTTCTTAGTAGAGCCTCCTGATGTAATCTGGAAAAAATATGAAACAGCAAAAACAAACGGCAGTCCTAAGGTTTCTTTAGATTATTTATTGTTGCAATTCTATCAATCGGAATATGCAAACGATATAGAGAATTTAACAACAGCGCAGAAAGCAATTAAGTTAGAACCATTTGTACATAAGACAGACGAGGAAATTAACAATCTACCAATTAACACAACAGATAAACAGGCAAAGTTTTATTTTAACGAGTGGTTTAAAACAGTACCTGAAACCGATCTTTTAACTAAAGACGTAGAACAATTAAGAACAGAATTTAAAGCATATTTATCAATAATAGAAATTAATACAGAAGAAGATGAGAAAGAAATATCTTGAATACGAAGTACATTACGACACACGGCCAACCGTACGAGATAAGGATGCGTTTGGCGAAATAAACAACGTGCCAAATCCTGATTATGGGAAACTATTAAGTAAAAAATTAACAGACAGGGGACATGTAACACTACACGAAGCTGCTGCAAAAGTAAACAACAGCTATGCAAAATATCAGCATAGGTTGTATGAATTAGCAGAAGAGAAAGTTAAGGAACAAAAAAAATAAAACAATGTTAAAACAAGAATTAAAGAGTTTTCTATCAGATACGATAGAAGTAGATTTAGAGCAGTTAAAAGCTGCCCTGACCTCAGACGAGGAGGTCGAAGTTAAATTTAAGTCCGGGACATTATTGGACGATGCAGGCCTAACAGGGCTAAAAGAAACTGTAAAAAAAGAGGGATATAATGAGGGCAAAGTTACAGGTGTAGAAATGGAAGCAAAGCGAGTAAAAGAAAAGTTTGGTATTGATGTCGAGGGCAAAAACTTTGACGCCATACTAAGTATATACGAAAAGAATATACTTGCAAACGCTAAAATTGAGCCTGACAAAAAGGTAAAAGATCTTTCGGCTTCATTAACCAATCTTCAAAAGCAGTACGAAACCGATCTCGGACTTAAAGATAATGAGATCAAAAACCTATCCAGTGAGATAGGAAATTACAAGATCAACGGTGAATTAACAAGACATTTACCTGATGGACTAACAGGAATCAAACCTAATCAATTTGCCACATTAGCAAAAACAGAATATGGGTTCGGTTATGAAGATGGAACATTTGTAGCAAAGCGAGGTGATATTATTCTTAAAGATAAAGTAGAAAAGCCGCTACCTGTAAAAGACGTACTAACAGACTATGCAATCCAAAACGGATGGGTAGCAAGTGAGGGACGTGGTGCAGGGGATAACGCAGGATCACCAAGCGGGTTTAAAACAGAACATGACGTTATGAAATACATGGACGAAAACAAAATTGATCCGCTAAGTTCTGAAGGAGTTAAGTTAATGGCCGATTTTAATAACTCTAACAAGTAAAATTATGGCAAATTACACAGATAGTGTACAAGCAGCTGCCAATTATAAGTTGAAAGAAATGATGCTAAAACCTGAATTTAAGGTTAAGCCATCAGCAGCTTTAGGTATCTTCTTAAAAAACACTGAATTTTTAGTACCCGCATCGGAGAGAGAGGCCCAATGGAATCAAAAGCCATCGGACTCTACCACCGTTACAGTAAAAACGCTAAATAAACAATCAACAACAAACGCATCAGCAAGGGCAGCCGCTCATACTGGATCAATTAATGATTCAAGCACAGCAAATGCCTCTTATACAATCTATGCTCAGAAATTTAAGTATTCGATTAAAGAAGCTGACAAGGATATATTCTCACTGGGAGAACATATCGCAGCACAGTATCGTAGTGCTTTTATTGACTGGCATGAGAGGGTAGAAACAGCATTGGTAGCAAGCCTTGATACTAACAAATCACAGGCAGTCGTATCGACTTCACCCGCTTCCGGATCATGGGATTCTACTAATTATTTATTTGGGGTTGCAGCAGCAAATGAAGATTACTATTTCCAGCATCTTCAAATGTTCATGAAGGAACAATATTATTCAGGACAATTTGACGTTCTTAATAGTATTGGTGCAGCCATCAAAATGGCTCAGATTACTAATCAAGGAGCAGGCAACGCAACTAACTTGCAATGGCAGGATATGGGCTTAACACCTCACACCTCAACTGGGATTACACTTGATTCAGGTTATCAGTATCAAAGTTTTATGATACCTCAAGGAACTATTGGCATACTGCCGTGGATTCCTAAATTAAACCGTCAAGGTTTCGGTAACATATTCTCAAACGGTGGTATGTATAGCACAATGCTCGATCCATTAGGATCAGGATTAACTTTTGCTGTTCACCAATACGCAACAGCTGCGGACAATGCAACACCAGCAGAAACACAGGATATCGATATTCAGGTTGAAATTTCTTGTGACCTTGCTCCGTTCTATGCACCAGAAACTACATCAAACGCAAATCCAGTATTCTTATGTGGATTGTTAACCTAAGCGATATGAAAAAGTTTATTATACTATTAGCAGTTTTAGTTGTCGGGATGGCAGCATCTGCGCAGACTTTCAATAAAGCTACCGTATGGACAGTTGACACATTGACTAATACTGAAACAGCATATTTAACACTTCCAATAGTTACAAGAAGTGTTGAGAGTATGTCGGGTTTGGTATTGGCCGAGAATATAACCGGCACATCGGCAGGAACGATTCTATTGCAAGGTTCTTTGGATGGCACTACTTATGTAACGCTAACAGACGTAACAGGATATGTAAGTATTGCAGTTAATGACACAACTACAATAGCAGATAATGCAACGTTTGGATGGAATGTTTGGAAACCAGCGTTTTTGTATTATCGAATGGCGTTAGTTCAAACAGGTACGAGCACAACTGAATACACTGGATATTATCTTATTAAAAAATGATAAGAGTTTCTGAAATAGATGACCTTTTGGGTTTGGTTGGATTCCGACAGTCTACATTAACAGCGTATGCCTCTGTGCTTGATGCAGGAAGTATTGCCTCGAGTTCAGGGTTATACGTGAACGATGTTAGCGGTCTGATAACAACTAAAAATATAAAGAACAGTCAGGAAGATACAGCAATCTCCAATGCCAATTTAAACACGTTTCTTGATAACAGAATGAAAAGCTCATTTGTGAACTTATGTAAATCTGTATTTTCAGATAACGACTTAATTGAAAACAGGAGCTTGTTTGTGTTCGAGAATGACTTTACCAATACACTAACCAATGCAACCGATTTTGTAGGATATGAAATTGATGTAGCTAAGTCAAAAGACATAAACGTAGTCATTAATAAGATTATGATGTCCTTTGATGCTGTTGAATCTGTAACGGTTTATTTGTTTCATTCAGAGAATGATGCATTAAATCAAAGTCAAGCGATCACAACGGTAGCTGATTCAACAAAACATCAAGCGGTTAACTGGAATCTGCCGTCTTTCGATGGGGTTACAGGTGGTAAGTGGTATGTAGGTTATCTACGTTCAGGACTCACGGCTCAGGCATACGATAGAGATTACGAATCAGCAAATTCACAAACTCGGTTTAGTTGTGTAGGCATACGGCCTATTCAAGTATCCGGATGGGATGCAAATACATTATTCGATGTAAACGATGTGGAATACACGAGTGAAACATGGGGAATGAATTTTGATATATCAAGTTTCCGTGATTATACTTCTATCATTGTTGAAAATCGGGACAGGTTCTCCAGGGGGTTGCAGCTGCAGACCGCAGCTGACCTCTTGAATCTGATGGCTACAACTACACGTTCTAATCGTGACGAAAGGATCATTAAAACCGAAGCCTTATATGATTTGAACGGTAACCGAAGCAATCCCGAAATACCTATGTCGATAGGTGTGTTGAGGCAGTTAGCTGATGAGGTACGCATGTTAAAAAAAATGTATGATCCTCCTAAACTTCAAATTAATACTTTAATATGAGCATAGGAATAGATTATCATATCGACATACTAACAACAGCATTTAACGCTGATTTGTTTACTGACATTGTTGGTAATACCTATACTGCTTATGGAAGGGCATACATTAACGAACACGAAGGACAAAAGAAACCGGAAGTACAAACAGCATCATCAACAGAATATGTAGACGTGATGATTGATACAGCGGTTGATGGAATTTCTTTTTGTGTAGTTGACAATAAGATAAATGCATTATCACAGCTCGATTATATGGCTACTGTTAATGTTTATTTTGCTGTTAATCTTGACATATTATATCCAACAGTTACTGAACGAGCAACAGAGTACCTGCATAGGGACGTAGGGCAGTCGTTGAATGATTCTAATTTTGAGATCATATCAATAACGACAGGACTGGAGGCGTTTGCAGACTTTGATTTTATAAAGGAATCAGATAACTTAGAGCCGTTTTATTTGGCGAAGTTCGAGTGCCAATTAGAATATCAATTAAAAGAGAACATAAATTGTTAAAAAATAAAATATGAGTACATGTGGAACAGTGGTAGCATTTGCGGGTCGATCCGACTTCAATTCATTGTTACCGGAAATAATAGGGGTTTCATTGATAAAGACGGGCAATACGTTTACAGATACTACATTTGTAACTGAGTCCTCATGGAAAACGCTTATTTCGGCATCGGCCGGAATGAAAGCACTACCGTTATCATTGAAACGAGGTTTTGAAAATACTACTCCTGACGTTACATTTGAGACAAGTAACTTAGGATTTACTGAGCAGACAACACGTCCAATACCATCAATAAAGGGGTTTTTAGACGGTAGTTATTGCGACTATAAAACATACCAGGAACTAAACGGGCAGTCATTTAATGTTGTTCTTCATCTTAAGGACGGATCACAATTTGCTACCCGTGACACTTCTTTGGTAGTTAAAGGATTTAAAGCAACGGTGCATACTTATTTCGGTGTGCCTCAGGCTGAAAATCGTATGCAGTCATATCCGTTATGGGTTAATTTTGAGTCCTATGATGAATTTGTAGACGGCTATATTGACAAGCCAAGTTATACGTTTAGGGACTTATTGGATTACGTACCTGTAGCACTTAATATAAAAGTAGTAACAGCATACACAGCGGGAGTTGTAGTCGTTAAAGTTACGAACAGAGCAACAGGAGCAGGATTTGAAGGACTTGTATTAACAGACTGGGTTGAGTTAGAAGCCAACACAGATGACACGCAGGTAACGGCAGCAACAGATGATTTGAGTGGGCAATATTCGCTGACTATAAAGTCAGATGCAAGCGGAACACCTGATAATCTTACAACAGGCCAATATTTGGTATTTCAGGGTCAAGAAATAACAGGCGGATATATTACATACGCCACACACAAACTAAAAGTAACAGCATAATGAGTATATGTGGAAACGTAGTGGCCTTTGCTGGACGTTCTGATTTTAATTCGTTAATGTCAGAAGTAATTGGAGTATCATTAATCAAAAAGGGTAACACCTTTACAGATGCGACTTTTATACAGTCAGCAAATTGGCACACAAAGATAGCCGATTTATCGGCAGGAATGGTGGCACTTCCTCTTTCGATTAAACGAGGATTTGAGAACACGACACCTGATGTAACCTTTGAAACAGCAGGATCAACAGGATTTCAGGAACAGACAACACAACCAGTGCCAAGTCTAAAAGGATTTGTAGACGGGTCGTATTGTGATTATAAGACCTATATGGCACTTAACGGACATTCATTTAATGTAGTACTTCACCTTAAAGACGGCACTATTTTCGCCACCCGTGATGCTGCATTAGTAGTAAAGGGATTCCGTGCAACTGTTAATACTTACTTTGGAATACCGTTAGCAGAGAACCGGATGCAGAGTTTTCCCATATGGATAAACTTTGAATATATGGATGAATTTGAAGATGGGTATGTAGATAATCCAGATTGGACATTCCGTGAATTATTAGACTTTATGCCTGTAGGACTGAACATGAAAGTAACAACACGTCTAACAACAACTTGCGTGGTTAAAGTTACTAATCGGGCAACAGGTGCAGGATATGAGAGTTTAATAGTAGGTGACTTTGCAGAACTTGCAACCAATACGGATAACGTAACAGTTTCGGTATGTGTGGATGACGGGTCTGGACAGTATACTTTGACGGTAGTCGAGGACACGGCAGGTTCTCCATCAGCGTTAGATTCAGGTGAGTATGTAGATATACAGGCGACACAAGACGATGCAACCTATATAACTTATGCAACAAATGTAGTAAGATTAAGCGTAGCGTAATATGAAGAAAAAAGTAATAACATACAGCGAAAAACTCAGCAAGTATTCATTTCCTGTTTTCAAAAAATGGTTTGAAGCCAATAAACCGGAAGCAGAAACGAGAACTACTGAGGAAATATATCAGTTAGTCGGTGGTAAATTACCAAAGGCAAAATGATAGGCGAGGGCATTCATGAGCTAAGAAAGCGGTCAAATGAGTTTGTTCAAAATATTAATTTGCATGTTGCAGAAGTAATTGAAGAGAGTAAGGAGCTTATAAAGCTCAACCAGGAGCAACTACAAGAAAGCAAGTTGACAACCGGACAAAGCATTACACCGCTTTATTCGCCAGCTTATGCCAAACGTAAAGGATATAAAAAGCCAGACGGTTATTTAACAGGTGAGATGTACCGTGATATGGACATCTTCGCCAATGAAAACAATAACACGTGGTTTATTACATCATTTGCGAACCATACTAAATATTTTGTCGAAAGATACGGGAAGGTATTTGGGATCACTAAGGCAAATCAGCCCAAAGCACAGAAGATAGCAGTACCTAAACTAAGAAAATTATACCAAAGATTGGTATTATGATACACAACATACATACAATGGACATACGCACTTACGGGCAACTTGATCAAACAGAGGATTTGAGTTTGCTTAGACGGTGGTATAATCCGTTTCCTGTAAAGTGGTTTGATACTGATGAGTTTTTTCTTGCTTTGAGGGAGTTGTTTGGTGAAGATACGAGCAGGTCAATATCAGATGAAAGTTATAAAATAATATCTTATAACAGGATTCTGATGTTAGATCGTATGCTTAGAACTATGTCCGTGTTGATGCGTAATACTAATGAAAGGTCGTTATTTTCTTTGCTATTCAAAAGAGATGTTAATAACGATACTGGTAATTTAGATATATACGTACAAAAAGTAAAAGACATAACAGGAATAGAAGTAAAAGACGGGGATGATTTAAAACTTTTGCAGAAAGAAATACAACGCAGATTGGATAAATACAAAGAACTAACGCCTGATAAGCCTATTGAGGTGAAGTCAGATTTTATGGACGTAGTATTAGCGGTGTTTTCGATTATGGAAATGGCCTATACACCAGACATGAAACTAAGTGAATTTGGTAGATTGAAAAAGTTAGCAGACAAAAAAAACAAACCAAAAGATAATGGCGAAGACAAATGAAATAATACCAAAATCGGCAATTGACGGTATTATTAA
>JACNJS010000081.1 GCA_014382445.1 Bacteroidota bacterium
AAATCTTGCTACATGCCGGTCGGGTGAGTATGAAGGGTTAAAAGAAAAATTATCAGATCCACACTGGAAACCCGATTTTGGTCCAGCTGAATTTAATGAACGTGTTGCAGGTAGTGGTGTTACAGCAGTTGGAGCACGCGATTTTCTAGTGGCGTTTAATGTTAATCTTAACACAACTTCAACACGTCGTGCTAATTCTATCGCTTTTGATGTTCGTGAGCGAGGAAGAACAAAAAGGGAAGGAAACCCAATCACTGGCAAAATTGTAAAAGACGAAAATGGAAAACCAGTAATGATTCCCGGTTCGTTGAAAGAAGTAAAAGCAATTGGTTGGTTTATTGAAGAATATGATGTTGCTCAAATTTCAATGAACCTAACAAATATTAGCATCACTCCAGTACATATTGCATATGATGAAGTGTGGAAAAAAGCCGAAGCACGAGGCATCAGGGTAACTGGCTCCGAATTAGTAGGCCTTATCCCTCTTGAGGCTATGCTAGAAGCTGGAAGGTATTTTCTGCGTAAGCAAAAAAGATCAGTAGGTGTTGATAATGATGAACTATTGAGAATTGCAATTAAGTCAATGGGGCTTGCTGAACTAAAACCTTTTAAACCCAAAGAAAGAATAATTGAATATCTTCTCGAAAGTAACGTGAACAAGCTTGTTAATTTATCATTGACCGGATTTGCCAACGAGACAGCATCCGAATCACCAGCTCCTGGTGGTGGTTCCATTGCTGCATATGCCGGAGTACTTGGTGTTTCACTAGGAACAATGGTGGCTAACCTAAGTGCGCACAAAAGAGGCTGGGACGAGCGTTGGGAAGAGTTTTCGAACTGGGCGCACATAGGTCAAAAATATAAAGATGAGCTATTGAAACTGGTTGATGAAGACACACAAGCATTTAACAAAATTATGGATGCCTTTAGTTTACCAAAAAAGACCGATGATGAGAAAAAATTGAGAAAAGAAACAATTGAAAATGCATCAAAATATGCGATGGAAATACCTTTTAGTGTAATGAATACCGCATACAAATCGATGGAAGTAATGAAAGCTATGGCTGAATTTGGAAACCCCAACTCAGTTTCTGATGCAGGCGTAGGTGCACTTTGTGCACTGGCAGCAGTTGAAGGTGCGTTTCTAAATGTGAAAATCAATGCTTCCGGGATCGATGATAAAGTATTTACCGAAGATTTGGTAAAGAAGGGCGCTAACATAGCCATGAAAGCGCAAGAATGTCGGGATGCGATTATAAAGATTGTTGATCAGAAGATAGCGGAATTGTAATTAGGATGTTTCATAATTATTCATGAACTAATGGACACTTTTACAACCATATTACTGTATTTTACTTCCTTTTTCACGTTGATGAACCCAATGGGTATAATGCCGGTTTTTTTAACAATGACTTCTGAGTTATCAAAACGTGAAAGGCGTAAAACTGCAATAAAGGCAACCGTTACTGCTACTTTTGTATTAATCCTCTTTGCATTTCTTGGAGAATATCTGTTTAATTTCTTTGGGATTTCAGTTGCTGGACTACAGGTTGTTGGTGGTGTGCTTTTCTTTATTATAGGATATGATATGCTAAATGCCCGACTTAGTCCGATGAAAATAAGAGCCGAGGACGTTGAAAAATATGTTGATGATATTTCAATAACACCTTTGGGAATTCCAATGATTGCTGGCCCTGGAGCTATTACAAATGCTATAATACTTATGGGGGAAAGTGATAGTTATACTAACTCTTCTCTTGTTATAATATCAATTGTATTAGTTTCGATAGTATTAATGGCAGTTTTATTCGGTGCAGTAGGTATTACTAAGTTTATGGGTGATAAAGGCAACAAAATTATGATGAAATTAATGGGGCTAATAGTAATGGTAATTGCGGTAGAGTTCTTCTTTGCCGGAATAACACCTTATATTCAGGGAATTATGAATAATTGAAAAATTTAAGGATTAATATTGGATTATATTTATAAAGATGGTATTTTTGCCGTCCAAAATTTAAAGCGAATACTATAATGGCTAAAAAGAGCAAAGACGCAAGGATTCAAGTTATTCTGGAATGTACCGAGCATAAGAATAGTGGAATGCCGGGAACTTCACGGTATATTACTACTAAAAACAAAAAAAATACTCCTGACAGACTCGAGTTAAAAAAATATAACCCGATTTTAAAGAAAATGACGGTTCACAGAGAAATTAAATAAATAGAACTATGGCTAAGAAAGTTGTTGCAACACTACAATCAGTAGGAAAGGATTTTGCAAAAGTAATTAGGATGAGCAAATCTGCTACATCTGGTGCTTATGGATTTAAAGAAGAAATTATTCCAACAGATCAGGTTAAAGATTATTTTGACAAAAAATAAATCTTAGTACAGATAATTTAATCTTACAAAAGGCTTTTTCCTGCACTGTGGGGAAAAGTTTTTTTTTGGCTATAACTATCTTTACCGTAAAATTACTACTATATGGGGTTATTCTCAGCATTTTCAAAGAAACAGCAAAAAGAAGACTTAAATAAGGGATTGGAAAAGACACGACAAAATGTGTTTAGTAAAATCTCAAAAGCTGTTATTGGCAAGTCGAAAGTTGATGATGAGGTGTTGGACAACCTTGAAGAAGCATTAGTAATGTCGGATGTTGGCGTACACACTACTCTGAAAATTATTGAAAGAATTGAAGAACGTGTTGCGAATGATAAGTACCTTGGTACTGATGAGTTAAACTCTATATTGAGAAATGAAATAGAACTGTTATTAGAGGAAAATAATACAAGCGATGGAGAGGACTTCGATCTACCGACAGGTAGTAAACCTTATGTGATAATGGTGGTTGGTGTTAATGGAGTTGGTAAAACAACCACTATAGGCAAACTTGCTTATAACTTTAAAATGACCGGGAAAAAAGTTGTACTGGGTGCAGCTGATACTTTCAGAGCTGCCGCAGTTAATCAGTTAACCATTTGGGCGGATAGGGTTGGAGTGCCAATTGTTAGTCAGGGCATGGGTGCCGATCCGGCCTCTGTTGCTTTCGATACTTTAAAGTCGGCAATAGCACAAGAAGCAGATGTTGTGATTATTGATACAGCTGGACGTCTGCATAATAAGGTGAATCTTATGAACGAACTTTCAAAAATAAGCCGTGTATTGCGAAAATTAATACCTGATGCACCCCACGAAATTCTTCTGGTACTTGATGCATCAACCGGTCAAAATGCAATTGAGCAGGCACGGCAATTTATAGCTGCAACCGATGTTAATGCGATCGCACTTACAAAACTTGACGGTACTGCAAAAGGTGGCGTTGTAATAGGTGTGTCCGATCAATTTAAAATTCCTGTTAAATATATTGGCGTTGGCGAAAAAATGGAAGACCTTCATATTTTTAACCGTAAATCTTTTGTTGAAAGCCTTTTTGCTTAGCATGAATAATAAAAATTCATTCCTGTATGTTACTATGATCGTCATTGCACTTATTTAGCTCTATTATGAAAAAAAAGATAAACATAGTAACTCTGGGCTGCTCAAAAAATTTGGTTGATTCAGAAGTGCTGATGAGGCAGTTAATGAAAGATTACTCAATTGTTCACGACTCAAATGATAAGGCTGATATTATTGTGATAGTTACTTGCGGTTTTGTTCATGATGCCAAAGAGGAGTCGGTAGATACAATATTAAGGGCTGTACAATTTAAAATTAATGGCGATACTGAAAAGGTGATAGTAACCGGCTGCCTATCTGAAAGATATAAAAAAGAACTATCAAGTGAAATTAAAGAAGTAGATGGCTTTTTTGGGGTGAACGAGCTTCCTGAGGTGCTCAGTGCACTTAACGTAAATTATAAAAAGGAGCTTATAGGTGAAAGGTTGCTAACAACACCATCGCACTATGCTTATTTAAAAATATCCGAAGGTTGTAATCGTAACTGTTCTTTTTGTGTCATCCCTCTCATCCGTGGTAAACATGTTTCAAAACCAAAGGAAGATATTATTAATGAAGCCAGATTTTTAGCTAAACAAGGAGTTAAAGAAGTGATTCTAATCGCCCAGGATCTAACATGGTATGGAATTGATATCTATAATAAGCGTGAACTTCCCGATTTGTTAAAAAGAATTTCTGAAGTTGAAGGAATTGAATGGATTAGACTCCATTATACATATCCGGCAAATTTCCCTGCTGGTTTGATTAAGGTGATGGTGGAAAACCCAAAGATATGTTCTTATATGGATATGCCCCTGCAGCATATAAGCAGCCGTATATTACGATCGATGAAAAGAGGTTTGGGGGGGCAAAAGACAAAAGAACTAGTTAAAAAGATTAAGAAAGCTATACCTGATGTCGCCATGCGTACAACTTTGATAGTAGGTTATCCTGGTGAAACAGAGGAGGAGTTTGAACAACTCATGGATTTCGTTAAACAAACCAGGTTTGAAAGGCTTGGTGTTTTTACGTATTCGCACGAAGAAGAAACATCTGCATATAGCCTTAAGGATAATGTTCCGAAGGAAATTAAAGAGGATCGCCGCGACCAACTTATGATGTTACAGCAGGAAATATCCTATGAACTAAACAAGCAAAAAGTTGATACGGTGATGAAGGTTATTATCGACAAAAAAGAAGGCGATAACTTTATTGGACGTACAGAGTTCGACTCACCGGAAGTTGATAATGAGGTGATTATTCAATCATCCAATAGCCCTCTTTTGATCGGCGAGTACTACAATGTTAAAATTACCAGTGCGGACTTTTTTGATCTATATGGAGAAGTAGAAGTATAATAGTATAAAGGTATAATTGTGATTTCGAAATTGACCTTTTTCTTTACCCATATACCCCATATACCCATATACCCCATATACCCATTTTCCCCTTATCCCCCCTTTTCCGATAATGGATAAATTTCCATTAAATTCAGTAATTAATTTATGAAATCGGGTAATTTATTTTGAAAGGATTTTTACAACTAATTGTAATAAGTGTTTAATCAATTATTTAAAGATTTTGGCACATGAATTGCAAATAATAGCAGCAATACGATTTTTGCAAAATTAGCTAATTGTAATTTGAAAATTTGGTTTTGGTTGATTCAGGTCGGTAGAGGTCCCTCTCACCGGCCTGTTCTTTTTTATTAATATCCAAATTAGCTATTTTAAACTTATTTTCAATAACTTTATACACTTTTCAATTTAGTTGGCTTTGAGCATGAATTTATTCAAATAGATTTATACTTTTAACGAATATTTTATCTATTAAAAATGAGTATGAAATGCCATATCGCAAAAAATAAATCCAAGATTGATGGACTTGGACCTGTTGGTGAGTTTTTACCGTCTAATATGAACAAATCATGAGGCACAGACTGGAAGAACGGTCTTTATTGTTGGCTTTGATCTTAAATGATTAAATATGAATAAGATATAAAATTATAAACATATGAAATTTCCATTAAGTAAAGAAACGACTAATTACATAATATTAATCGCAATTACGATAGCTATCGCTATTATTCTAACATTAATTTTAAGGAAACTTTTAAGCATATTTATTTCGAAATATGCTAAGAAACTGAAAACAGACCCTACTAATTTTGCATTCCTTAAAAATTCTGTTGGTTTTATAATATACACGGCTGCAATAATCTTTATTTTTTTCAAAATACCATATTTGAAATCACTTGGTACTGCACTTTTTGCCGGTGCCGGTATATTAGCAATAATTATTGGAGTCGCTTCTCAAAAAGCTTTTGCCAATATTATTAGTGGTATTTTTATATTACTTTTTAAACCATTTAAAATATCTGATATAATTGAGTTTAAGGATGGACAAAAAGGTGTTATTGAGGAAATTACTCTTAGGCATACAATTATTAAGGATTATGAAAACAGAAGAATAATAATGCCTAATGGCGTCATTAGTGAAGAAACTGTTATTAATAGCAGTATAGAAGATGAAAAAATAAGAAAACACATTGTTTTTTCAATAAGTTATGATTCAAACATTGATAAAGCTATTGAAATAATACGCGATGAGGCTCAAAATCACCCATTAACTGTTGATACCCGAACGAAAAAGGAAAAAGCAAAAAATGATCCTAAGGTGGTTATTCGTGTAGTTGCACTTTCTGACTTTTCGGTTGATTTAAAAACCTATATTTGGACAAGTGATAATGATAATGCTTTTATCCTCAAATGCGACCTCTTAAAATCGGTAAAAGAAAGATTTGAAAGAGAAGGAATTGAAATCCCATTTCCGTACAGAACAATTGTTTACAAAAAAGAAATGAAAGATGACCAAGAAAGTTCTTAATAGAAAAACGAAAACCCCTTTAATCCCTGTATTTACCGGAATTAAATTCTCAGAAGAAATAAGTATTCAGCTATTCAGTTACAATAAAGATAAGTTTGTTGAGAAAAAGAAAATTTCGGAAAAGGAATTCAAAGGGTTTTCCGATTTAACTTATCAGCATTGGCTTAATATCCATGGAATTCATGATGTTGAAATAATTAATAACATTTGTAAAAAAGTAGGAATTCATAGTTTAGCCATTCAGGATATACTCGATGTGAATCAAAGACCAAAATTTCAAGAATTTGAGAACTATTGGTTTTTTTCGATAAAATCCATTCTCCCTTCCGACAATATGAAAATTGAATCAGAACAATTAAGTTTTATCATGGGGAAAAACTATCTGGTATCATTTCAAGAGAGAAAAGCAGATTATTTCGACCACATAAGGTATAGAATTAGAGAAAAAGCAGGTGTCTTGCGTGAAAAAGGCACAGATTATTTATTGTTTCTTTTACTGGAATCAATATTGGATAACTATTTTAATACAATTTCTGATATAGAGAAACAGGTAGAAGATCTTGAGGTAATTGATATAAACTCCGACCCTTCTCCTACAACCCTAAAAACAATTGAACTTTGTAAACGGCAGTTACAATTGATAAAAAAAACAATTGCCCCCATAAAGGAATTTCTTACGAAAGTTGAACGTGAGGAATTTAACTTAATAAATGAAAAACATATTAAATATTTCTTCGAATTAAAGGATTTATGTTTAACAATTTTGGATAATTGTGATAAAATAGAGATGAGGCTGGAAAGCAGTATAAATTTGTTTTTCTCTGTACAAGGTCATCGTATGAATCAGATTATGAAAACATTAACAGTTGTTGCTTCAATTTTTATCCCGCTAACTTTTATCGCGGGTATTTATGGAATGAACTTTAATAATATGCCGGAGTTAACCTGGAAATGGGGATATTTTGGAATATGGATAATAATAATTAGTGTATTTGGTGGAATGTTAATGTATTTTAAGAGGAAAAAATGGTTTTAATTAATTATAAAAAATAAATTTGTAACTTTCTGTTTGTATTCAAAATCATGGATGATTAAATAATCATAAAAATAAATATATACATTATACTTAATGAAGAATACATATTTTGACTTAATCGAGCAAAGTTATTACTTTCCTCAAGAAGGTTTTGACTTAAGAGATAAATACCTTACCTTCAACGGAGTGTCGTTAAAATATTTGATAAAAAAGCACGGAACTCCGTTTAGGTTTATTTATCTTCCAAAAATTGGAGACCAAATAAAAAAAGCTCGAAATCTATTTAATCGTGCCATTAAAAATAACGCTTATAAAGGGAAATATTATTTCTGTTATTGTACAAAATGTAATCACTTTTATCATGTAATTAATGAGGCATTAAAGCACAATGTAAATCTTGAAACATCATCAGCCTTTGATATTGACTTGATCCTTAATCTGTTTGAGGAAAAGAAAATAGATAAAAAGAGGATCATAGTTCATAATGGATACAAAACCAACGAATATCTAAGTAAAATACTTCTTCTGCAAGAAACCGGATTTATTAATTCCATTATTATTTTGGATAGTGTAGATGAGCTATCAAGGCTTCAAGAGTTAGAGCCCAAACATAAAATCAAAATTGGTTTGCGAATGGCCGTTGATGAAGAAGCGCAATCTTCATATTACACTTCTCGTCTTGGCATCCGTCATACAGAGATGATCAACTTTTTCAATAATAACATTAAGAACAATGATAAAGTTGAATTAAAAATGCTTCATTATTTTGTAGATTCAGGAATAAAAGATACCCTGTATTATTGGGGGGAATTTCAGAAGGCTCTAAAATTATATATCGACCTTAAAAAGGAGTGTACAAGTTTAAATTCTTTTAATCTGGGTGGAGGCTTTCCCATCCGTAATCACTTGGGGTTCGAGTATAACTACGAGTACATGATTAACGAAATTATTTTTAATATTAAAGATGCATGTAACAAAGAGAATGTGATTGAACCTGATATTTATACCGAATTTGGCAAGTATACTGTTGGGGAATCGGGCGCAATTATTTTCAAAGTATTAGAACAAAAACAGCAAAATGATACTGAATTATGGTATATTATCAACAACAGTTTAATGAATACCATTCCAGATGCATGGTCTATTCATGAAAAATTCATTCTATTGCCAATAAATAAATGGGATAACGAATATCAACGTGTAAATATTGGAGGTATTAGTTGCGACCATTCTGATTATTATAACTCCGAAGATTTAAACCAAGAAGTATTATTACCAAAATATTCCAGTAAGGATAATGACCCGCTCTATCTAGGATTCTTTCATACAGGAGCTTATCAGGATGCAATTAGTGGTTACGGTGGAATAAAACATTGCCTAATTCCATCGCCAAAACATGTTATTATCGACAGAGATGAAAAAGGAAACTTTGTTGATTATGTATACAGAGAGGAGCAATCTGCAGCCGAGATGTTTAAAATTTTAGGATATCACAAATAAATTATGAAAACATTTGCAGGAATAGATAGCAAATATGCTGATTATGATTTTTCATCAATATTGTTACAATCAATTCCCTACGATGGTACAAGTACATGGGGGAAAGGAGCTGACAATGCCTTTGGTGCTTTTTTAGAATCATCAGAAAATATGGAATTGTACGACATTGAAACTAACTCTGAAGTTTACCAAAAAGGAATTCATATACTACCCGAAATCACTGAAGATTCTTCTCCGGAATCTGTTTTTGAAGTTACCTATCATAGAACAAAAGAACTTATTGAAACAAATAAATTTTTAACTTTTTTTGGTGGCGAGCACTCAATAAGTATAGGTATTATAAAAGCTTTCTGCGAAAAATATCCCAACATAACAATTCTGCAATTAGATGCACATGCCGATTTACGTTCAAGTTATCTCGGCTCAAAATACAACCACGCTTGTGCATTACACGATGCCAATAAAAATGCCAATTTAGTTCAGGTAGGAATTCGTAGCATGGATATTTGTGAAAAACAATATTTAAACAAAGAAAAATGTTTCTTTGCAGAAGATATGTTTAAAAAAGACGATTGGATAGAAAAATCAATTATGTTAATGACCGATGATATTTATATTACAATTGATTTAGACGTATTTGACCCATCTATAATGCCTGCAACAGGAACACCCGAACCTGGTGGTTTGGATTGGTACACAGCAATTAATTATCTTAAAAGAGTATTTAAAGAAAAAAATGTGCAAGGATTCGATATTGTTGAACTGGCACCGGTTGAAAATAATAAAGCCCCCAATTTTTTAACGGCAAAACTATATTATAAATTACTTTCTTATAAATTCAAATACAATGCATATTAAAGGTCCTGTAAGTAATTTTATTCTTGAGCATTACAAACACTTCAATGCAGCAAGTCTTGTTGATGCTGCTGTTGCATACGAAAAACAATTAGAAAAAGGCAATAGTATGATGATAACTCTGGCAGGGGCGATGAGTACGGCTGAATTGGGAAAGTCATTGGCCGAAATGATCAGAAATGATAAGGTTCAAATTATATCATGCACTGGTGCAAATCTTGAAGAAGATATTATGAATCTCGTGGCTCATTCACACTATAAAAGAATACCGGGATATCGTGACTTATCTCCAAAACAAGAATGGGAATTAATGGAAAAAGGACTAAACCGGGTTACCGATACTTGTATTCCGGAGGAGGAAGCTTTTAGAAGATTGCAGAAACATATTGTTAGAATATGGAAAAATGCTGAAGAAAATGGACAACGCTATTTCCCACACGAATTTATGTACAAGTTGCTACTTTCGGGTGTATTGGAGCAATATTATGAAATCGATCCTAAAAACAGTTGGATGCTTGCTGCTGCTGAGAAAAATTTGCCAATGGTAGTTCCAGGTTGGGAAGACTCAACTATGGGTAATATTTTTGCTTCATATTGTGTTAAAAGCGAACTGAAAGCTTCAACTATAAAATCAGGAATTGAATATATGACCTGGCTGGCTGATTGGTACACCGAAAATACAAAAGAAAAAGGTATTGGGTTTTTTCAGATAGGAGGTGGAATTGCCGGTGATTTCCCAATATGCGTTGTTCCAATGCTTTATCAGGATTTAGAAAGAACCGACACACTTATGTGGAGTTATTTTTGTCAAATATCAGATTCGACAACTAGTTATGGCTCCTATTCAGGTGCAATTCCAAACGAAAAAATAACTTGGGGTAAATTGGATATTGATACACCAAAATTTATTA
The DNA here is from genome assembly GCA_014382445.1 of Bacteroidota bacterium. Lineage (GTDB taxonomy): Bacteria > Bacteroidota > Bacteroidia > Bacteroidales > F082. The sequence goes on from JACNJS010000081.1 coordinate 10,623, forward strand.
TTGAATCTGACGCTACTATTGTTGCACCACTTATATTTGCATATTTACTTAATTGGTAATTTTTTAATTTAATATTGTTATGAATAAAAATAAATTGAGAGTAATTCAGGATTTTGAAAAAGTAAGTGTTGAAATTCAGGAGCAAATTAAATTAGTTTATCCGGAAGGATTTAGCCAGCATTTAATTGAGTTTAGAAACAAAAACGGTGAAACTGTTTCTGCTCTGCCTTTTGAAACCGATGAAAAAATTTATATGCTTCGGATGTCAGTAAAAAAGGCTAAACAAATAATACTGGATGATACAGATTATGATGATGATGGCATACTGAAGGATGAAATTAAAGAAAAATATGAAGATGAATATTCTGATCTGGAATATTTGTCTGATAATGAGAATTATGAGGAAGACTAGAAATTAATAAATAACTAAATGGAGATAATATCAACCACCATGAAAGCTATTTTTGCAAATATTTTAATATTCATTTTTGGAGTGTTAATCACAAATGCTCAGGAAAATAATGTTAAATCAGATACAATACCTGACGGCCCATATTTTGAATCACAGGGTAGTATTTCGGTATCGGGATTTTATCAGGATAATCTTAAAACCGGCAATTGGATAACATATTTTAAATCAGGTCAGATACATATTGTTGAGCACTATAAGTCAGGAAAGAAAAATGGGCTCAATTTAGTAATTAGTAATAGGGGCTATATTGTTGAGCAGGCCGAATTTTTAAACGATATCCTTTCAGGGCAAAGAATGGTTTTTAGTATTGGTGGTAAACCCAAACTGGTTGAAAATTATAATAATGGATTACTTGAAGGTTTGAAAACCATTTATTATGAAAGAGGAGGGATACAGGAGGAGAGTAATTATAAATCTGGGAAAAAAAACGGCATGGCTAAGTGGTATAATTCTGAAAGTAAACTAATAGCCGAGTATAATTATAATAATGGAGTTTTTGATGGGTTGCAGCTGACTTTCTACTCAAATGACACTATTCGCAGTGAGCAAATTTTTGAAAATGATATTAACGTTGGTACTTACCGTGAGTATTTTGAAAATGGCAAGATTAAAATCGAAGGTTCATATAAAAATGGACTTAAAACAGAAAAGTGGCTCGAGTATAATGAAGATGGTGACCTTGTAAAAACCATTAAATACAAAAAAGGGGAAGTTGTTAAATAGGTTGTTGGGTTATCGGGTTGTCGGGTTATCAGGTTGTCGGGTCCAAACAAAAAACAACGTCAACAACAACCCTATCAACATCTCTAAAACTATAATGAAAAAAATATTAAACCCGTATACAAAAATAGAAGGCTACAACTGTTTTGGTTGCTCTCCAAAAAATGACCTGGGTCTTAAAATGAATTTTTTTGAGGATGGTGATTATCTTATCTGTGATTGGGAACCAAACGGACTTTTGCAGGGATATCACAATGTATTACACGGTGGTATTCAGGCAACATTAATGGATGAAATTGGCTCCTGGTTTGTGCAGGTAAAAATAAAAACAGCAGGTGTAACGTCAAAAATGAATATCCGATATATTCATCCGGTTTCAATCGGTGATGGTAATATAAAACTCAGGGCATCTCTGTTACAAAAACGCCGAAACCTGGTGGATGTAAAAGTTGAGTTATTTGATACCAGTGAAAAATTATGTGCAAACGGTGAATTAACATATTACACTTTCCCAATAGAAATTGCCAAAAAGAAATTATATTATCCTGATTATGATGAGTTTTTTGAGAAGGATTAATTTTCGATATTATTCGGTCTCCCCCTGATAATTTGTTAACCTATCAGTAATTCTAAAATCATAATCAGGATATTGAAAAACCGAAATCCTGTCTTCGGTTTCACTCGATGAGTATCCCCAAATAGTTGAATAGTCGGCTGGGTCTTCACCAATGTTTTCCACTTGCTCCAGATAGGCGGCAATCGATTTTGATTCAATAATAATAACTTTCCCCATTTTATCAATTACGGGGCTGTGTTTGCGTTTGTAGTCATGTCCAAACTCTAAAATTCTTCTGCCATCGTTTGTTATACCAATTGTATTAAATCGCATACTTTTACCAACACCTGGCATGTTTAACACATTAGTGTCGGTGGATAAAAACGGTAGCTGATTTTTTTTGATAAATTCTGCAAGATTTTTTTGAATATTTTCTCCCTCAAGATAAATATCAGCAACCTGGTTGGGTAATTTGCCAACCAATTTTCCTATTATTTTTTCTTCGGTTTTTTCCTGTACCGATCGCTCATTAGTAGCAAAATTGTGGTAGTTTTCCATAAAACCTTTTACAGAAAAAGTGTAATATGAAATAACACCAATTTCATTAAGAACTTTTCTTAGTTTGTTAGAATATCCGCGACGTGATGCTGCTGCTGTAAAAACTAACTGGTTTGTCACCATCCAACCGGCATCTAATAAGCGGGTAACTGCTTCTTTCATTGCTGGAGTTATTTCCATTGCCGACTGAACGTGAATTTGAACTACAAACTGCTTAATACCTATTTCAGAAGCTTTGGTTTTGAAGTCAGCCAGTATTTTCACAAATTCCTTTGTGATCCTTTGCGGTAGAAAGGCAGGTAACCTTGTGCCGAGCCTGACTCGTGTAATTTCAGCATATTTTTCTCCATCCAAACGATTGGTGTTGGCGTTTTTCTTCCTTAATGCAACTTTGTAAATACCATCAAATATTTCTTGTAATGATTCTTCGGTGTTCATAAACGAATCACCGCCGGTGATTAGAATGTCGCGGAGTTGAGTATCTTCTTCAAAATACTTTAGTAGCACAGTCATTTTTTTCTTCCATGTCATTTTTGGACTTAGCTTTTCAAGGTTGAAATTAAGGTGTCCACTTTGAAAATCGTACATGCGCTGGCATGAAACGCATAAACCACCACACGCCCTTCCGCGTGTATTTGGAATAAAAATTGCTACTTCAGGATACCGTCTGTGAATATTATGAAATGCCGGTAATAACCATCCAGCAGCATTTGGTTTACCGGGCTCTACAATATCTTCCTTTTCCCAGGCAACAATGTTACCAAATTCTTTAACTAATTGACGGCTGTGGAAAACATAATCACGAAGTGATTTATCGGCTCCAATTTTTCCCGGTGTAACGTTTACATCAATTAGCGAAAGGTAATATGGGTTGATAAAAAATGGAATTCCGGCTTTATATGCGTTATTTAGCACCGATAATTTTTCAGGCCGTAATGAATAGTCGAGCATTTGGTTAAGCTGTGCTGGTGTTCTAACCGCAAATCGTAAATGAAACCTATAATCATTCCACCAAGTACGTACTCGTTTATATTTTTCTTCCTCCGTCATTCCTTCTTCAAAAAAATATCTCTCGCTTTTTTGTTCTCCAGAGCTTATTAATTCAATAATTACTTTTAAAATTCTCTCTTTATTTTCTTTTCTGTCTGCAATTATTCTCTCAGATAAACCTGATGGATATTTCGACATCCATGATCTTATTTTTTGTTCAGACGGGAACTTTTGTTTTAGCCTTCCATTAATTTGTCTAAATAGAAATAACATATCCAGGAAAAATTCCTTTGAGCATTCCCCTTTACCATATTTTACTGCGTTATAAAGGTTTTTGATAGGACTGCTTGTAACTGGATTATTTTTTCTGTTGGGGTCAGGAAGAGTAATGCCTTCATTATCCAGGTAGTTTAAAAATCTTATTACGCCAATGTCTTTCCATGAGATATTTTGAACTGAGTCTGTATCTTCATTTTTATAATAATTATTAGCAGCAGCGTTAGTTTGTATAGTTGATAAAGCCCACTTTCTTGTAGATTCTAATACCTCATTATATGAATTAGCAGATGAAAAAATCTTATTTATTTCAGGATTTTCAACAAGAATTTTTTTTACAATTGTTAATGAACGAACTGATAGGGATTGTTTTTCGGTAGTATTCATATAGCTCTTATAGTGTAAGTGGTCAAAATGATTAGAATTTTTTATAGGAAAGCAAAGGTAACCTTTTTTAAAAGATTAATCAAATCATCACTCAAAGGTAATTTTGGAGGCAGCAATTCATGAATAAAGTCATATTTTTGCAGTGTAATAAAAATTTGGATATGAGCAATAAAATTAACGTTGCCTGGACAGGCGATATGGCTTTTGAAGCCGAAGTGAACGATTTTAAAATTAAACTGGATGCTGACGAACGTGTAGGCGGAAAAAATACAGGACCACGACCTAAACCGCTCACCCTTGTGTCGTTGGGTGGATGTACAGGCATGGATGTAATCTCAATTCTGAGTAAGATGCGTGTTAAACCCGATTATTTCAATGTTGAAGTGAGTGGTGAGCTAACCGATGAACATCCAAAATACTACCATAAAATCCATGTAGTGTATACTTTTCGAGGAAAAGATCTTCAGTTGGCTAAATTGGAAAAAGCAGTAAATTTATCACAGGATCGCTATTGTGGTGTCAGTGAAATGCTAAGAAAATCAGCTGCAATTACACACGACATTGTAATTGAAGATTAGTACTTTTAAGTTAATTACGATAATTACCATACCCGATGTATCGTTTTGATCTTCAGGTTTATTTTTTCTTCTTTTTCCTTTTCTTTTCAAAATCTTCCGATTGCTGAATTAGAGTTTTCCAATCAGAATGCGATTCGTTTGAGGTTTCAATAGTTTCCAGATAATCGTTTTTAGTAATTTTAACTGTGTGGATTTTTTTATCCAGATATTGTTCAATCTCGTCCAGTACCTCTTTTTCCTCTTTGCTGCAAAACGATATAGCCTGCCCTTTTTTTGATGCTCTTCCTGTTCTTCCAACCCTGTGAACATAATTTTCAACTTGTTCCGGCAGATCGTAATTAACAACAAAATCGACATCAGGTATATCTATACCACGTGAGCTTACATCAGTTGCAATCAGCATGTTGTTTTTGCCGCTTTTAAAATCATTGAGCACATTAGTTCTCTCATCCTGTTCTTTTCCGCTGTGTATTGTTTGGCTGGTTATACTAACTCTTTCGAGAGCTTTGAGTAATCTTTCAGCACGAACCTTTGTCCTTACGAAAACCAAAATCTTACTTTCGGGGTTAAGGTTTACAAATCGCTCCAGAAAGAATCTTTTATCATCCATTTCGATAAAAGCAACAGCGTGTTCAATATTTTTCGCCACCGGATCTTTAGGTGAGATTTGAATTCTTATGGGGTTGTTTACCAACGAGTAGGCTAATTTCTTTATTTTCTTATCGATGGTTGCCGAAAAAAATAATGTTTGATGTTTTTTTGGGATAAACCTATTAATATCATGAATGTCTTTTATGAAACCAAGATCAAGCATATGGTCAGCCTCATCCAGTATCAGAACTTTTACTTTGTTCAGAAAAATGTATTTTTGGCTTACCAGGTCGAACATGCGTCCGGGAGTTGCGATGAGAATATCAATTCCTTCGTTAAGTTGTTTTATTTGCGGATCCTGTTCTACACCACCATAAACGGTTAAGGTTTTTACATTTGTGTACTTTCCTATCGCGTTAAAAACCTCAGTTATCTGGATTGCAAGTTCCCTGGTTGGAACCATCACCACACACGAAATACCCAATACTTCACCTTCGGTTTTTTGTTGATTAATTAAATGGATTATTGGAATAGCAAAAGCGGCTGTTTTTCCCGTCCCTGTCTGGGCAATGGCAAGAACATCCTCACCTCTGAGAACAGGAGGAATTGCTTTGTATTGGATATCTGTAGGTCTCTTGAAATCAAGTTCTTTGAGGCTTTTTTTTATTTCCGGAGCTAACCTGTAATCTTCAAATTTCATTTAGAGAGGGGGAGTTATAAGTTCAACAATTTAAGTATTTAATCACTCAATCATTGCCTCATTGAATATTCTCAACAAAATCAGTCATTTCATTAAAAACATTTTCTCTTACTTCTTTTTTGCTGAGCACCAAATCGTGCAAACCGTTTTCTATTTCTACATTTTTAACATACTTCCCTAATCCTTTCGAATACCTTTTAATATCATCTACATCCAACACAGAATCCGATGTGTGCATCAATGTATTGTATTTTCCTGGAGGACTACTTTTTGACGAATACATTACCAGAACGGGACAATTGATTTCTAAACCCGACTGAAGATTTTTCTGTGCCCAGTATATGGCGGCTATCCATCCAAGATTAATTTTAAATCCAAGCAGAGGTTTGTAATCAAGGTTAAAATCCCACTCACCATGGTAACTATCATGAATACTTTTAACATATCCTTCTTTTAATCCTTCGGGAGATGGAAGGTTGGGAAACCTAAGCCCAATTGAGCCTACAAGCGGCATAACCGTTTTTTTAAACCACGCAGGTTTATTAAAATCAAAAAACGGGCTATTTAGTATTAAGGCATTTACACGGTTGTCATCTCGGTGATTATGAGCGTACAATGATGATATGAGACCGCCGGTAGAATGTCCCAGTAATATGAGAAAGTTATTTGCATCTTCTTTTCTAATAATATCAATTGCAAGGTCAATTTCTTCCATATATTCCAACATCGATCTTGACATATTTGGTTTTTGATGTGGAAGCAGCGATCGTCCATGCTTTCGAAGGTCGAGTGCATAAAAATTAATGTTCAGATTGTTAGCCCAGTCGGCAAGATTGTTTTGGAAGAAATAATCTACAAAACCGTGTATGTAAAGAATTGCTTTATCAGATTGAGATTTTGCTTTTCGAACAATTAAAGTGGCTTCAACTTCACCTTCCCAATCATCTTTTAATTTCAGTTTCTGAGTGCTAAACTCATGTTTTTTATCCCAGCTCATAATATTGTGTTTTGATTTTTACAAATGTACGTAAATTTGTGCTGGTTTAAATAAACTTTAAAGGTTAAAAATTATGATAATTTGAGTATGCCGACATTGCTTCAAGTTCTTTCTTTACTCGTTTACTCCAATAATACTGTTCTACTCTGTTAATACTATGTTCGGTATCCTTATCATACTTATCCTGATAATTCGAATATTGTTTTTCAAGTTTTGATTGTAACCTTTCAATATTGTGGCTGTTAAATCGACCTGAATTGCGTAACTCAAGCAACTCTTTGTATAATTTCCTTCCAAATAATTCGCAAATGTCGAAATGAAGTTGCTCATGCTCCAGCACATCTGTAATAGCATCATCACGAATAATATTAGAATTCCACCATGATTCGTTACAATAAAACCGAACATAAATATGACCGCAAATTTTACCGTCATCATCAGTAATGTGGTAACCAAACGCGCTTACAGTAGTGGCCACAGCAGATCCAGGATTTTCTTTTCTGGCAGCCTTAAAATCGGATTGCTTTAATTTAAAATCGCTTTGCCATTCAATCACAGAACCATCCGGGTTTTTATGACAAACAGAATTTGCAAAGCAGATTTTTTGTGTAACATGACAGCTTGCTGATTTCTTGTTTCCTTCAAATCTGAATGCGCCTAATACAAGCACAAAACCAATGGACAGCAATAACAAAATTAATGATCGTGTTAACTTGTGCATGAATAATCACTTTTATGATTCACTTTTTAAACGGAATACTTCGTATTAACTAATTATTTACTTTTATCCGGATAATCAGGAATCTCAGGCAGAGGTTTGTAATCTTTTAATTGCTCAAGGATTACTTCGATAGCTTTATTTAATTGTTCATCTTCACCTGCGTATTCTTTGGCAGGATCGTTATCAATAACAATATCAGGATCAACACCATAACCTTCGATAACCCACTCACCATTTTCATCAAACGGTGCAAATTCAGGACGACGTAAATCACCACCATCAATAAATGGCATAGAACCACGAATACCTACAACTCCCCCCCATGAACGAGTTCCTATCAAGGTACCCATTTCCAGTTTTTTAAATTGATAAGGGAAAAGATCTCCATCGGATGCGGAATAACTATCTAACAATAACACCTTTGGGCCACGCATCATTTCACGTGGTTTTGTGTTAACACTATTATTTCTTGACATCCCGTAAAGAGCAAGTTCGCGGTTCAGCCGTTCAATTATCATGGGTGATACATTTCCACCACCATTTCCACGGTCGTCAATAATTAACGCACTTTTGTTTAACTGTGGGTAGAAATGTTTAACAAATTCGTTTAACCCGCCTGCTCCCATATCAGGAATATGTATATAGCCAACCTTACCATCTGTAGCTTTATTAACTTTTTCGGTATTACCCATAACCCATGTGTAATAATATAAACCCGATTCGTCATCTGTTGGCATGACAATAACATCGCGTGCACCTTCAGTATCTGGTTTTGAGTTTACGGTTAACAACACCTGTTGTCCGGCAGTTCCAATAAGCATGCTGTATATGTCATCAACATCCTTTACCGAAGTGCCATTTACAGCAATAATATAATCGCCTTCGCTAACGTCAACACCAACTTCAGTTAATGGTGATCTGGCTCCCTTAGTCCAGTTTTCACCCATCAGGATATCATTAATTGCAAAATAACCTGATTTATCTTTACTGATTTTCGCGCCAAGCAAACCTGTTTTTATTCTGGCAGGTTCCGGCTTATCGCCTCCAAGTACATATGCATGGCCTACGCTTAGCTCTCCAACCATTTCGCCGATCACATAATTAAGATCGTTGCGATTGTTTACATACGGGAGGAGCACTTCATATTTCTTCTGAATTGACGGCCAGTCGACACCGTGCATGTTGGGAGCATAAAAAAAGTCGCGCATCTGCCGCCACGATTCATTGTAAATTTGTGTCCATTCTTCCTTCATGTTAACCATAGCTTTCATGTTGGTTAAGTCGATGAAGTCATCGGGTTTAATTTTACTATTTGGCAGATCAATTATAGCATATTTGCCATCTATGTTTACAAACATTTTTTTATGGTTTGCCGATACGATGTAGGATATGATTGTACTTAGCTCGGTTTCTTTTTGTTTTTTCAGATCAAACATTTTCAGCTGGGTTTCACGTTCTCCAGACGAGTTCATAATGTAGTATATGTTGTTGTCAACAGCAGTGATATTCCAATAATTAGCCGCCTTAACAGGAAGTTCAATTATTCGGTTAATAATGCCGTCAAAATCTATCTTAACAGATAATTCATCATCTTTAACAGAGTCTTTATTCTTATTATCATTTTTATCTTTATTATCAGTAACTACTGCTTTAGCTACCTCAACCTCATCATTTTCAGGTTCGAACGGAGATGGAGTGCTTTTTAGAAGTGTAACAAAGTATATCTTGCTCATATCGCGGTAAGCATGATTCCATTCTGTACGGCTGTAAATCGGATTAAAATCGCGGGCAGAAGTAAAGAAAAGGAATTTTCCATTTGAATCAAAAGCAGGTTGTCCTGAATTATACCAATTATCGGTAACAGGTTTTGATTCGCCGGATTTAGTATCAAAGATAAATATCCGGTTAACCGTAAACGATTGATGCAAAGTGTATGCTATCCATCTGCTGTCGGGCGACCATGTGTAATCGCGAATTTCCCACGCTTTTGATTCATCAACCTTTATGATTTTTTTTGTGTCGATGTTGATATAAACTAGTCGTCCCATTTTATCCGACCAAAGGAGATTTTTACCATCGGGCGACCAGATTGGGTTATATTTATAAGTGTCGGAATTTAATGTGAGTTGGATAGCTTCTTCCAATCCGTTTTGATTTTGGATGTAAATCTCATCTTCACCAGTCCTGTCGCTGATAAACGAAATATATTTACCTTTTGGCGACCATTCAACATTGCGATCATGTACGCCTGAAGAATGGGTAAGGTTGCGTGTAATACCCGACTTAACAGGAACAGTGTATACATCTCCACGTGCGCCAAAAACGATGCGTTTACCATCAGGAGAAACTGCCCATGAGTTTATAAACTTTGAAGCATCTTTAAGTTCATCTCTTCCGGTGGTAAAATCGTTATTGATATTTACTGTGATTTTGGTGATATTTTTGTCAGCAAAATTGTAGTTGTAGTTCCATCCTCCATTTTCAAATATAATTGATTCATTTCCCAGTGATGGGAATTTAATATCGAAGTCGTTATAGTTAGTTATTTTGGTAGTTGTTTGGGTGATGAGGTCGTATTCGAACAGATTCATTGTTCTGTCGCGGTCGCTTAGAAAGTATACCTTATCTCCGTGCCACATTGGAAAGATATTCTGGTTGTCATTGTTTGTGATATTTATAGTTTCCTTTGTTTCGAAGTCATACACCCACACATCATCAGCCATACCACCTTTGTAGTATTTCCATGTTCTGAACTCACGGAAAACACGGTTGTAGGCAATTTTTTTCCCATCATCTGAAAATGAGCACCATCCTCCGGTTGGCAATGGAAGTTCTTCAGAAAGTCCACCATTTTTATTTACCTGGAAAAGTTGACCTTTAAAAGAGTTGAACGTTTGCTTGCGTGAGCGATACACAATTTCATTATTGTTTCGCCATGCCATCACAATATTGTTTGGGCCCATCCTGTCGGATATGTCGTCTCGGCCAAGGGTTGCAGTATAAGTTAACCTCTTTGGAATACCTCCTTTTGATGGTATTATAAATACTTCGGTATTTCCATCATATTGTCCGGTAAAAGCAATGTTTTTTCCGTCGGGTGAGAAATGAGCAAACATCTCGTATCCGTTAACATCGCTGGTAAGTTTACGGGCTGTACCCCCTGATAATGGTACCTGATATAAATCGCCGGCATATGTGAAAACAACCTTTTGTCCGTGAACCGCAGGGAACCTTAGTAATCTGGTGTCTTCCTGGGAAACCATGTTTATGCTGATTAACAGCACTAATGCAAATAATAATTTTTTCATAAGAATTGTATAATTTATTTTAAAAGAGTGTTTTCCGCTAATATTGTGCCATTTTATATTTTGTTGTTGAACAGTTATAATAGAGTTTGCAATGTTGGTAATTATATTGTAATTTGTTCAGTATTAAACAGGTGATGTGCGATATCGGACAGTCTATTTTATTTACTATTATGTACAAGTTTCTATTTATTGAAAAAAGCATTAACTCCATAGAAGGGTACTGATGTAATATTTTTCGTTTCTGATAATCCGGATTGTGAAATCTTTAATCCCATTCTAGAATCAAATTGATCCATAAACATAATCATGCTTTTCATTCTACCGGCATTACCTGATTTTACTTCAATTGGAATTATTTCACCGCTATACTCCATTAAATAGTCAATTTCCGCGTTGCTATTTTTGGCTTCTCTGGTCCAATAGTATAAGACGGGTTTTTTATAAAAATCTTGCGAAACCAATAACTCCTGTCCTGTAAATTGCTCAGCTATTGCACCTTTAAAAATTGAAGCAAGATCTGCTCTTATTAAGCTTTCTCCTTGGATTCCACTAATATTATGCAAAAGACCAACATCAAGGAAAAGAATTTTAAAATAATTGCTTTTAACGTTAGCTTCCATAGGTATTCCGGCACCATTAGATCGTTTTATTCGGGTAATAATACCAGCAGTTTCAAGCAATTCTAAAGCCTCTTTTAATTCTCTGGATTTTAGGTGCTTATCTACTTTTGAATAAACAAACTTTTGACCAATCATTGACGCGGAAGCATAAAATACATTTTGTAAATACTGAAATTTGGACTTACTTGAATATTTCCCAAAATCATCAGTATATGTATCAATGATTGAACGTTGAATTTTTTGACATTTAATAATATTCCTGGAACCAATATATTCATTCACCACAGCCGGCATACCTCCAATTACAAAATATTTCCTGACAAGTTCAATCAATTTTATGTGTAAAGATTCCGGGATTTTTGAAAGATTTTCGAATTTTGATATGTATTCGTTTAAGGCTTTTTCACCAAAAGCGACTATAAATTCACTAAAACTAAGCGGATGCATATATAAATATTGTATGCGACCAACTGGCATTTTAAAACCCTTTGTTTTTAATGCAAATTCCAGTAGAGAACCGGCTCCAATTATGTGCTGTTCTGGCATTTCTTCATAAAAATATCGCAACGCAATTATTGATTGTGCGCATTCCTGAATCTCATCCAGGAAAATAAGTGTTTTTCCTTTTACGACAGACTTTCCGGTAAATAAACTTATTTTCTCTATAATTTCTATTGGATTAAGTGATGTGAAAATATCTTTATATTCAGGATTTCGTTCAAAATTTAGAGTTATATAGTTCGAAAATTCAGTTTTACCAAACTCTTCTACAATGTAAGATTTTCCAACTTGTCGTGCACCTCTTATCAATAAAGGTTTCCGGTTGATTTCTTCTTTCCATTCTCTTAAAACCCTATAAATGATTCTATTGATCATTATTGTAAAATTTGAGATTTATCAGCCAAAATTACATTATATTTCTTATATTTGGATAAAATCCAAATATTATTCAAAAACATTTGGACATTATCCAAGGTTAAAATAAGGATAAAATGGACATTATCCAAGGTTAAAATGATAATATTTAGGATATTATCCAATCTAAAAAATACTATCAAGTCAATGTGAGTTACAGATTATCGCCAAATATGCTTTGTCTGAAAAATAATTACCTCACATCTACAATCCTAATAATATCCCCAATGTAAACTATTTTACTCTCGATTGTTTTATAGCCAAGTGCTGAAAATGCTTCACTATATTTTCTCAACTGGTGGTAATCCTCATCTTTTTCTTCTCCTGTTTTATAATCAATAATGGTAAATAACTGCTTATTAATAACTACTCTGTCGGGTCGTACAATCTCGCCATTGTTAAGCAAAAGTTCGGTTTCATTTTTTATTATAAGCTCCTTTTCATAATACTTTTTTAAGTCGGGATGGGTAACCACATCGGTAATTGTGGTTTCAATTATTTTAATGTCGTTAATGTTAAATAATCCAAAGGAAATTAATGTGTTTATTGTACTTGTAATATCGTCGGCAGTTTTAATTTCCGCTAAGATCTTATGAATTAGTTTCCCGTACGACTTGGATGATATTCCTGTAAATACTTCCTGACTAATATCTTCTGATAATGCTACAGAAATCAAATCCTGCCATTTTGACGAAATAAACGTGTTAAGTTTTATTATTTCATGAGGGCTTTTCTTATCGTCAAATTCTTCAAAGCTGAGTTCCCCAAAATTATACGCCAATTTGTTATCCTGCCACAAGCCTTTAGCAACTAGATAATTCATCATATAATCTGAAAATTTGTCCTTTGGATTCCTACTTTTAATCTGACCAATGGCAAACAATGCTTTTATAGGACGGGTAAAGGCAACATAAATGAGGTTCAAAAAATCGAGCTCTGTTTTAGCCACTTCTTCATCATAAATATGGCCTTTGTTTATGTGCTGAATATTTTTTGTAAGTGGGAAAAGACCAACTTTTAAATCTTCAAAACCAGTATGCTGAAGATCTTCCCAATATTCATTTTTGGTATTAGGGTTTTTAATATTTGCTGCATCAACAATAACAGCAGGGAAATCGAGCCCTTTTGCTTTATGTATTGTCATTATCCTGATGGCATTAATATCTTCAGGCATGCTGATAAAGAGTTTTTCCTTCTTATCTTCCCACCTGGAAATAAACTTGTCTAAAGGAAGATTTGTTTCCAGAATAAAATCTAACAAGAATTGGATGAATACATCGGCAGTATTTTGTTTTATAATATTTTTAAAAACAAATTCGGCAATTTCATATGTTGATAGTGCATGTAGTTCATTTGGTTTAGCTACTATTTTAAAGTGGTCGAATATCTTATTTATGCCTGGTTTACTATTATTCCGGATTGATCTGAACTCATCATCAAATGATCCGGCATCAGGTGAAATAACTATATGGTTCTCCACAAACTCAGCTATTGCCAGCTCGTCGTTGGGATAGTTTAACAGTTTGAAAAAAGCAATAATTAACCTCACTTTGGGTGAATTTGTCAGAAGCAGTGATTCGGAAGAGACAACATTATATCTTTTTTCAAGAAGAAATCCGGCAATACTTATGGCACTTTTTTTTGTTCTGCACAGTATACAAATATCTTTCTCTTTAAAGCCGATGTTTCTTAATTTCACAACAAAATCATTGATGTTGCTTAGTTTTTCCTGTTCGTAAATTTCTGCATCATCCTCAGCAACAAAGTTTAATGAAACCAAACCGCCTGCTTTACTTTTTTCGGGTATGTTTTGTTTGAGTTCCTGATATATCAGTTTGGTTCTTTCAGAAAGAGGCTCAACTACAGTTTTAAAGAAATCGTTATTGAATTTGATGATTTCAGAATATGATCTCCAGTTAGTTGAAAGGATAACCTCCTCGTATTCTCTGTGCAATAGGTTTTGTCGGGTTAACGACAATTGCGATCCATCATTATCATATAAATCAGGCAGATTTGAAAACAGCTCTACTTCACCATTCCTGAAACGATAAATTGCCTGTTTAGCATCACCAACAAGCATGTTGAAATTGCCGTATGAAAGCGATTCTTCGATAAGCGGCAGTAAATTATGCCACTGAAGTACCGAAGTGTCCTGAAATTCGTCAATTAAAAAGTAACGATACTTTCTGCCAAGCCGTTCATAAATAAATGGCACGGGTTGTCCTGCAATTTCATTACTTATCTTTTTGTTGAATTCCGAGATATGAACCTTGCCGGTTTGTTCAGTAAACTCAGCAAATAAGTTTCTAATTTCATGAACTAATGCAAGTGAATATATTTTACTGTAAATCAGGCGGTGGAAAAAGTAACTACCAATCAACTTTAATACCTTTTGATAATAATCACTAAGATTGGGTTTAATGGCTGAAATGGATTGTTGTATTGCTGGTGTAGTTTTTGAGCTGAACCACTTTTCTTCCTCAATTGTTTCTTGAACTCGCTTTCCAGGAAAGAGTTTTTCGTCAGGTACATTAAACTTTTGTAATTTAACAAAATATCCCAAAATTCCATTATTTCCCTGGTAGAAGTCTTTTATTTCCAGGTTGTTGGCTTCACACAGTTCAATTGCACTGCCGGCAAATTTAATTATTTGTGATTTTTCAATTTCAATTTTATTTCTCAGCCTGATAATTATATCACCTAATTCCCCAATATTAAGGTTGTTAAGTTTGCTAATATGCTGAAAACCATCTTCACTCATGTGGTGTTTAATGAATGCTATCAGTTTAAATGTGGGATCGTAGCCTTTTTCTTCATCAGCCTGTGCAAGCACAAAATTGATTATCACTTTTGTGAGTTCCTTGTTGTTTCCTATTTTATCATACAGAAGTTGAATTATGTCAGGTATAATATCTTCATCATCAATTACTACTTCAAAATTTTGAGGTAGCTGAACATCGGTTGCAAATGTGCGTATAACGCGGTGGATGAAAGAATCGATGGTACTTATGGCAAACTCATCATAATTGTGAAGTATAAGAGATAGTAATTTTTGCGCACGATTTCTGAGTGTAACCATGTCCACGTTAATCGCACTTATCAGGTTGGATAATTTTTGATCGGGTTCTTTACTAGCGTCAGACAAGTTTTTCAAAGTCTCAATAACACGACTTTTCATTTCGTTTGCTGCCTTATTTGTAAACGTAATTGCGAGGATGTGCCTGAAGGATTCGGGTTGCTTTAATGCTATTTTAAGATACTCGTTTACAAGTGTTGTTGTTTTACCTGAACCTGCTGAAGACTTATAAACAATTAGAGGCATGAGAGGTTTTTATGAATGATTATTTATAATAGTTACTGGTAATTAGTAATTCGCAAAAAATGCCACGTCAACCTTAACATCGTTTCATTATTCGCTCGTAACAAATAACTTATAGTTCTTGACTTAGTTCAAAAATATCTTTTTTGTATCAGTTATCATTTTAATAGAATCAATCTTGGTTTTGCCTACTGACTGTCTTCATCTTCCGGTTTAATCGACTCCTGATTAGATTTGATTTCCCTCTTGTCCCTACTATTCTTTTTTCTTGACCCAAACAATTCGGCAATATTATTGAAATCTTTTCTAAAGGCGATACCAACTCCTTGAGTATAGGGTGAAGTTTGATCGTAGTTGCTGTAGTTATACCATGAGTTAACATTTGAATGATTAAATACTTTTAATACCCAACGCCCGTCGGGAGCTAGTTTATAACCAATATCAACATCTCCAACTATATTACTCGCACTTTGTTGACTACGATCGTATGACATCCCAAAATTACTCTCGATGGTTAACCTGTCATCAAACAATTGCGTAGATAAGGCCACCTCAAACTCCTGTTGCGACACTTCATCACCTGGTTTATAATTAAGCCCAATATCAACATTTTCGCTAATCTGCGAAAGCAAACTACTTAATTGGTTAGCAATAACATTGTAATAGGAGCTTTCGATGCTTATGCTTGCTGCATTGTTGAAGTTAAATGTTCCGAGAACCAAAAGCGATATCATTTGCTGGTTCATCATTGCAGCGTTTGTTGTATCCAGGTTTGAAAATACGGCTCTTTGATAATCAGGGTCAAGATCAGGAATTTTTATTTCGAACCTGATATTGGGATTTAATAACTCGTTGGTTAGTACAACATAACATTCAACAGTTACTTTATTTTTGAATGATACTGTTGAATCGATTATAATTCCCAAACTTGAAAGACTCGTTTTAACTTTGTACAACCCTTTTATATTAACATTAGCTGAATAAGGGTTCCCCGACCATGATATCCGCCCTCCTCGTACAAGAGTAAAACGCTTGCTTACAAGATTGCCAATTTTAAAGTGAAAAAGACCTTCTTCCACAATATAATCACCAACTAATGAAAACTTGCCTTTTGAGTCAACATCGAGAGCAAGATTTGAATTTCCTCTTGCATCTATTGTGCCCATATCAGCCGGTAAAGAGATACTCACATGAGCCACCGGTGTAACTTCCATTTTAACATTAATATTATAGTTAAGTTCGGTTTTTTCATTAATTTCTACTAATTCAAGAAGTACGTTTTCCTGTATGCTGTCAAAAGCAGGTTTAGTGAATATAATATAATCTTTATCAGATATTTCTACAGAATAATTTAGCGGTAATACAACCGAAGTACCCTTTTGCGTTTTTATATCTAATCTAAGATCAACATCATCGGGTCTACCGGTTATTTTTATATTACCCGAAGCTATGGCGGTGCCATAATAAAGCTCATTCATACGACTTGTTGTATTAAAGAAAAGTAGGCCCGGAGTAGTTATAACCATATCGAACATAGGGTTAGTAAAATAATTATGAGTTAAACTCCCATTAATATATGCTTGATTACCAAGCGTGTCGTAAATAACCAGCTTATCGAACCTAATACCATTTTTAACAAATTCGATTGAGTTTGAGAATGAGTATTTCGTATTCAGGTACACAATTCTCATAGCTGTTCGTTGCATGTCGGCTGATCCTGTAATAACAGGTTGTAACACACTTCCTCTTATGGAAAGATTTCCGGATGTTGTTCCCTCAAGATTATTCACAACATCACTAAAGAAAGGCTCTAATGTCCTTAATTTAAACCTGTTAAAAGAAACATCAATATTCAGATTATCATCTTTTTTAGTGGGGTAATAATAAC
Source organism: Bacteroidota bacterium (assembly GCA_014382445.1). Taxonomy (GTDB): domain Bacteria; phylum Bacteroidota; class Bacteroidia; order Bacteroidales; family F082. The sequence goes on from JACNJS010000081.1 coordinate 28,219, forward strand.
CATCTGCTGAAAAAACCTCTCCTCTTCCTGCTTCACCCTGCCTTATTATTTGCGATTTAATAAAAACCGAATTATTGGTATTATCCCATGTATTCATAATCCGTGCTTCACCTAAATATTCGTCGTTTAATTCCAGTTCCTTGATAGTGATATCAGAAACAAGTGTCGGATTATTTTTTATTAAAGTAAGGTTGAGAAATCCATTAATTTCACCATTCAAATCAAAATTCATTGGTTTAGTAAGTATGTCGAAATTGGAAAGATTCCAATCAGCAAATTCTGCCACTAGTGAATCATTTTCATATTTCGGAACAGTACCAATAAGCTTAAATCCCGACTCCCCTGTATGGATGTAAATATTATGAAAAAATATCCTGTCGTTATACATAACCACCAGGTTGTTTGGTTCGATGTTCCATATCACATTGTTTAAGTAAACATCAGCTTTACCAATGTTAATCTTAATTGAATCAGCTACATCGGCAATATAACCTTCCAGTATTCCTGAGTTTTTCAATGCCGGATTTTGGTTATCCCAATATATACCGTATGTTATTGAGTCGTTACCTATTCTTGCCGACAGGCTAAAATCGTCGATGCCAAAAACAAGCGTGTCTTCTGCGGTGCTGTCTTTAAGTATAATATTTGAAATAGCAAGTTCACTAAATACATAATTGTTTAAGCGATGAATTGTTAGCGTACTGCTATCTAGACTTACATCTCTGTATTGGATTTTATTTGAGGAGAAATCAGCTTGAAAGTTATTATTACTAAAATTGAGTACTGTATGTAATTTAGTATTTGGAGATATTGAAATACCTGATAGAAATTGGTCCGTAAAAATTTTTGGTTTCAGCAGATTCACATCAATGTCAACGTAATCATCAACTACAACATATGTTGATTCATCGCCGGGTATTATATTAAAATAATAATCGGCAAGCCTGAAAATACTTTGTGTAAGAGTTGATATATTGTATTTGCCGGTAACATCGGCTATAATTACATCCGAGCTTAAATGTGTTTTGGTAACATTAAAAGAGTCGGTTTGCTTTGTAAGTATAATGCTGTCAATAATATATTCGTTGTCATCGTAAACCAGCTTGTTTTTTGTTAGTGCAATATGAGCATTCAAAGTGTTGATATTGGTTCCGGTAACCTTTGCGTGAAGCTGAGATGACAAGTTTATATTTTGATCATACCAAAGATTAATTTTGTTGAGGTTCGCACTAACGATGTTTGAAGAAACTGTGAATACCGGATTTGTTGCTATATGTGCTTTTGCAGAAGCAGTCATCATTAAGTTTTTGTCGCCCACACGTAGATCGGCTAGTACCGAGTCATTTGCATAACTTCCAACAATGCTCATCCTGCTGTAATTATATCCTAATAAATCAACATTAGTCAATATACCAGATGTGTTATAGCTGATGTTTTCCGGATATTTACCTTCCCCCGAAATATTTAGGTCAAAGTTCATTTTTCCAAGTAAATTAGTCTGGTTTACTAGTTTGCCAATATTAACAGAATCGCCGTTTACTTTAACATTAAAAGATAGCATGTTTTCTGTCGTATTTTTAAACTTAATCTCTGACTTAATTTTTCCGTAACTTAAAAGTATATCAAGACTGCTTGAAAAGTCCTCATAATAGCCATTAAAATTACCTTTCACCATTATCTGTTCTTTAGGAGGAATAATATTGGGAAAATCCAGATGCTTTTCAACAATTGGTAAATAGAAATTTCCAATATCTTGTGGGTTTGTCGTAATAATTAACTCTTTGACAACCATGTAAGTTGAGTAAAAATCAGGGAGCCCTGTAAATCGGATATCACCCGATACCCGGGTATTTTTACCATATTTTATCTTTAGGTCTTCTCCAGTCAAATCACGTACAGTCCCATTCATTTTTCCGGTAATTCCAACAACATTTGGCATCTTAAAAAGCACATCGGCAAAGTACCCTATGTTAGCCATGTTTATTGTTGATGGTCGTATATTAGCTGTCATATTAACAGAATCGAGATAATAACTAAACGAAGTATAATTTGAGTACTCCATTCCAAAATCACCATCGATATAAGAATCATTTAGTTCAATAAGGGCATTTGTTGTATAAAGCCCACTGGAACTCACAATAAAATCAGCACGCAATTTTTTCACCACAACACCACTCTTTTCTCTTGCAACAAGGTTGTTAATTCTGAAATTAAGCGAATCGTTTATTATCTTAAAACCCGACAAATCAGCATTAATGCTATCGATAACAATATTTGCATAATCCATAGTGCTATTGTCCTGATCATAACTTCTATTTTGGTTAAACAAGTTAAATGAAGAATTTTTTATTTTTACAGAACCTGAGAATATTTTGAAGTTACCTCCTGATTTATCTCCATCACCACTTATTTTTTCAATTAATAATGATAAATTATCTGTTAACTCGTCATGGTACGAACCTATATTAAATTGGACACTGTCGAGTTTAATGGTTAAAAATTTAATCGATTTAAGATTAAAATTGCTAAAAACAGGCATGGTAGAAAGTTTACCGACTCTTAGCAATGTATTGTTATGATGATCTTTAATCCATAACCCATCAATATTTATTCCACTAAAAATGCCAACTCTAATAGCATTAATATTTACGCTTTGACCCAGGCTGGTTGATAACATATTTGCAGCAAGGCGTGCTGAAATAGTTTGGACAATATGATTTTGGAATAGTAATGTAAGTGCAAATGGAATTATTGCTGGCACAAGCAGAACATAAAGCACAAAGGACGCGAGCTTTTTTTTGATATTTTTGCGGACAGATTTATTTTTCAAATGACATATATATTAGGCATAGAATCATCTTGCGATGAAACATCAGCATCAGTAATAAAAAACACCAGGGTACTATCCAATATCATTGCAAATCAAGGTGTTCATAGCTCTTATGGTGGAGTAGTCCCCGAGTTAGCTTCAAGGGCACACCAACAAAATATTATACCTGTAGTTGATGTCGCCCTTAAGGAAGCAAATATACAGAAAAATCAATTATGCGCAGTTGCATTTACACGAGGTCCGGGCCTCCTCGGATCGCTGTTGGTAGGCACTTCGTTCACCAAATCGTTTGCGTTGGCTCTCAACATTCCGATTATCGAAGTTGATCATCTGAGAGCACACATTTTGTCTCATTTTTTAGATGATGACGATAGAATTAACACACCAACTTTTCCTTTTTTATGCCTTACGGTTTCGGGAGGGCACACGCAAATTGTTAAAGTTATCAGCCCATCAGAAATGGATATTATCGGGACAACTATCGATGATGCCGCCGGTGAAACATTTGATAAAGCTGCAAAAATTATGGGCTTGCCTTATCCGGGTGGCCCCGAAATAGATAAACTTGCAAATACTGGTAACCCAAACGCTTTTTCTTTTCCAAAGCCCAGAATAACCGATTTGAATTACAGCTTCAGCGGATTAAAAACATCGTTTCTGTATTTTTTGCGTGATAATTTGAAGAAAGATGATGACTTTATTGAAAAAAACAAAGCCGATCTGGCAGCCTCAATACAGGCAACCATTATTGAAATACTTTTAGATAAATTAAAAAAAGCTGTGACAGTTACCGGAATTAATGAAATAGCTATTGCAGGTGGTGTTTCGGCTAATTCAGGATTGAGAGTTAATCTTCGGCAAATAGCTGATGATGAGGGCTGGAAAATATTTATCCCCAATATTAAATATACAACTGATAATGCTGCTATGATTGCTATTGCAGGTTATTTTAAATATTTAGAAAAGGATTTTTCATCGCAGGATGTTACTCCATATTCGCGGAGTAGTTTTTAGGTTTCTCTAAATGCAGGTTTTTTTTCGATCCTCTAAGTCCTAAGCGACTTAGCGGATATGGTTTGGTTAAAAAAACCCACTGAATGGAATTTTCTCACAACCATGTTTCAACTAAGTTACAATTGTTTTGTAAGGAGAGAAAATCATTCAGCGGGTTGAAAGATAAGCTTACATACCCGATAAATTCGGTTTATGTGTAAAGATTTTTCGAAAACTATTATCTTTACAAATCTTAAAAAAATAGTTTATGGAAAGAATAGCAGTATTCCCGGGTTCGTTCGATCCGGTCACCCTGGGACATGTAAGTGTTATTAAAAGAGCACTCTCAATGTTCGATAAGGTTATAATCGGGATTGGAATTAATTCTGAAAAGAAAAGCATGTTTACTCTTGAGCAGCGTATTTCATGGATTAATGCAATATTTAAATCAGAGCCTAAGGTTATCGTTGATTCATACACAGGGCTTACGGTTGATTTTTGCCGACAGAAAAATGCTCACTATATACTTCGGGGATTACGTACTTCTGCCGATTTTGAATTTGAAAGGGGAATTGGCCAAATAAATAGTATGATGGCCAACGATATTGAAACTGTGTTTTTACTTACAGAAGCACGGTACACACCAATTTCTTCCTCTATAATTAGAGATGTGATTAGAAATGGCGGAGACGTAAGAGGAATGGTTCCTGATGAGGTTGATTATAAAAGCAAATAAAATGAAAGGTTTGTCTTTATCGGTCAAAAATACACTTATGAATAAATTTATTTCTGTAGTATCATTCATTTTGCTACCAACATTAATGTTTTCATATTCTGAATCCTACGCTAATCTATATGAATTCTGTCATTCTGAACGAAGTGAAGCCCGCCTGCCGGACGGGCAGGAATCTCAAAGTAATGATCTCCAGGAAATATGGAATGACTTTGCTTACTCTCTACATGACACCCGCCTGTCTGACGGACAGGAAAAAGAAGTTTTGCAGAGGTCCCAGAATGTAACCATTACTGGAATTGCTGAGGGTCAAGCAGGGAAACTGGTTAGAGTAATTGTTTATGCCGATCAGTTTTCAAATCTTGATCACACTATTGCACAAACTCATACTGATAATTCAGGGAAGTTTTTCATGCAGTTTGATGTTGACCAAACAAAATTTGCACTTTTAGCTCTTGGTTTGGATAAAGGAGAGTTTTATTTAAAACCGGGGACACATTACAATTTCAATATTTTGATTGATACTGTATTAGGAAAGGGCTCTATATTCGACCAGCTTCCGCTTAATTTTACTGTTGAAACTGATGATGGTGGCATCCAACAGTCGATAGGTGATTTTAATATGTTGTATAATGATTTTATTTACAACAACATAAACAGTATTTACAAAAGTAAGGACAAATCGGTGGTAACAGGATTTGTACAAGAAATGCATGAAAAATATACAGATAACAAAGCAATATATGTACGTGATTACGTGAAATATTCTCTTGCATCTTTATTATGGTTAAGCAGGAAAGAGAGCAACCGCCAAATACTTGTAAACTACTTTGTAAATAAACCCATACTTTACAAAAACATACAATATACCGATTTTTTTAAAGAGTTTTTTAAAAGCTATTTTACTTCTGAGAAAATATACACATACGAAGAGCTCATTCTGGCAATTAATAATAGTGAACCAATTGATATTGTTGATAAGCTGATTGCACGCGATGAAAAACTGGCACTTGACGACAGGATTCGTGAAATTGTTGAAATGCTACTTCTGTCAAGGCATTATCATAACCGCGATGTTAAAAAACAACGGGTTATATCAAAGTATAACGACATTGCAAATAGTTCCGAATTTATTGAAAACAGGCTTATTGCCCGTAACTTTATTACTAAATTGCAAGAATTACAAAATGGAACCAAGGCACCCTGCTTTATATTAACTAATGCAAAAAAAGATTCAATTTCGCTATCTGATTATGCCGGTAAGTTTGTACTACTTAGCTTTGTAAAAGAGGACTGCAGTATATGTGACTTTCACATGCAGCTTCTTAACGATATTCGAGAACAAAATGGTGATAAGTTTGATATTGTAACAATTGTCGCCGGAGATGAGTTTGACAGGTTAGTTGATTTTGCAAATGAAAGAGGCTATAAGTGGTCAATATTAAAAACAAATGAAAATATCCTTCTTCTTGAAGCGTATAATATACGGGCTTATCCGTCATATGTTTTTATTAATCCGGATGGCACAATTGCCTATGCTCACCTACCAATGCCTGATGAAAACATGGAGCTTTATCTTCAGCGATTTATGAGTGGTTATAATGAAGTTGAAACAAATAAATGATTTCCGGAAAGTCATTAATGCTAATACACAACAATTTTCTTAATTAATAGTTCATCCAACGTCTTAATATGAACAAAATATACACCAGGTGATAAACCTGCATTTATTTGCTTTGGATATCCCACAATGTAGCTTTCATTTTTTGATCCGTTAAAAACCACCTTACCTTGAATATTAATAATGCTGAGATTAAGGATATTAATATTCTTTTTTACAGTTATCTCAAAACTGCCCTTATTAGGGTTTGGCTGGATGCTTATCAAACTCGCCAGATTTGTTGGTTTTTCAGGTATCCCTATGGCACATTCATTGAAATCGAATAAAATAGTAATCCTTCCAGTATCGCAACAACCCGTCATGCCATTTGTTACCCTAACAGCGTGGCTTTGATAATCAGTCCAGTTGCCATTTGTAGAAGCTATAAAGTAGCGGTTTGCAAGATTACTTTCCAGCCAGAAATATTCGGTATTTGGCGGATCTTCATTATGGCCCGCATCAAGCATCACAGTATCGCGAACACATACTATTATTGTATCAATGCCGATTACGGTTGCATTAAAAGGAATAAGATTAATTTCGGGAAGATAGTTAACAGTTATAATAATATTGGCTTCAAATTCATTTTCAAATTGATCTATTAACAGCAAGTTGTACTGTGTAGTAACATAAGGTGTTACAAAAATCATCGCTTCCGCAGAAGTAAAGCCCGGGGGAACTGATGTCCATTCATAAGTGTATTCGAGCCCACCACCTGTTGCATTAGCGGATATTGTTGTGGATTGTCCCAAACAAATTTCTGTTGAGTCGGACCAAGGAAAAGCTGATAATCCGCCACCACTTGCGTTTATTAACACATTATCAGGAATACTCGTACACCCGTTTTCATCTGTAACAAGTAATGTAAATACAGTTGGATCATACAATGGTAAAGTAACCGGATTGGGAATGTTATTTGTTTCCAACCAGCTTGAAGGCTCCCATTGATAGCCATAGTTGCCGGCACCACCGCTTGCGCTTCCGTTAAGTGTTGTCGTTGTACCCTCGTTTATTACCTGATCATCACCGGCGTAGGCAATAGGTATTTGATTAACCTTTACAAAAACACTGTCGGTAATTTCGGTATAGCCATCGGTAACCTTAACAATATACCAAACATCATCAACTGGGAAATCGGAAGGGTACTGCTCAGTTGAATTAAATCCAGACGGGTTTGATGTCCATAAAAAACTATAATTACCCGCACCACCATCGGGGTTAACAAATAAATCAACCCTTTGTCCATTACATATTTCATTACTGCTTGCATTCATTGTAATTCCAAGAGGACCACCAACCACATTAACCCACATTGTATCTTCACCAACGCAAAGACTTTGCTGATCGCTAACAGATAAAAAAAACTGTGTGCTGGATGTAAGGGTAACGGTAGTTGGATTTGGAATTAACGGATTATCCAGCAATGCAGATGGCTCCCAGCTGTATGAATAGTAACCTGACCCACTGCTGGCTGATCCGTCAAGAGTGGCTGTTCCTGCATAAGGGATGTCAATATCTTCACCGGCATCCGCAATCGGAGATTCTAAAGCTACAAAAAAGTCGTAAATTTCGGTTAATGCATAGTTGTTGCAGGCATCTGATATAAAGCTGAATTGATTTATCTCCAGAGTAAAGTCGCCACCCTGATAAATTGGTGGAGTAAAATACAATGTATATTCACGTTCGTTATTTCCGCCAAGATCGCAGGTTTCGCCATAAATGCTGTCGATAACAAATGGGCCTCCGGGACCGTCGAGTTCAAAATCGTAAGGTTGAACCGATGAGCACTTAACGTTTTCGTTGAATTTAATGAACAACTCATTTGTTCCACATGCAGTAATCAAATCGCCACCTATATAATCTAAATATGGCCTCTGGTCGTCAAAAATAACAGCAGTTGATGCACTAAAATCCAGCGTATAACCACCCGGAGTTTGGGTCCAATCGCTCACAATAAGCACATATGTTTCGCCTTCGTAAACCGGAAGGTCGATATTCCATTTGTTAGTAGGACCTCCATTGTTACAGTTTGATGTCCCGCCAAATAATGTATTTACACCTGTAGGTCCCTGGTGTGTTGGTCCGCCGGCAGCGTTACAACTCGACATTGTCCATCCCGGGTTACTCCAAATATCATCACAAGTGTAATTGGTAAGGTTAAATACAGCCCAGTCGTAATCATCAGTTTGTATCTGAGGTGTTATTTCAAACCTGAGATTACCCGCCTCAATAACGGTCCAAATGTACCACCGGCTATTATGCTCACCATCCATACAATGATTAGGACAAACCTGACCGGTTGGTATTTCGTAATAATTGCCAAAGCCCCACGCTGTTGATTCTTCGATATAAACATAATCGCAAACAGGAATCGCACCTTTGCAATCCTGAGTAGTTGGGATTTGGGCATACATATTACCTATAAAAATAAAATGTAAAAAAGGAATTATTAATATTATATGGAGAAATCTTAAAGTATTATCTTTTTTCATAAAAGAAAGATTTGATATAGCTTAAACTATGCTAAAGTACAAATAATAATTTAATTTCATATTTGTATTAAATTATTACATTCCCTTGAACACAGGATTTCGTTTCTCGAGAAAAGCTTTTTTACCCTCTATAAAGTCATAGCTATTATATGAGCAACTTCTAAGTTCATTTATGCGTTCAAAAACATCTGGAGTTAATGACCTTGATTTTCCCAGTAAATTTAATTGCTCCTTAATTACTCTTATACTTAGGGGTGAGTTTTGCGTAATATTGCGTGCCATATTAAAGGTAAAATCCTCAATTTCATCTTTATCAATCAAACTGTTCCTGTTACCATAGCTATTACCGGTGCTTTAAAATTTTCTATTTTCCGCATTAGCTTTTCAACAGGATGACTATAGGGTACGGGGTCGTTGCCAGGGTCAGGAAGTTCTCTAATATCCAAACCTGCCGACCAAACTGTTGCTTCCGGATTACTCCTGATGATTACAACTCTAACATCCTCATCTGTAAATTTATCAAATGCCAGTTCAGTTTCTTTAAGCATTTCAGAATTTAACGAATTACGCCTGCTGTCGTTGTTAAATGTAATTACTGCAATCCTATCATTAATAGTGGTTTTTATAAATTTCATAATACTGGTTAGTTAAAACCATAAAATTAAGTGTTTTGTTTAATTTTGAACGAAATAATTTACATGAAATGATAAAAAGATTTTTAGTAATTGTTATACTGTTGGCCAGCGTGGCTGGTATTGCACAGGAACATAAAATTAACGGTACAATAACCGGGTTGGAAAATGAAACTCTTTATTTAATGGGCCTTATGGGCGAAAGAAGGAATATTATAGATACTACTCAAACGGATGTAACCGGAGCTTTTACTTTGATAATACCGGCAGATCGCGAACCCGGCATGTATTTGGTGATCAAAGGGCCCGGACAAGCTGTTGAGTTGATATATAATTATGAAGATATCCAGTTCACAATATCGGGGTTTGAGGCTGAAGATGGTATTCAAATTATCAGCTCTGTAGAGAATCTTATCTATTATGATTACCTTGTTATCAAGGGGATGAATATGTATAAATTGGATGTATTGGGCACGCTCATTAATAATTATCCTCCCAATGATGAGTTCTTTTTTGATGCGTTAAACCAGTATGAGTTGTTACAAAAGCAGTTAAATGAACGTATTGATGAATTAATTGATAATAATCCGCTTACTCTTGCTTCCAGGTACTTAAAAACCGATCGGCCGATTATGGTTGATCCTACACTTAGTGATGATGAGCAAAACTTGTTTTTAAAACAGTATTATTTCGATGGGGTGGATTTTAACGATACAATGCTAATTAGAAGCACCATTCTCACATCAAAAATAGTGGGATATCTTTCACTTTATCAGAATAATGCTAATTCGCAAGAGGAGCTGGAAGATAACATGTTGATGGGAGTTGATTCTATATTTAGTCATGCTCAAGTAAATCAGCAGGTTTATGAGTTTATAACTGATTTTTTAATAAACGGGTTCGAATCAATTGGTTTCGAAAAAGGTTTGGAACATATTGCAAATGCCAGTGCACTCGATCAGTTTTGTGAAAATACCGAACGTAAACTAAAACTTGAAAACAAGCTGGAATTGATTAAAAAACTCGCCATCGGGCAACCGGCTCATGACTTTACTACAATTGATATTGTTGGTAAAGAAGTTTCTTTAAGTAAGATTAATGCTAAACTTACTCTACTTATTTTCTGGGCCAGCTGGTGCCCGCATTGCGATGAAATTATGGATGTAATTAAATCATATTACAATGAGGGTAAGAACTTTGAGGTTATTGCTGTATCGATTGACGAATCGAAGGATGACTTAATGAAAAGTATAGAAGAAGGAGGTTATGGATGGGTGCAAGTTGCTGAGCTACAAGGGTGGAACGGCCCCATTGTTGAGGAGTATGGCATTGTTGCAACACCTACAATTTTCGTATTAGACGAAAGCATGAAAATTATTGGTAAACCTTTGGGGGAAAGAGAGTTGGTTAAGTTTTTGCCACGCGATACAATCGTGCGCTAGTATTTTATACACTATATCCCTGATGCCAGCACATCCACAATATGGGCAACTTTTATGGGCAGGTTATGTTTTTTAATATATGCAAATTGGTGCATCAGGCAAGAGCTATCGGTTGAAACAATGTATTCGGCACCTGTATCAAGGGCATTACGAACTTTCTGTTCGGCCATTGCTGTGGAGATTGGTTCGAACTTTATTGAAAAAGTACCTCCAAACCCGCAACATTCATCAGTATTTTTCATTTCAATGAGCTCCAGCCCCTTTACATTACTTAATAGCTGACGGGGTTCGTCTTTTAGTTTGTAATCACGCAGAGCAGCACACGAATCATGGTAAGTTACTTTATGTTCAAACACTGACCCAAAATTTGTAACCTTCACAATATTTACTAAAAAGTCGGTTATTTCGTAAATGTTTCGCTGTAATTGTTTATATTCGTTATGTAATGCTCCATTGTAAAAAAGCTCATCATAACCTTTACGCACATATCCAATACATGAGGCAGAAGGTCCGACTATCATATGCTCATTATTGAAATCTTTAATAAATTTTTCACCAAGCTTTTTCGCCTCATCCCAAAACCCACTATTAAATGCCAACTGTCCGCAGCAAGTTTGATTTGTATTGTAATGAGCTTTTACACCTGCCTTTTCCAATACTTTTACCATATTAAATCCGGTGTGGGGATAAACCTGATCAATAAAACATGGAATGAAAATATCAACTTCCTTTGGATTCATGCGAGTGTCAAATTATTTTCTTTATTATCATTTTTTAAATCTGCAAACTTAAGTTTTTTAAAATCATCCCAAAACTCAGGGTAAGATTTCTTTACAACATCCGGATTATAAATCTCAACTTTATTGTATCTAAGTACAAGGGGAGCGAGGCACATAGCAATGCGATGGTCGCCGTAGGTGCTAAACTCCAAATTGTTGTAAGGAACATTAGCAACTGGTGTTAATAAATAACTGTTTTTATCTTTTTTAAGCGAAGCTCCTATTTTTTTCAATTCCTGACTCAAAGCTATTATCCGGTTTGATTCTTTAAAAGCTAAATGTTCGATATTTCTGAAAACAGATTTAATTCCAAGAGCCGCGCAGGTTGCCATAACTGCTGGTACAATATCGGGGCACCCTATAAAGTCGAAGGAGAATTTCTTAACGATATTGCCTGTTTTAATAAGCTTGACTCCATTGTTTTCATAAAGTGTTGTAACTCCCAATTGTTCATATACTTCGGCAAGCACGCTGTCGCCTTGCAGGCTATTTTTATACAATCCGGGAATGAATATTTCCGCATGATCCGACAATGCCACCGTTTCATACCAGTATGAGGATGAACTCCAGTCGGATTCTACTGTGCACTGATGAAATTGGTATTTGCCATGCAATATAACTACACCTCCTTCATTTAATTCAACATTTGCACCGAATTTTTGCATCAGCTTTTGTGTCATTTTAATATAAGGAAGTGAAACGGGATCACCTTTAAATCTTATTTTCAGCCCTTGTTCAAGATATGGACCTATCATCATAATAGCACTTATAAACTGGCTGCTTTCTGAAACATCCACCCATATACTTCCACCTCTTATTTCCCTCCCCTTTATGAGCAAAGGAATTGCTCCCTCCTTATCGGTATAGGTTATGTCGGCGCCAAGTAGTCTAAGCCCATCAACAAGCCCTTTAATAGGTCGTTGTTTCATCCTCAGGTTACCCGTTACCAGCCATGTACCCTCTCTGTAAACCACATAAGCAGTTAAAAACCGTGATACTGTCCCGGCATTGTTCGCATCCAAAATCATCAGTATGCCCGACTTGCCACATGTATTTATCATGTTTATATAGAACAGCAATCGTTGCGTATCATCTGATTGAGATAGATTTTCGATTGTGCATAGATTACCCGACAATTCCCTCATAATCAAAAGGCGGTTACTAATGCTTTTTGACCCTTGGATAGCTACTGTGCCGTAAACACTGTTTGATATCTTATTTAACAGAATATTCAATTAATCACAGCTTTTACGGTTAACATAAAATTCAAGACTTTGTATTATTAGTTTGTCGTCAACTTCAATTTCATGAACAGCTTTCCCTAGTTTTCTAAGGAGGCTGAAGTTATGTTTGTTCTCTCTAACTTTTTTATCCTGCCTCATAAGTTGCATAATTCCAGGAATATCGTCCGTAGTAAAATCGAAACGGTTAAAATTTTTATCAATCATGTCAACGATAGTATTCAATTTTGTACATTCAATATTAAAAATTTTTGATGACAACCATGATTCACAAATCATACCTGCTGCAATTGCCATTCCATGAGTTACGGGATTTGCTGATTTTAGGTAAAACGACTCCAGAGAATGACCCACAGTATGACCGAAATTAAGATTCTTTCGAATACCTTTTTCAAGTATGTCGCAACGAACAATGTCAATCTTGTCGCGGGCAGCTTTAATTATCACCATATTCCAATCAACAACTTCATTATACTTAATACCCTCCAGCTTTTGCCATAGTTCTTTGTCCATTATCAAACCGTATTTTAGTACCTCGGCAAAACCCGATTGCCATTGCACATCTTCAAGTGTATGCAAAAAAACAGGATCAATAATTACGCATTTGGGAGCTACAAATAGTCCGACCTGATTCTTAAATCCTTCAAAGTCGATGCCTGTTTTTCCACCTATGGCTGCGTCAACCATCCCTAACAATGTTGTAGGATAGTTAATGAATACCAGTCCCCTTTTAAAAGTTGCTGCTGCCATGCCACCTATATCAGTAACCACACCACCGCCAAGGTTAACAATTAGGTCGTCGCGATCGGCGTTTAAACGTGTGAGCTCATTCCAAATATAAGTTAGCTGGTTAATGGTTTTATGTTCTTCACCGCTTTTTATAGTTATAACACCATCAATATTAATTAAAGGTAGTTTTTGTTTGAAAACATGGAGACAGAATTTCTCAACGTTCTCATCTGTGATTACAATAATACGTTTATATTTATTAAACTTGTTGGCTGATTTTTCCAGGGCATCATTGCCAATTATATACGAAACAGGTTCTGCATCAAGCACTAAAGGGATATTCATTTTATAATTAATTATGTCTTATTTGCAATGTTAACTAATGCTTCATCAATAGTTTCAAAGTTAAATTTAAAGCCCGCGTCAGTTAAATGTTTAGGTAGTACTTTTAATCCTTTCAACAACAGCTCATCAGCCATAGTTCCTAGTATTAATCTTAATAAAAAAGCAGGTTTAGCTAAATATGACGGGCGTTTAAGTGCATGCCCTAATGCGACTGCAAATTGTTTTTGTGTTATAGGATTTGGCGCCGTAAGGTTATAAGCTCCACTGGTGTTCTTATTCTCAATTAAGAACTTGATTGCCCTTACTTCATCTTTTATATGTATCCATGAATTCCATTGATTCCCACTGCCAAATTTGCCTCCGGCATAAAATTTATACGGCTTAACCATTTTTGGGAGAGCACCCTCATTGGCGTCGAGTACCAAACCGGTTCTCAAATAAATAACTCTGGTTAATTTCTCAAGTTGTTTAAACATGAACTCATGTTCAATTCCAACTTTTGTTAAAAACCCTCGCTGTCCTAATGATGTCTCCTCGGTAACATCGATAGTGTTGCGGCTTAAACCATAAACACCTATTCCGGAACCTTGAATTACAACTTCCGGCTTTTTTGCTAATTTTATTATTGTTCTCGCTATTATTGTGTCAGTATCAATTCGGCTATTTTTTATCCTATCCTTCTTTTTTTTATTCCAGCGCCCGGCAACATTTTCTCCGGCAAGGTTTATAATTGCTTCGGCACCTTCCATTTGCGCTGAAAGTTGAGTTACATCTCTTGTGCGTAATCTTTCAACTATGACATTTCCCCCAAATTGTTTAGCCACCGTTCGTTGCCTACGCGAAACCACAACAACATCATAATTATCCTTTAGTTCATTAACAAGGTGTCTGCCAATAAAACCACTACCACCAAAAATTATTACTTTCTTCATATATTCACTCATATACTTTTTTTTGATAAAAATAATATTTCTTTTTTACTCTGACTGATTCACAAATTTTATATTCAAAAAAACCGTAAATATTTACGATAATGCAACTGACTGATAATATCGTTGTCTTGATTGTGTATATTTGATCCTTTAAACTTAATTACGATGAAGAAGATTAGCTTAATCCTTATATTAGTGCTTACAGTAACAGTTGTTTTAGCCGGAACTGTTTCAAAAACTTATTATTTCGAAGCTCCCAAAATCAGTTATCAAAATAATTATCATACAATTACATTTCAAAAAACTTTGTTAACCGGTATTGTCGGTGAACCGGCCTTACCCTATTTTGCAGTTAGTTTGTTGATGCCGCCGGGAGAGAGCGCTACTTCAATAAAGTTTATCGGTGAAGATGAAACTACAATCGAAGGTAACTTCAAGCTGTTTCCTTATCAGAGCTCAAAACCACTTTCTATTCCTGGTGAGACGGATTTTCAGGTAAACGAAAAAGTTTATATGTCAAATCATACTTATCCACAGCAATCAACCGGTGGGCTTTCAACCAGCTACTTAAATGGATTTGGACTGGCAATGTCAACTTTTACACCTATAGTATATATTCCCGCAAAAGGACAGATTACTTATTTCAAAAAAGTTACAATCGTTATTGAAACAACTTCTAATAATGAAGCCATATCAGCACTTAATAATTTAACAGCGTCAAAAAAGGCTAAAAGAAACTTGCTAAATTTTGCACAAAACCCGGAAGCGGCTAACCTATACGACTCATTTCGTGGAAGATCAGAGAATAACTACAAACTACTAATTATTACCCCAAATCAATTTGAGGATGGATTTGCGGACTTAAGAAACATATATTTAAGTCGGGGAATTAAAAGCGAGGTTACTACTACCGAATATATTTCAACCAATATAACGGGGCAGGATTTACAGGAGAAAATCAGGAATTTCATTATTCAGGAATACCAGCAAAGCGATATTGAGTATGTTCTTCTTGGTGGCGATGTTGAGCATATACCATATCGTGGTTTTTACTGCTATGTCCAGTCGGGTGGGGGATATACCAGCAATGATATCCCTTCCGATTTGTATTATTCGGCGTTAGATGGGACCTGGAACGATGATAATGATAACAGATGGGGCGAGCCCGATGAGGATGATCTTCTTCCTGAAGTGGCTGTCGCCAGATATCCATTCAGTAATGCAACAGAGCTTGCAAGAATAATTCACAAGAGTATTAATTATCAGAATAATCCGGTTTTGGGAGAGTTCACAAACCCATTGTTGGCAGGTGAGCACCTTTACTCGAATCCCGAAACCTGGGGCAGGGATTACTTAGATCTTCTAATTGGTGAACGAAGTGATAATGGGTATACAACCATTGGCATACCTGAAACATATCCTATTGATTCTCTTTATGAACATGATGGCCCATGGTACGGCAGCACACTAATGAATGAAATAAATCAGGGTAAACAGTTTATTCACCATGTTGGCCATGCAAGCCCATCGTATGTTGCTCATCTTTATAGTTCCGATATTACAAATTCAAATTTTTATGCAGTTAACGGTGTTGATCATAACTTCACTTTATTTCATACGCATGGCTGCGACTGCGGCTCGTTTGATAATAATGACTGTATCCTCGAAAAGATGGTAACTATCGACAATTTTGCAGTAAGTGTGATTGGAAACTCGCGTTACGGATGGTTTAATGAAGGGCAAACGGAAGGCCCTGCAGCGCATCTTCATCGTGAAATGGTTGACGCGCTATATAACGAAGAATTAGTTCATCTCGGAAGTGCCTTTGTTGAAAGTAAAATTCAAACTGCTCCCTGGGTTGAAGCTCCGGGTCAGTGGGAAGAAGGTGCCCTGCGATGGAATTTTTACGATATTAACATTCTGGGTGATCCTGCCCTTAGAGTTTGGACAACCGAACCCATTGATATTGATGTAGTTTATGAAGATGAAATAGCTGTAGGTACTACCTCTACCGAAGTAAGTGTTACAAGCTACGGATTACCAATGGAGAACTTTACCTGTACAATAATTAAAGATGGCGTTCTTTACGCATCTGATGAAACTGATGTAGCCGGAAATGTTACACTTTTATTCGATCCGCTGGTTACCGAAGTTGGTGATGCATTACTAATTGTTGTAGGAAACAACTGCCTGCCCGACACAAATAACATAACTTTTGTGCCGGCAGAGGGTGCATATGTAATTTATAATAACCATCAGGTTCTTGATCCCACTGGTAACAATAATGGAATTCCTGATTTTGGTGAAGCAATTTTGCTAACAGTTGCTGTAAGTAATTTAGGTGCGCAGGATGCCTCTGATGTAACTGCTACACTTATTGTGGATGATAGTTTCATAACATTGGGCGACGATACTGAGTACTTTGGTGATATTCCTGCAGGCGATACAGTTGTTAATTCAGAAGCTTTTTCGTTTTATATAGGTGCTAATGTGCCTAATCAGCATGCTGTGGATTTTAGCCTTGTTTGCGAGAGTGACGGAAATACATGGGTGTCGAATTTTGAAATAGTGATTAATGCTCCGGTACCGGAAATAGGAAATATGGTTATCGATGATAATACAGGAGGTAACGGAAATGGGCAATTAGATCCCGGTGAGTTAGCCATAATTTCTATTCTTGCCTTAAATTCCGGACATAGCGATTGTTCTTCATCATTTATGGAGCTGATTTCCGGTAGTCCGTATTTAACAATTAGCCCTGACATTGTTGATTTAGGAGGATTACAGGCCGGCGAATCAAAATATGCAGATTATAATGTGGATGTTGATATTACTGCTCCGGTTGGCACTTCTATAACACTTGATTGTGAGTTAAATGTGTGTGATTACATTTGCCAGAATGCATTCAATCAAAGCATTGGCTTGATAATTGAAGATTTTGAATCAGGTGATTTCTCGACTTTTGACTGGCAGATGGGCGGTAATGCTGCATGGCAGGTAATTACCGATAATCCTTTTAATGGGCAGTACTCTTCACGATCGGGAAGCATTGGCGACAATGAAACTTCGGAGCTTGCCATTACCCTTCAGGTGGTTGAGGATGATGAAATATGTTTTGCCCGCAAAGTATCCTCCGAATATTCATGGGACTTTTTGAGATTCTATATTGATGGGACGAAACAAGCCGAATGGTCAGGAGAGGAGGACTGGGAGGTTGTAACTATTGATGTGGCAGCCGGTCAACATTTGTTACTATGGTCCTATGAAAAGGATATGAATACTTCCGGTGGAAACGATTGTGCATGGCTTGATGATATTATATTCCCTGCATCAACAACTGTGATCAGCGTTGAAGAATTTACTACCAACAATGAGATCGGTATCTTTCCTAATCCTGGTGCTGGATTCTATACGCTAAAGATAAATTCTGAAACGAAGGTAATGGATGTAATAGTTTATAATTCATTAGGCAAAGTAGTTGCATCTATGAAGGCTGATTTTATGTCGGGGCAAGCTACTATTGATTTAAGTGAGTTAATCCCCGCGCTTTATTTTATTGAAGTGGATACAGGAACAAAAAGAATGATAAGTAAAGTAGTACAGAGATGATTGTTTGGAAAGACTAATTACTGAATAAAAATTTCAACTACTTGTATTTTGATAAACCTCATAGTTAAATTGCCTCAGGCAGATAATAATGTGAAATATCCCTAATAATTAAAAGTACCGTATTGTGATATTATTGTAAGCTTTTTTGATTCGGATGACTCCACGCGTCCAATAATTTGAGCATCAATATTAAAGGATTTTGAAATTTTAATGATATCATCGCTTATCGTTTGGGGCACATATAACTCCATACGATGTCCCATATTAAACACTTTATACATTTCTTCCCAAGGTGTACACGATTGCGATTGGATTAACTCAAACAAGGGAGGAGCAGGGAACATATTATCTTTAATAACGTGCAGTTTATCAATAAAATGAAGGACTTTAGTTTGAGCACCACCGCTGCAATGTATAATGCCATTTATTGTGCCTCTATACGTTTCAAGGATAGATTTAATAAGCGGAGCGTAGGTACGTGTAGGTGATAATATTAATTTCCCCATATCTACACCTTCAATCACACTTGGCTGAGTTAACGACATACTACCGGAGTATACCAACTCTTTAGGAACAAGTGGGTCGAAGCTCTCGGGATATTTTGTAGCAAAGCTTTTCGAAAATACATCGTGCCTCGCAGAAGTAAGACCGTTGCTTCCCATACCACTATTATACTCATTTTCGTATGTTGCCTGTCCGCTAGACGAAAGGCCAATAATAACGTCGCCTGGTTGAATTTTGTTTTCAATTATTTGATCCCGGCGTACGCGTACCGTAACGGTTGAGTCGACAATAATAGTACGAACAATATCTCCAACATCTGCTGTTTCGCCGCCGGTCAGGTAAATGCCAATACCCATATTACGCATGTTGCCAAGAAATTCTTCAGTACCGTTTATTATTGCGGCGATAACACTGCCAGGAATCAGGTTTTTATTTCTTCCTATAGTTGATGAGATTATTATGTCATCAGTAACACCAACACAAAGTAAGTCGTCAAGGTTCATAACAACTGCATCCTGTGCTATACCTTTCCACACGTTTATATCACCCGTTTCTTTCCAGTAAATATATGCAAGCGAAGATTTTGTTCCAGCACCATCAGCATGCATAATATTGCAAAACTCATCATCTCCGCCAAGTATGTCGGGAATCACTTTACAAAATGCATTTGGAAATATTCCTCTATCCAGATTATTGATAGCTGCGTGAACATCTTCTTTTGAGGCCGAAACTCCTCGCTGCATGTATCGTGATTGTTTGGTCATGGTTAATTGGTTAATTGGTGATTAGTCAATAGGTTATTATTCACCATTCCTTATCAATCACTCAATAGTGAGTTTATGTGTTTTTGTGTTGTATGAATATTTCCCGAATTGTTTCATCAGTTTGTCGCCAAATACGAGTCCGTAATTTAATTTGTAAGTTACTTTAATTTTTACGTTTTCAACCTTTTTGTTGGCAATATTTATTTCTTTAATATTGATAATTGCTCTGTCGGCAATGGTATTATCTGCAAGAACACGTTCCGGGTCACCTTCAAAATCTTCTTTGCTAATCGCTCCCCATTTCAGGAGATCCATTGCCTGATCTAATGATATCATTGCATCAGCGGTTTTATCAAAAGCAAAATCTTCATTATAACCATTAATAATACATGTAGAAATATATGTGCCCGAATTAGGTGCTTCTGTAAACATAATCGCATTATCCTCCGGATTTATAGCAATGTTAATTGTTGCAATATCAATATTCGTAGATTGTGGCACATAGTCTTTACGTAATACCCTGAACTCAGTACGACGGTTTAACTGGTGAGCTGCTTCTTTTTCATTATTAGTTGAAAGTGATTCAATATAGGTTTCATCAAGGGTTGTCCCAGTGGTAAAAGGGAAACCATCGCGAATAACATCCTTTTTAAGCGAAAGGGGTACGCGTTCGCCATAGCCTTTGGCTACAAGTCTGGGGGGATCAATACCTCTGATTATCAGGTAATCAACAACCGATTGTGCACGACGTTGTGAGAGTATATCGTTTCTTTCATGACTATCACGTGCATCGGTATGTGAAGCTAATTCTACTACAATATTCGGGTTATCGCGTAATGTATGAATTAAATTCTGAAGCGAATCCTCATATTGAGGTTTCAAATCCCATTTTGCAAGATCGTAAAGGATTTCAGGCAGAGGAATTGGTTCGGCCGGTATGGGTATCAGACTAAAATCTTTAACAAAATCTTTACTGAATTCAACACCAACTGTTGTAAATGTTCCTCTTTCGTTAAAATAGTTTGGTTTAGCAACAAGTAATTCGTACATAGTGTTGGGTTCAAGTTGGCTCTTGCCGAAGCTAAAGTAACCCACATCGTTGGTTCGCGTAGTTACCGAAAGGCCAGTTGATCCAACTAACTGTACATTTACATCTCCCATATACATTAATGTGCGGTCGTCCTTAATTGTACCGTTTAATGTAAATTCAAGAGGAGGTTCAATAAAATACCAAATATCTTCGAGACCTTTTGTACCCTTCCTGTTAGAGCTCAAAAACCCGTATTCGTCATATGGGTGAAATACTATTCCAAAATCATCAAATGTTGAGTTAATAGGGTATTTTAAGTTTTTCGGCTCACCCCAGTTACCAGCGGTATCGATAGTTGATACAAAAATATCCATTCCACCCATTCCACCATGCCCGTCGGAAGCAAAAAATAATGTTGTATCGTTTCTTAAAAACGGGAATATTTCATCACCTGGAGTATTAATAACTTCTCCCAAATTCATGGGTCTCCCAAAACCATCTGATTTCGAATCCCTGTATGCAACCCAAATATCGTTGCCACCCATACCATTACGTCTGTTTGACGAGAAATAAATAACGAGCTCACCTTCGCTAACGGTAGGTTGCCCAATCGTCGACATTGTGTCGATACTTGAAATTTCAACCATCTCGGGTTTTCCCCAGGCACGACCTGTACGCCTGGCTTTGTAAATCTGGCATCCCGATTCTTTTTGCTGATCATTGGGGCATTTCGTAAAATAAATTGTATTGAATTTCGAATTGAAAGTAGCTGCTCCCTCATTTGCAGTGGTGTTTATATTCTCTGTATTATCAAAAAGTACTGGTTCCGACCATTCTTCTTTTCTGTCGATTTTTGCAATAAAAAGGTCACTGAAGTTTTGATCAGTCCAATTGTCTGTTTCCTTACCTGATGCACCTTCGCGAGTTGATGTGAAAACAATCTCATTATAATTTTCAGTAGTAAATGAAGGCGCAAAATCTGCTTCACGTGAATTAATTTTCTTCACATTAGTAACTTCATATTTCGAAGGATTTTCAATCCATTCTTCAATCAAAGCAGTTGTTTCAGCCCCTCTGCGGCCTCTTGGATCTTCGGGCACTCTTTCGGCATACGAGTTAAATTGTGCTATTGCATCAGCATAATCACCGTTTATTTTAAGCATATTGGCATAATGAAGAAGAATCTCCGGATTACGTTTGTCCCATTCATTTTTTATAAGTCGTTTATAGGAAGCTGATGCCCTTTTATAATTGCTCGTAAGGCGATAACATTCAGCTAATTGGGCAGTAATCCTATTTTTTTCGTCCTTGTTCTTTTTTACTTTGGAATAGGCTTTTTTATATTTATCAATAGCTAATGAATATTGTTGTTTTGAAAATGCCTCATCAGCACCTTTAGCAGGGTTACGCTGTGCAACTAACAAAGTTGGAAACATAAGCAGTACAACAAGTAGTAATATACCAGAAAATAACTTATTCATGTGGGCATTTATATGTTGATAATTCATTAACGCTATTGTATAAGATTTATTGAGACTGGTTAGTAGTTTCTTCTGTGGTTTGATTTGCTTTATTCTCAAGGGAGGCTTTATATTCTTCCAATTTTTTTTCACGGTCTAAGCGGTCGCCTTCGCGGTTAATTTCTGTTTTGATATCTTCAGAAGCACGCTTTATTTCATTGACGAATTTACCTAGGGTTCTTGCTATTTCAGGGATCTTACTTGGGCCAAAAACTAGAAGTACTGCCAGAACTACCAGCATTATTTCACCTGCTCCAAAATCAAATAGTAGTAATTTCAAATTTGTGATTTTATTTTACATTGGCAAAATTAAGAAAAAAAGAACTGTTCTATATCATCCTATGTTTTCATTAACAAATAAACAATGAACACTCAATATTTAATTATTTACCTATAAACAAAATTATCTGAAATTCATTTTATTAATAACTTGATTTTTATACTTTTGTCGAACTAATTATTTTTGAAGTTTGAACCCGATATCAATGAATTTCGTCTAAAGAATTACAACTTTCAAATCCATCTAAAGTTGTCAGTCTTTTTTAACTAAAATCAAAACTATGACTATTAAAAATTTTATTATTGGTTTGCTGTTAGTACTCAGCATTGTAGCGTGTAATACAGATGTGAAAAATAATAATAATGATGAATCACAAGGCTATGTGGCAAAAATAGATACATCACTGACTCTTGCCCAAATCGCTAAATTGAATAATATAGGCGAACCTTATTTGCGCACAAAACTTGGCATTCGTCAAAATATTGGCAATAAATATTCTATTTCATATATGGCTAAACGATTTAATTTCACAATTGATGATTTGAAAAAAATTATTGAAGATGCCAAAAACGAACAACCTTCTGCAAAAAATACAAGGGTAGATGAGGATGATAAAAAATAGATTATAGAATTGAGTGTGTATCGCTCACCGAATAAGGGTTATGAGTGGAGAATGAGAGTTCGATTGATGGATTGATCGAAACTCGATAGTTTCTTGCCAGAAAACCCAGTACGTAAAAACTTTATTTAGACACACTATAAATTCGGGTTAGATGTAATATATTACATATTAACTTTTATTTAATCAATTTGATTACATACATTTGCGCCCTTATTAATCAAAAAATATTATGATATGTTTATTTTAATGGTAGTAGTTTTTGTTCTTGGATATACAGCAATTGCCCTCGAACATCCTTTAAAAGTAGACAAAGCAGCCTCAGCGCTTATACTTGGTATGGCTATGTGGGTAATCTTTGTTTTTGGACGTGTGGATATTTTAAATATGCTAAATGAAACGGGCCAATTCCTCAGCCAATCATGGCGAGGTTATGTGCATGAAGCTGGCATCGAAAATCCAACCTCTGGCGACATGCTTAATTTTATCACTCATTATGATGTAATGCATCATCTTGCGGAAATATCTACAATCCTATTTTTCCTATTAGGTGCGATGACAATCGTTGAAACTGTTGACCAACACGAGGGATTTAAAATTATTACTGATAAAATTAAAACCACAAATAAGGTAAAATTCTTATGGATAATTAGTATTCTAACCTTTTTCATGTCAGCTACACTTGATAATTTAACAACAACAATAGTCCTAATTGCCTTATTGCGTAAACTAATTGCCGACCAGAAAGAACGATGGCTATATGCCTCAATGGTTGTTCTTGCTGCTAATGCAGGTGGAGCATGGTCGCCTATTGGTGATGTAACTACAATTATGCTTTGGATTGGAGGTCAGGTTACTACGGTTAATATCATTTTAATGGTATTCCTTCCAAGTCTGGTAACTATGGTAGTTCCGGTGGTAATTCTGTCGTTTTACCTAAAAGGTGATATTGAACGCCCTAAATTGAACGAAACCGAAACGAAAGAATTTACAACCCCATTTGAACGTAATTTATTGTTTTATATGGGAGTTGGTGGATTGTTATTTGTTCCTGTATTTAAAACTGTAACTCATTTGCCACCATATATGGGAATGTTGTTGAGTTTGGGTGTTATATGGGTTACAACCGAAATAATGCACAGGTCCAAACCGCTTAAGGATCGTCGTACATTAACAGTAATGGGAGTGTTGCGTAAGGTTGATGTACCTACAATATTCTTCTTTTTAGGAATATTATCGGCTGTAGCTGCGATGCAATCGGCCGGACATCTTACATTGCTTGCCGACTGGCTAAATGTTAACGTTGGCAATATTTACGTGATCAACCTTATTATTGGAGTACTTTCTGCAATAGTTGATAATGTACCACTCGTGGCCGGTGCGATGGGAATGTATGAAGTTGCTCAGGCAGGTGCAACCGGATATGAAGCATATTTTGTTGTAGATGGTATTTTCTGGGAATTCCTTGCATATTGTGCTGGTACTGGTGGAAGTATTCTTATTATCGGATCAGCAGCAGGTGTAGCTGCCATGGGAATGGAAAAAATTGATTTTATCTGGTATATGAAAAAGATAAGCATTTTGGCATTGTTGGGCTATCTGGCCGGAGCCGCTGTTTATTGGGCTCAGGTTCAGATATTACATTATTAGATTAAATAATAAATTTAACCCCGGTTGGAAACTTCCGGGGTTTTTTGTTTTATTTTTACCGTTTAATTTTCATAAATATGAATCGCAAGAATAGAATAATACTTTCCATATCGCTAATAATATTAGTAATTTTAATATGGTTTTTTTCATCTTCCACGATAGAAACATCAAGTACCATTACCGTCGAAGTTAAAAGAGGAACATTTGTTATTGATGTTACTACTACCGGTGAATTAGAAGCTCGGAGCAGTGAAGATATTAAAGGACCGAATCCCAATGCTTTACGAAATGCGCGTATTCACAGGTATATGATTGAGGATATAGTTCCTGACGGTACCGTTGTTGATTCAGGACAATGGGTGGCAACCCTCGATCGAAGTGATTTGCAAAATAAAATTACCGATCAGGAGCTTGAAGTTGAAAAACTGGAAACTCAGTTCGTAAAAACACAATTGGATACAACTCTTACTTTGCGTGCTACCAGAGATGAACTTATAAACCTTAAGTTTACCCTTGAAGAAAAACAAATAGTTGTCGATCAGTCGATTTATGAACCACCGGCAACTCAACGGCAGGTAAAAATTGACTTCGACAAAACCCAACGTGCCCTTGATCAAAATATTGAAAACTATACAATCAAGCATCAGAAAGCCGAAGCTGATATGCGTGAAGTTGCAACAAACCTGCAAAAAGCAAGAAGAGAACTTAACGAGTACCATGAACTGAAAAAAGAATTTATTATTACTGCTCCTAAGTCGGGAATGGTAAACTATAAACGCGACTGGAGTGGTAAAAAACAAGGCGTAGGTGCTCAGGTCAGCATGTGGGAAAATGTAGTTGCTACATTGCCCAACCTATCTGCAATGAATTCACGCACGTACGTAAATGAAATCGACATTAGTCGTGTAAGAGCCGGACAGAAGTCTGTAATAGAGGTAGATGCATTTCCCGACAAAAGCTTTACAGGAATGGTTTTTGAAGTTGCAAATATGGGAGAACAAATGCGGAATTCCAACGCCAAAGTTTTTGAGGTTATGATAAACATTGATGGGTATGATTCAGTAATTAGGCCATCCATGACAACAAAAAACAGCATTATAACCGAGGTTATCGATTCAGTGCTATTCGTTCCAATTGAGGGTGTTAATGTTATTGATTCTATAACTTTTGTGTATTCATCCGGTAGAAGAAAGCAGGTTTTCACTGGCAAAACAAATGAAACCGGCATTATTATTAATGAAGGGTTAGAAGAAGGTGATGATATTTATCTAATCCCACCTGAGGGGTCTGAAAACTGGACTCTTGAACTGCTGGATAGTTCTATAGTTGAAAAGTACAAAGTTGAGCAGTTGAAAATAGAAGAGAAAAAACCTGAAAAACCAGGCAAACCACCTTCAAAAAAAATGAAAGGACAAAGAGGAAACCGTCCCCCGGCCAATAACTAATCATATATAAACATTCAATCATTCACTCATAAACCCTTGGAACGATATTTCTTAATTCTGTCTATTTCGCTCGAAGCTGTTTTTACAAATAAATTCAGGTCGGTATTAACTGCTCTCGGTATTATATTTGGTGTAGCAGCTGTAATTGCCATGCTTGCCATTGGAAATGGTGCACGGCAGGAAATTCTTGAGCAGATAAAACTTGTTGGATTAAATAATATTA
The DNA here is from genome assembly GCA_014382445.1 of Bacteroidota bacterium. Classification (GTDB taxonomy): domain Bacteria; phylum Bacteroidota; class Bacteroidia; order Bacteroidales; family F082. The sequence continues at coordinate 54,671 of JACNJS010000081.1, forward strand.
TTATTACTCCTAAGGTTACTAATGAGGGGGAGGATGCCATTGCTGAGGGAGAGGATGAAACTAAGTTGATGAGTAAAAAGTTTTCACCAGGACTAACATTAAGAGATGCTGAAAATATTCTGTTAACATTGCCAACCGTTGAAAAAGTAAGCCCCGAGATAGTTTATTCAACACCTGCTTTGCGCGATGGTAAAAATTTAACTGTTAATCTTAGCGGTGTAACTTCTGATTACTTTTCCTTGTTTAATCAAACCTTGAAACGAGGTTCTGTTTTTAGTAAACAGCAGATGGAAATGGGGGCTCCTGTTTGTGTTATTGGTCCCGAAGTAGTAGCTAAACTTTTTCCAAAGGAAGACCCTCTTGGAAAACAACTAAAATGCGGTACCATCTGGCTAAAAGTAATCGGAGTTCTTAAAGGTGTTCTGCTTAGCGAAAAAGCAGAGGAGATGGGAGTTAGCAATTATAATAAAAATGTTTATGTGCCAATAAAAACCCTACTTCTACGTTACAAAGACAGGTCGCTTGTTGCACAATCGGAACTTATAGGTGGAGGGTCACAGCTAATTAATTTTGGGGGTAATGTTATAATTACGTCCTCATCTGAAAATGGGGGTGAGGGTGAAAACCAACTCAGTAAAATTGTTGTGCAGGTTAAAGAAAGCAGCCAGTTATCATCAACAACAAAGGCTATCGAACAGATACTTACCAGACGTCATATGGGGGTTGATGATTTTGAGATCACTATTCCCGAATTACTCCTCAAACAGGAACAAAAAACCAAAGATATCTTCAATATTGTATTAGGAGCAATAGCCGGTATTTCGCTTATAGTTGGTGGCATAGGAATTATGAATATTATGCTTGCCTCAGTTATGGAACGTATACGCGAAATAGGTGTGAGGCGCGCAATCGGTGCAACTAAAAATGATATTGTTTTTCAGTTTTTGGCAGAAGCAACCTTCATAAGCATCACAGGCGGATTGATTGGTATTTTGTTTGGTGTTATTATGGCTAAGATAATTACTGCTTCCACGGATATACTTACTATAGTTTCGTTTGGATCAATCTTACTTTCTTTTGGGGTTGCTGCCACTGTAGGGATAATTTTTGGATGGCTGCCTGCCAAAAAAGCTGCTGAACAAGATCCGTTGGAATCGTTGCGGCATGATTAATTAACCTTATCACTTTTTCCTGATATAAGTTAATTTAACACCAGGATTCCACGTATTTCCTTTATCGTTTGAATTCATTATTTCAAGTACGAAACTGTTTTGTTTGATTTCGCTTATGGTAATCTGAGAAAATGCGATTTTTTGTGTAGAGTCTCCGTAGCTAATATTTGTGTTTTCTGCAATAAAAGTGCTATCAGTAAAGTTACCCTCCAATACTTCAACATCAGAAGAAAAGCCGTTAAAAACAGTTATTCTGTATTTCTTGGTTGCTGAATTGTATGTATAGTTAATAATTTTCGACTGCACAAAAAATACTTCATAGTTTATTTTTTCCTGTAGTAAATTGGTGGCTATGAAATTAATTGTAGAAATCGTGCTATCAGCAGTATACCATCTTTTCCTGCGCTCCGACCAAGCCTCAACTTTTACATCCCATTCTCCCACCATAAAAGTCAATTCCTTAATTTCTTCACTTTGGGGCATCTCAAATAAACTACTGTTAATATTCGTGTTAAACTCAATATTTTCAATCTGAGTAATTCTGTCGCGTTGGTAGTAAGTACGCTCGACAAAAAATGGAATAACCAAGCCATCAATAGTCCTGAAATCATCAAAAAATGTCTCTGCCTGAGCAGGATAGGCAAAATCTGTCCAAACCGATTCGCATTTGTATTCGAGATATGTATTAGCATCAAGATACCATGTTTCTGATTTGCCACTGGGCCTCGTTAGTACTATCACGTACATATCAACTCCATCAACATTTTGCTTGCCCAGTAATTCTACTTTATGTCCCTTTTCCTTGTAACTATAAAATGGAGTGAAAAATTCGGCCTTTTGTTCAAAAACGTTGATCTCGGTACTATTCAATTCTCTTGGGAAAACAAAGTCCTGCCATGGGTCGATTGTCCAACCAGTTGTGCCATTAAACGATTCTTTTACTTTGTGTTGCCCTAAATGTAATTCAGCGTAATAAGCTCCAGTATCTGTTTTAATTGCATAAAAGTCTTCTTCAACACTAAAAGCAGTAAACCTTCCGGTAATTTCCATCGATTTAATAGTCTCCCACTTCTCAGTATCTCCATGAGCTTTAATATGCAAGGCAATTATCTCATCTGCATTTTGAGCGACTGTAATAGCAGAAATACTTAAAAAAGTTATAAGCGTTAAAATCTGATATTTTATTAAGTTCATCTTAACCTGATTTAATAGTGAATATTTACCTTAACTTATAGCATGCCATTCCTGTAAGATTTCTAACAAACACTTTTCCATTAACAAAAGAAGGTGCTGTCCACGATTTGCCTGAAATTGCCTGAATCGAGCCTTTTTCAACATATGAATGAGGTATTGCATCAACAAGTATAAGTTTTCCCTGATCAGAAAGTACCAGCAGCTTGTCACCAACAATTATCAAACTCCCCTTGCCGAAGCCTCTTTTAGTCCATTTTACTTCTCCTGTTTCGGCACTAATGCAACGCAGGGCTGCCACATTGAAGCCATAGATGTAGCCATTATAATAACAACTTGAGTTATAATCATTTTTCATACTTCCTCCCTGAATCACCTC
>JACNJS010000094.1 GCA_014382445.1 Bacteroidota bacterium
CCTGTAAAAGTTTTGCAAAGTAATGGGTATGGAACATATTCCGATGTGGCAAGTGGTGTAAATTACGCTGCAAATAACGGAGCAAAAGTAATCAACTTAAGTCTTGGAGGGTATGCATCATCATATGTTTTGCAAAATGCTTTGGAAAACGCATATACAACTTCTGTAATTGTTGGGGCAGCCGGTAATGGTGGTACTTCTGTTCCTTTTTATCCTGCGGCCTGGAGTTTCGTAATTGGAGTTGGCGCTTCCGATGTTCTTTACAACCCAATCACACAAACATGGTATGAAACAAAAGCAGTTTTCTCAAACTATGGAATTAATGCTGATTTATATGCACCGGGTGTTAATATTTATAGCACAATTCCACTTTTCCATCCTCATACTTATAGTTACGCTTCCTGGAACGGAACCTCAATGGCAGCTCCTTTTGTTACAGGAACAGTTGCATTACTTCGTTCTCATTACTCTGGTTGGTCTAATGAACTTATTCACGGACAGCTTGTTTATACTTCAGATGGAATCGTAGGAGGGATAAGATTAAATGCCTATGAATCATTAACTGAAATTGCTGTTCCACAATTATCGCTGTATTCACATACAATTGTTGATACATTACCCGGATGTGACCATGATGGTATTGCCGATGCCGGTGAAACTGTAGAAATGGTATTTGATATCCTGAACACATGGGAACAAGCGTATAATGTTGAAGCTATATTAAGTTATCATTCATATGAAGACACATGTTTTGTTACCATTCTTGACTCTGTTTCTACATTCGGAGGGGTAAGTTCATACGCTCACGTAAATAATGAAACAAATCCTTTCAGGTTTTATGTAAAGACCAGCACTCCGAATAATACCGATGTTTATTTCGATTATGAAATTACATGTGATACGGGGTACAGTTTTACGGGGACATTTCATATTACTACACAGAGAGGGATTGAGATTGGAGGGATAATATGGAGTGATGAAACCTGGACAAATGATTATCTTTATATTGTTATAGCTAATTCCCTGGTTGATGAAGGAGTTACTTTAACTATTGAACCAGGGACGAGAATTCAGTTTAATGATTATTACCTGCGAATTGATGGCTGTCTCGTTTCAGCGGGAACAGAAGATAGTACGATTGTATTTACATCAAACGCTCAAAATCCTTCTGCTGGAGATTGGAATGGGATTAAGTTTGCTGATCCTAGCCTTGACGCCCAATTTGATGTGAATGGTAATTATGTATCAGGTTCAATCATTCAGCATGCAGAGATTGAATTTGGTGGTGGAATTAATGTTACATCAGCTTCCCCATATATTGCTAACAACTATATGCATGATAATTCTGGAAACGGCACCTGCTATTTGTCAGGTTCTTGTTCCAGTCGTGTGGAGTATAATATTTTTAGAAATAACTCTGCTGGGAGGGGAGGCGGGATTTATCTTTTTTATTGTAGTGGTACTCCGATAATAGCATACAATTTAATGGAAGATAATTTTGTTGGAGATTATGGAGGTGGAGTTGGATATTGTAGTTGTTGTAGTAATGTAAATATTCATCATAATATCATAAGAGGTAATCATAGTGGGGGTACTGGATCGGCTATAGGTGGTGTATGTGGGGGCTACATTAGCAATAATGTTATGTATGATAACACTGGTGGTAGTGCGGTTTATTTTTATGGTGGTCAAACAGGTTTATTTCGATTCAATACTATTACAAACAACACAGGAGGTATATATCCACGCTATGTGGCATTAGTTGATACTTTTAGTTATAATAACATATATAACAATCATGAAGGTTCTAATTACGAAATTCATACTTCTGGATGGGGTGGGGAAGATTTTCATGTTGAAGATAATTATTGGAATACAACAATAACTGATTCAATAGATGCGTGGATTTGGGATTATTACGATGATTTTGATCTCAGGAAAGTCATTTATCAACCCTTTGAAACCACACCTGTTACAGATGCACCCGGATTTCTCTATCAGGTTGAATTCAATCCCCCTCCGCCAATCGGCTGTGAAACAGATACATTTAATCTTACTTTCAGCAAGCCAATGGATATTAGCATTCAACCCTATGTCACTTTTGGTGTTTGTGAACCATATACACAACATATTATTGAAGGTTCCTGGGTGGATAGCACTCACTGGCAGGGGGCTTATACATTTGGTATAATGACAGGAGATGGTATAAATCATCTAAGAGTAACCACAGCACAGGATTGCGAAGGAATGGAAATTCCTAAAGACACAAGGTTTTCATTTGTTGTTGATGCCACAGGAGCATCTTCTGTTGGCTTTATTGCTCAGGCAGGTATTGGCAAAGTAGACTTGGAATGGAATGGTCAGGATATGGTTGATTTAATGGGATACAATATGTATAGATATCATAAAATTACAGATACTACTTATTCTGATACCACGCTTATTAATACTTCCATGATAACAGATACTACATACTGCGATATGTCAGTTATTCCCAATACTACCTATTATTATATGTACACAGGGATCAGCACAGATTTCATTGAAAGTGGTTATTCAGACCCTGCAAGTGCTACTCCATTTGATGCTGACCCTGGCGATGCTAACGGAGATTTATTAGTTGATGTTCTCGATATTACAACGGTGATCGCCTTTATGCTAAATCAAAACCCCCAACCTTTCCTTTTTGATGCAGCGGATGTAAATGGAGATGATGTGATCAATGTGTTGGATATTATCGGAATTGTGGATATCATTCTGGGTAAGAAGAAACTGATCAGCCAGATGATCGGGAGTAATACCAATCCGGCTTATATCTATCTTGATCCGGAAGGAATACGGTTTAAGAGCGAAGGCCAGGTGGCAGCCATGCAGTTTGAACTGTCGGGACAAAACCTGGAGCAGATCCGGTTGTTGATGA
>JACNJS010000039.1 GCA_014382445.1 Bacteroidota bacterium
CTATGTCAGTATTAGTTGGAAAAAAAGCCCCATTATTCGAAGCCAATGCCGTTGTTAACGGTGGTGAATTTGTAGAGAAATTTTCGCTCGAACAATTTATTGGAAAGAAGCATGTAATTTTCTTTTTCTATCCTTTAGATTTTACTTTCGTTTGCCCAACAGAAATAATCGCCTTCCAGGAAAAGATGGATGAATTTGACAAGCGAAATGTTGCCGTTGTGGGATGTTCGGTTGATTCACAGTTCTCTCACTGGGCGTGGTTAAATACCGAAAAAAATGATGGTGGTATTAAAGGAGTTAGTTACCCTTTGGTATCCGATCTTTCTAAAACGATTTCTGAGAATTATGATGTACTCGCCGGATCGTATGATTATAATGACGATGGCGAAAGTGTTTTCAGCGGTGAGCCCGTAGCATATAGAGGTTTATTTTTAATCGACAAACAAGGTGTTGTACGTCACCAGGTAGTTAACGATTTACCTCTGGGCCGCAGCATTAATGAAGCCTTACGTATTGTGGATGCTCTCCAGTTTTTTGAAGAAAATGGTGAAGTGTGCCCTGCCGACTGGAAACCGGGAGATGATGCAATGGTTGCCAGTGCCGCCGGTGTTGCAAAATACCTGAGCGATCATTAAAGCTCAAACCACTCATCAATTTTATTCTGAATATTCTGCGTGGCTTTTTTGTACGTAAATTCGTTTGTATGTTGGTTATAATCGTAATCTTTTCCCCATACAACATGGTTTTCAACAATATCATTAAGCGAGGATATTATAAAGTCAAGTTCAGCATCGGTCATGGTAGGATGAAGCGAAACCCTTACAAAACCAGGCTTAATTGATAAATCGCCGCTGTTTATTCGTTCAACAATACGATGCGATTCTTCAGGCGTAACGTTAAGCAAAAAATGCCCGTAAGTTCCGGCACATGCACATCCACCCCTTACCTGAATTCCATATCTGTCGTTCAGTAATTTCACAATCAGATTAAAATGTATATTCAGAAACCAAAATGAGAATACCCCAAGACGATCAGTAATATTTTCTGCCAATATATGTATGCCATTTATTTTTGAAAAGCCATTAAATGCTCTTTTCACTAATTCTTCTTCGCGTTGGGCAATTAATCCGGTATCCATCTGTTCTTTTACTTTAATCGCCATCGCGGTTCTTATCGCCTGAAGGAAACCAGGTGTACCACCATCTTCACGCAGCTCAATATCATCAAAGTATTTATGTCCACCCCAGGGATCAGTCCATTCAACAGTTCCTCCACCCGGATTATCCGGAACCTCTTTATTATATATGTTTTTGCTAAAAACCAGTACACCTGAACTTCCGGGTCCACCCAAAAATTTATGGGGAGAAAAGAAGATGGCATCTAAGCTTTGCAACGGGTTGGCCGGGTGCATATTAATATCCACATAGGGTGCCGATCCGGCAAAATCTACCATTGCCAAACCTCCATTCCTGTGCATAATTTCGGCCATTTCATAATAAGGAGGAATAACTCCTGTTACATTTGAACCACCAGTAAATGACCCTATTTTTAATTTATGATCCTTATGTATTTCCAACTGTCGTATAAGCTCATCTTTACTTACTTTGTTTTCAGCATCAGGCTCCAAAACAACAACCTTAGCCACAGTTTCAAGCCAAGAAGTATGATTAGAGTGATGCTCCATATGGGTTATAAATACAACCGGCACTTCTTCTCTGGGAACGCATTGTTTTTCAACTGTAAACATAGCGCAGTTTCGCAAACCCATTATCCGCTGTAGTTTGTTAATAACCGCAGTCATTCCGGAACCGGCAGTTATAATAACATCATTTTTATTTGCACCTGCATGTTCTTTAATTTTTTTAAGAGCTGCATGATATGCATTGGTCATCATGGTGCCGGTTTCAGTGGTTTCGGTATGCGTGTTGCCTATGTAGGGACCAATAATATTTGTCATTTTTTCCTCGATAGGCCTATAGAGACGACCGCTGGCTATCCAGTCGGCATAAATCATTTTCTTAATTCCATATGGTGTTTCAAACTCCATGTCATCACCAATTATGTTCTTTCTGAATCTCGAAAAATGTTCTTCCAGTTTATTCATAGTCGATTTGGTTTTTTATGCTACTCACTTGTATGAAGCGAAATTATGAATAATTGATAAATCAGTATCCGTATTTTAACTCAACTGTTGATATTGATCATCAAAATAACAAATATTCAATAAGTTAATTCCTGATTTACTTACTAAAAAACATCCCTTGTATTTCATTTCCGAGTTTGACAATTCAATTTCAAGGTTCTTTGGTTAGAACTTTCTGGAATAATGAATCAGATGTAATCTTTTTTGTTGTATATTTCTCAGTTCAAAAATACTAATATTATGCTTAACAACTTGATCCTCGACAATGTACTGTTTCTTGACATTGAAACTGTTTCTCAGGTGCCTGATTTTAATGATCTTGACGATAAATTCAAACTTTTGTGGGAAAAAAAAGCAGAGTTATTAAAACGGAATAAACCTGATACCACGGCTGATAAACTTTACGCGAGCGCAGGTATTTATGCTGAATTCGGAAAGATTGTTTGCATCTCATGTGGTTATACAAATGGAAAAGAGTTTAGGATAAAATCCTACTACGGTGATGATGAAAAAATATTATTAGAAGAATTTGCGGAGCTTCTTGATAAGCACTATAATAATAATTACAATCTTCTATGTGCCCATAATGGGAAGGAATTTGATTTTCCATATATTGCACGCCGTATGCTTGTTAAAGGCATTAAACTGCCAGATATATTAAATCTTGCAGGTAAGAAACCATGGGAAGTTAAGCATTTAGATACAATGGAGCTATGGAAATTTGGTGATTACAAGCATTATACTTCGCTCGAACTATTAGCTGCATTATTTAATATTCCAACACCAAAAGATGATATTGATGGATCAATGGTTGGTCATGTTTATTGGGTTGAGAAGGATCTGGACCGTATTGTAACCTATTGCCAAAAAGATGTTGTTACAATTGCTCAGCTTTTAAGAAAATATCTTGGCTTAAAATTAATTTCAGATGAAAATATTGTTGCTATTTAGTAAATAAATATGTTAGAATTTGAGTTAAATATCATGTGTTAAAAGTTTTATATAAAGTCAAAAATAGTTATTAACACTTTATTAACTGTCTTCCAATATTTGTAATTTTGGTCACATGGAAGATGCCAAAAAAGATACTCGAAAAGCAAGCTTATCTAAAAGCGTAAATATTTCTGCTCAGCAGATGGCCGAGCATGGCAAGGTTCAACCTCAGGCTATTGACCTCGAGGAGGCTGTGCTAGGGGCTATGATGCTTGAAAAGGATGCTGTAAGTGCTGTTATCGACATTCTTTCTCCGGCTGTTTTTTATAAGGATAGTCATAAAAAAATAATGGGGGCTATTGCAAGATTATTTACAAAATCGGAGCCTGTTGATATACTTACAGTAACCAACGAACTGAAAAGCACAGGAGAGCTTGAAATGGTGGGCGGTCCTTATTACATTACCATGCTTACCAGTCGTATTGCATCTTCTGCAAATGTTGAGTATCATGCAAGGATAATCCTACAAAAGCATATTCAACGCGAATTAATACGAATATCTTCTGAAATAATTAAAAACGCTTTTGAAGATACAACAGATGTTTTTGATTTGCTTGATAAAGCAGAGCGTAACCTGTTTGCAGTTTCTGAGTCGAACCTGAGACGAAATTTTGAAGACATGCCTTCATTAATAAAGCAGGCAATTATAGATATTGAGAGTGCCAGGAATTCACCTGAACATATGCGGGGAGTACCATCGGGATATATTGATCTTGATAGAATTACTTCAGGATGGCAAAAGTCGGACCTTATTATACTTGCCGCCCGCCCTTCAATGGGTAAAACGGCTTTCGCCTTAAATATGGCGCGAAATGTAGCTGTTGATTTCAAAAAACCTATTGCGTTCTTTTCATTGGAAATGTCATCTGTTCAGCTTGTTACAAGGTTAATATCAAGTGAAACAGAATTAAAATCTGATAAACTTAAAAGGGGTGATCTTGCAGGTCATGAATGGCAACAATTAACGGATAAAGTTTCGAATTTGGTTGATGCTAAAATGTTTATTGACGACACTCCTGCTCTCTCGGTTTTTGAATTAAGGGCAAAATGCCGTAGATTAAAGCAACAGCATGATATACAAATGGTATTTATTGATTATCTGCAGTTAATGAGTGGAGGAATTGATAATAAAGGTAACCGTGAACAAGAGATTAGCCAGATATCAAGATCGCTCAAAGCCTTGGCAAAAGAACTTGACGTACCAATTCTTGCATTATCACAATTAAGTCGTGCTGTTGAAACCAGACCTGGTCAGGCTAAGCGACCAATTTTATCTGACTTGCGCGAGTCGGGCGCGATTGAACAGGATGCCGACCTTGTACTGTTTATTTACAGAGCAGAATATTATAAAATAGATGTATTCGAAGATGGATCACCAACTCAGGGTGTATCGGAAATTATTATTGCCAAGCATCGTAACGGCGCTGTTGGCGATTTGAAACTTCGGTTTATAGCCGACTTTGCCAGATTTGACGACTACTCAAAGAGCGGGCAAGGTTATACAGCTGAGGATGTTAGTGCCGGAATAAAAAACTTCTCATCAAAAATGAATTCCATGACTGAAGATGAGCAAGATCCATTTTAGTTTATCCATTTAAAATAAATTATAAAACTTTTAAGTATGAAATCTAAAATTCAAATTACAATATGGACATTGATAAGTCTGCTACTATTAAACATTTCAAGTACATATGCCCAAAAAAGTATAGAGTTAAAGTATAATCTTAACGCTGGCGACAAATACATGTTTGTTACAGATATTGAACAGGATATTACTTTTGAAGCTATGGGAAATACAACTACTTTAGAGCAGTTGATGTCTTTTCAAATGACTTCACTTGTAAATAAAATTGAAGTAGATGAAATCTTTATGGAATTTATCTTTGATAGGATTAAAATGAACCAGAAGATATTTGGAATGGAATTAAACTACGATTCAGATGATTCATCAACATTTACATCTGGAATGGGAGCCAAAATAGGAGAGGAGTTTAACAAAATTATTGGTGCATCAGTAAAAGTAGTTATGGATGATAACGGTAATATTAAAGATATGGATTTAAGCAGTATAACCGATAACAGCGATTTAACAAATAATTTAAGTTCGGGAAATACATATGCAGTTTATCCTGAAGGAAAAGTGAAGGTTGGTGAAAGTTGGGCAACAGATATCAAGCCGCTTGAAAACAGCGAGATGAAGGTGCATATGAACTATACATTATTAAAAATAGCACGCAATCATGCTACTATTGGGGTTGATGGAACTTTAACTGCTAATGAAGTTGCCGGAAAGGAAATTAGTTTAAACGGAACAACTTCAGGTGAGATGATAGTTGATAGAAAAACCGGCATTCTTATTAGCTCAAGTATTGATATGGAAATTGACATGGAAATGGAAGAGGGTGGTAATAAAATTCCGGCAACAATTATGAGCACTGCTGTAACAACCGTTAAAAAGGTAGAATAATCTGAGGTTGATATCTAAAGGTTTAGAATATATTGAAGGGATATGTTTCGCATTGGCTCAGCTTTTAGCGGCCTTAATGAATACATCTTGTTTAGCATGTTAGTTGAAATTAAAGAAATTTTATGCCTTATACCTATTTTATATCCAATTCGGCCATCAATAACTACATTACCATTATTATGTGTTTCATAATATTTTCGGTATAAAATTGGCTGGGTAGTGCCTCCCGAAGCAACGGTAGCATCCTCAAAATCAAAAATTGCTTTATCAAGATTCTCCATTTTACTGAAATATTTAAGACTAAACCCAGCAGAAAACCTAAAGTAATTTAACTCAATGTCCAATTTAAGCGTATGCAGAAACCGATATTTTAATATGTTCCGGCTGGGGTTAACACTAGTAGTTTTGTATGAGAAATCCTTACTGCCACCCGGGTTGTAATCCTTGGCAAACACATAGCTAGGTTGTAAAGTAACAGGGAGTATATAGGTATATCCAAACAAAGTGTTGAACGTAAAATTATCCGTAACTTTTGCTTGCCCTGTAAGTGATATATCGATACCTGTAACTTTTGATTTTCCGGTGTTAACAAATTTGAACCCCGCAATTGCAAATGAATAAGTTGAATCCCAAAATCCAAAAAGATATTCAATAGTGTTACTATACTCCTGATAAAATAATGCAACATCAAAATAGCCATAATAATTTACAAACTTAAAACCTTGCTTCACACCAATTTCAGAATTCCAGCTTGTTTCGGGGATGAGCTCCGGATTATCAAACACACCAAAACTACCAACGGTTGTTTTAATGTACCTTTCAGTGATAGTAGGAAAGCGATAACCCTGACCCACTGAAGCCCTTAGATATGTTTCCTGACCTAATTTAAGCGATGCTCCAACTCTAATAATAGGTTTGCTATCGCGGATTGTATCGTTAATCTGATAGTTTTCAAGTCGTGCACCAGCAGATATATTCAATATAGTTCCAAACTTTTTTTCAACTTCCATAAATACTGACGTGTTCCATAAATAATTTGAGGGTGATCCCGAAGCTTCATAGAGGTGTGCATACGAATAGGTATATTGATTAGTAGCACCAATTATAAAATCGAGATTGCCCAAATTTTTAAAACTTTTACCAAATTGATAGTTATTGTAAACAAAAAGTGATTGAGTTGATTGATTGTTATTTGCGTCATTATTAGAAAACATGATTCTTGAAGTAAACTCATGCTTAATACCCATTCCGGAATAAAAATTTACAAACGGATCCAAATAGAATGTAGTGTTGTTTGATAATAGCACCGCCCCTGGATATGCTCTGTAGAAATTAGATGTATCATCTAACCATGCAAAAACAGTACTCGACTTATGATACATAATATTTCCGTTCACCCCGAAATCCAGTCCTTTAATTTTTTTGGAACGATGCCTCAGGTTAAAATTTAACCGTGCTTTACGGTTTGCCATTTCATCATCAGTAATTGGCACAGTATCAACAACAAAAGGACCCGTAACGGGTGCACCTAAATAGCTGCTGTTTGCCGAAAACATTCCACCAATAACAAGGTCGGTTTGCCCATTTCCAAGTTGTTGTGAATGTAGAAAACTGGCTCCAGTGTTATAATTTATACCATTCCACCATTTTAATGCAGGCGATCGTGGTGATGAGTTAAAACCTCCAAAAATTTTAATTTTTGTTTCTGGCTGAATACCTGGATAATTAGTTCGAATATAGATGGCACCGCTTAACGCAGATGCACCGGAAAGTACTGAAGAAGCTCCCTTTACTACTTCAATTTGTTTTATGTTCTCCACAGGTATCAGCGACCAGTTTGTTTTACCGGCATCTCCTGAAGTTACTGGCAGGTTGTCGATAAAAACAGCTACTTTACTGCCTACACCAAAGGTAAACCCACTGCCCCCTCTTATTTGGGGCTCTTCATCAAGGATGGTCAAGCCAGGAACCATGTTGAGAATTGTTTCGACAGACTCTGTGTTTCTGACCTCAATAAGTCGGGAACTCATGATTTCAATAGAAACCGTCTGGTTTTCAACACTCTTATCGAATTTGCCTGCCCGCACAATAATCTCATCAAAATCGGTACTAAAAGGAATCATCTCCATGTTAATATGAGTTGTGCTATCTGATGATACGTTAATTTGAAATGATTGTGTCTTCATTCCTGTATACGATACAGAAAAAACATAAGTTCCGGGAGGTACCGTTAGCGAAAAGTAACCGTTAAAATCACTAACTGTTCCCAGGGACATATCTTTTTTAAGATAGACATTTGCCCCAATAAGGGACCCAGATGTTTCTTTATCAGTGATTCGACCTGAGAAAATCCCATTATTTTGACTTGTGGCATTACTTAAGAAACTAATACATAGTAACACAAACAAAAATTTGTGTACATGGATTAACCTGGATATTTTGAGACCTTTGTAGTACCCCTCTTTCTGCCCGTCCGCCAGTCGGGTGTTATACCGGGTGAATGCATAGAATCTCATAATGTGTATGTTTTCAGGCTGATTAGATTCGTCGCTTTGTCCAGAATGACAACATTCTCTTGGTTTTGCAAAGGCCTCATTTTGCTATTCATATTAGTTGGGAATATATGGCTGTGATTTCAACTGTGAACCTGAAATTAATATATGCTAATTAATCAGCACTTTTTTCGTAAATGTTTTTCTCGGGTTAACGGCTATAACTATGTATAAACCAGATTGAAATTCACTTATGTTAATTGAATTGTTTTCTCCTGCATTGATTTGTTTCGTTAGAATTATACGTCCGTTAACATCAATTAGTTTAAACTCGTAAAGTTCATTATTGTTACTTTCAATTATAAAATCTAAATTATTGTTCACAATCCTTACTTTGAATTGATTTTCAGATAATTCAGCTACAGAATTTTCGTTATAGATAAATTCCAAATCATCGAAAAGAGCTGTGCTTCCAATTACCGCCTGAGTTCCGTTACCGGATGTTAATACCGAAAGATAATATTCGGGATTGTTATTTGAGGAGTATATAAATGGTGCCGAAAACCTTGTCCATTGAGTTATTTCTTCAGAAGGTAATTCATAATATGCCATTGCAATATGGTTTGTTTCGTCACCTGGTAATTGGGCGTATCCAGTGTGTAAAAGAAATTTTACTGTTCCAAAGTCGCTTCCCGAGGGGTTACATTTAAACCAACCAGCAACACTATCAGGTCTTTCAGTTAATGTGCTATGCCACCGTTCGTCATATAGATCCGTAAAAACGTAGCTGGAATCTGCCGGCAATTGAGTATGAACCCGCCCATTAGTTATCATTCCGGTGGCTATTACTAAACTGCCTACATTGAACAAGCCTAATGAGTAAGCGCCTGAGTGTGCATCATTGCTTTGCTCCCAAACAACCGGTGCTAAATTATTATAAAATATATCATCAGATGTTTTAATCGAACTCCAGTTTGTAGGCTCATCAACAACTGTTCCTGCATCCTCCCACTCTTCAAATCCCGGATTTTGAATTTGTTGTTGGCAAAATAAACTGTTTACTACTATTAAGGTTGTAAATAATGCTAAAGTAGTTGCTTTCATATGCGCTGTATTATATTTTGGTTGTAAATGTAACAAAAAAACGAGAAAAGCGATTTTGCAAAAAAACTACTGGTATTTAATTCTTGGTTGATAATCATCCAACGATCAACAAATCAGGTATTGGTGAGGAATGCAGATTGCTTACTAAATAAACTAATTTCTGCAAGCAACGCTCTGAATTTCCAAAGATGATTACTTATTTCCACCAAAATTAAACGTTGCCGAAAGGTAAATGTTTAAACCAAAATAGTAAACATCCATTTTGTTTTCAAGGGGTCCTTGAAGCACTCTTCGATCTGCAGAACTGTATTCAACCGGGTTAGAAAAATTTGCGATTTGTTTTTGATTTTTGTCAAAGCCAAACGAAAGTTCGCCTCCTGCAACCAATAGATATTTATGCAAAAAATAAAACTGAACCCCCCCGTTATAATGATAGATATTTATGTCGGCTGTATTAACTTTGTTATATTTGGAATACTCCTTATAATCAGCATTGTTTATATTATTGAAATCGGTTCTGAAACCAGTTAAAAACATAAGGTTTTTATTTAATTGCCACCTGTACCCAACAGCAACATTTAAAACAGGTTTAGCAACATCGGCAATGGATAGCCAATCTTTGTTTTGGAGACTATTATAAATTATGTTCGATGTAATATTATCATTTATGGGTGCATCAATCAATTTATAAGGACTAATACCCGAGAAATACTCCATAGTGAAATAGAGCCTGTTTTCAGCTTTATTTACTTCATATATAAACCCAAATGAAACCGAAAAAGGAAATTTGACTCTTGTGGTTATTTCACCCTGAGTTTGTCCGTTTACAATAACATATCCGGGCATAAACTCGTTATTGTTGGGATTTGTAACATTAGTCAATCTCTGCTCACGATATGCTTCCTTTCCAACAGAAAACAATGATAATGATTGTGATGTAAAATTTAAACCGAATCTCCATTTTTCAACCACGTATGAAAACCCTAGTTTGGCAATCAATCTGTAATCCACAAATTTAAATGATTCAATATATGATCCTTCCGTAACGGGTGCTGGGTTAGGAATCCCATCAACCCATAAAGTATCAGTAGGTGAAAAAGCTATGGCAGATGTTGATGTTTTGTATGCTATATGAGTGGTTGAAAGAAAAATGCTTGAGCCTATTTTAAATCTTTCTGATACATCATATGAACCTGCCAAACCAAACCAGTTATCAGAATATTCCAGAAAATAGGTGAAAGCAACATTGTAATTTTCGGGGCCTGGACTACTACTTAGTACATCTATATTCCTCGAATCGTAATAATTAATATCAAAACGGTCTTTCATTCGCGTTATCGCCGAAAATGCAAAAGCGAATTTACTGTCCTTAGGTCGATAACTGTAAGATAAAAATTGAGGCTGAACGTTAAAACTAACATTGGAAATGTTTATGCCTGCGCCAAGTGCATTTTTAAAATAATAAACACCCCATGTGAATAATGAAGCCGCAAATGAAAGGTTTGAGCCGTTTTTTATTTCGGAAATTGTGGAGGGATTAAAATAAATTGATGTATTTCCACCATCACCTGCAACTACGGCACCTGATAGCAACGATGATTGTGAATTGAAATTAAGCGCCCAGTAATGATTCATTAACTGGCCATTTGAAACTGTACTGGTTATAACTCCAACTAATAATATTAATATTTTCAAATATTTTGAATACGCTTTCATCTTTAAAAATTAATGAACAAATCAGTTATTCAATACCTGAAAAATATTTCATGAATTGAACCCGTTCATAAGCCGCAGGGTTATTTGATTGTTTAAAGCTCATTTTACCTCTAAACTGTTCAATTGTATCAAAATTCTTTTCAGACATCCAATTGTTAATTTCTCTAAGCATTATCGGTATTTCTTTAAATCCTTTCTTGTAAAGAACCGAAGCAATTTGAACGGTTGTTGCTCCAGCCAGGAGCTGTTTAATAACAGCTTTTCCATCATGTACCCCTGTTGACGCAGCAATATCGCATTTTATATTTGCGCTTAGCATTGCCACCCACCTTAGCGATTGAGCCAAATCGGATGGAGTACTGAAAATATTTGAAGATTTTATCTCAAAATTGTTAATGTCGATATCGGGAGAGAAAAAGCGGTTAAACAAAACCAGACTTTTAATGCTTGTCCATGATAGCATTTCCATTGTTTTTGCCAACCCCGAAAAATAATAACTTAATTTTAAAGCAACCGGTATATTCACTATGTTAGTTACTTTTTCTACAATGTCGAAATAAACTTTTTCGTTGTCCTTACTACTTTTATTTGGGTCGGATGGCAGAACAAAAACATTCAGTTCAAGGCCATCGGCACCTGCGTCTTCAATTTTTTTTGCAAAATTCACCCACTCATTATCGGTCATGCAATTTATTGAAGCTATAATAGGGATATCAACGCTTGCTTTACATGCTTTAATCAAGTTCAGATAGTTGGCAACATCATTCTCTGAACTATAATTTTGGATATAATCTAACGCTTCTGGATAATAGTTGCTAAAATCGCCTTGTTCGAAAGTGCGATTTGCAGTCATATTTAGCTGTTCTTCAAACAATGACTTCAATACAACTGCGCCAGCGCCTTCTTTTGCAATTTCAATAATATTTTCAACCGAGTTTGTTAATCCCGAACTCCCTACAATTATCGGGTTTTTAAGTTTTAAACCCATGTAATTTGTTTCCAGACTTGCCATTTATCTTGATTTTTTATTATTTATCAATTAGTATGCTGTAAAATTAAAAACTTATGTTTAATAATAATTACAGAATGAGAATTAAATACTAATTAAAATATGTTATTTGAAAAGTAACAATAATCTTAATTTAGAAATATACAGTATAAATGTTACGATCGGTGTACGTATATTTGCAAAAAAAGTACATGTTGATATTAAAATTGCTTTAGTGAAAAAAATTCTCATCATACAAACTGCGTCACTCGGAGATGTTATTCTTAGCACACCTCTTATCGAAAAACTCCACCATTTTTACCCTAAAGCTAAAATCGATTTTCTTTTAAAATATGGCTATGAGGGAGTATTACGAAGGCATCCTTACTTGCACCATGTGATTGTTTGGGATAAAACCGAAAAAAAATATCATCATTTAAAGGAATTGATTGAAATAATCAGAAATAACAAATATGATCTTGTTGTAAATGTACATCGCTTTGCATCTTCGGGTTTGATAACAGCACTTTCGGGGGCAAGTATAAAAGTGGGCTACTGCAAAAATCCACTTTCATTTTTCTTTACAAAAAGAGTGGTGCATAAAATTGGTACTTTGGTAAGTAATCCGCATGAATCAGAACGCAACCTGAAATTAATTGAAGATATTACTGATAGCAGTTTTTTCCCGGTAAAGCTATATCCATCACAACATGATATGGCAATGGTTTCACAATACAAAACAAAAATATATATCACAGTTTCTCCGGCGTCGTTGTGGTTCACAAAACAATTTCCTGAAATAAAATGGGTAGAATTTTTGACATCTCTGGATGAAGATATTGTTGTTTACATGCTTGGCTCGCCAACAGAAAAAGCATTGTGTGATCGCCTAATTAGTAGCTCAAATCACCAGAATAATTTAAATCTGGCAGGGAAACTAACATTTTTAGAGTCTACTGCTCTAATGAAAGATGCGGTAATGAATTATGTAAATGATTCAGCACCAATGCATATGGCATCTGCAATTAATGCATCTGTTGCAGCAATATATTGTTCAACAGTGCCTGAATTTGGGTTTGGTCCTTTATCAGATAATTCACATATCATCCAAACAAATGAACAACTTAATTGCAGGCCTTGTGGATTACATGGCTTAAAAAGATGTCCGAAAAAACATTTCAATTGTGCCTTGACTATTAAAAATGAACAATTAACCAAATTAGTAACATGAACAATTTGCCGGATTTACTTGTATAGTACTGTGCAATTTTTAACGATTGACAAAATGAATTTAGAAGAAGAAATAATTAAATCGGTTGAACTATTAAAGAAAGGAAAGATGCTACTATACCCTACCGACACAATATGGGGTATAGGTTGTGATGCTACAAATTCGAAAGCAATTCAGCGAATTTATAAGTTAAAGGGAAGAAACGAAAATAAAGGAATGATAGTTCTTTTGGATTCACCAGATAAGCTTAAAGATTATATAAAAAATGTACCCCCGATAGCTTACGACCTTATCGAGAATTCGAAATCCCCACTTACAATTGTTTATTCTGGAGCAAAAAATCTGTCGAAAAACATAATTGCACAAGATGGTTCGATTGCTATCAGAGTAGTTAAAGGAGAGTATTGTGCTGAAGTTATTAGTAGATTTGGGAAACCAATTGTTTCAACTTCAGCTAATTTTTCATACCAACCAGCAGCGCTTTCTTTTGATCAAATCGACAATGGGATAATCGATGGTGTTGATCATGTTGTATCTGTTTTTAGAGACCGTGTAGGTCATGTTAAACCTTCCACCATAATTAAATTCGAAGAGGACGGTACTTTTTTAATAATAAGAGATTAGTAATATTTAGCCGAAAATATTGTTGAGTTATTTAATCGGTAAAATAATTTTTAAAACAACTATCGTAAAATTTGCACATAACTGCTTCTTCTTCATTGAAAAAAATATTGTAAAGTATTGACAAATAAAAATATTGTATTATATTTGCATTGCTTGTTTTGTTTGTTTTTCATAATTGGGCCCACCCAATGGACCGCCTGGTCTCGGGTGGGTTTTTTATTAAAGTCTTTTAAACCCTAATCGGAGCTTAGTTTTCACTTTTTAAAATTTGCATTTTGGAGTACGTGCTTCTGCAAACATTTTTTTTCTTCAAGCTTAAGAAATAAGATATTTTTCCCCTTCTTTGCTAATAAAAGTGCTATTGAAAATCATCAACGCTTGTTCAAGAAGTGTACTAAGATTATTATTTCGGGCTGAAAAATGACCTAAAATTAATTTTCCGGCATTTGATTTTTGTGCAATTGTTGCAGCATCATCCGCTGTAGAATGAAATTTTTCAGTGGCCATATCCTGCAAACTATTTTCAAATGTGGCTTCATGATAAAGTAAAGTTACATCTTTTATATGCTCAATTATAGATTCATCATATTTTGTATCAGAGCAATAGGCATATGATAATAGTTTTGGTGCGGGGTGTGTAATCTCTTTATTTGGTATTATGCTCCCTCCTGAATCTATATAATCCATACCATTTTTAATATTTAGAATATCCTTAATTGAAGGTTTAAACTCATCAACAAAACATTTCTTAATGCTGAGTTGTATGGGTTTCTCCTTAAACATAAATCCCCATGTAGGCACCCTGTGATTTAGCGGAAATGCAAAAACCGACAAGTGGTTATCTTCAAAAATTGGCAACTTATTTTTGTTTTTTAATTCATAAAAAATTAGTTTGTATTTAAGCTTGATAGATACCACCTTTATTAATTTTTCAAGTGTATTCTCCAGTGCACAGGGTCCGTAAATGTGCAGAGGTCTTTCCCGTCCCAGGAGATGGTAGGTTGATATTAATCCTATTAATCCAAAAAAATGATCTCCATGAAGATGACTGATAAATATATTATCAATTTTATGATATTTAATTTTGTATTTAATCAATTGCATTTGGGTTCCTTCTCCACAATCGATCAAAAAATATTTGTTTCTGTATATAATCAGCTGACTTGCGTGGTTATGATTTTGAGTGGGTATAGCCGAACCATTACCCAATATAGTTACCGAAAATCTTGAAGGATTATTCATGATTTCAAAGATACATAAATTGATTCATTGTTTGCTAACCCGATTGTTAGAAGTAAAAAAAATCATAAAAAAAGATCCTCCCATTTCGGAAGGATCTTTAATATGTAATAGTTAAGTTTTTGACTCCTTATTTCTTTTTTCCTGATTTTTCTTCTTTTGCTAAGTCAATTCTCAGGTTTGCAAGAATATCAAGGTCTCCGAAAGTGGTTTTTTCAACTTTTTCGTTAACCTT
Organism: Bacteroidota bacterium; assembly: GCA_014382445.1. Classification (GTDB taxonomy): domain Bacteria; phylum Bacteroidota; class Bacteroidia; order Bacteroidales; family F082. Next base: position 15,233 of record JACNJS010000039.1, read on the forward strand.
GCTAATAGCACGTTTCGATTTTTGACCTTCAGCAACAGCTTTTTTATTATCTTTAGCTTTGGCAGCTTTTGGATCTTCTTCGAACAGACGGGTGTGTGACAGGATTATCTTCTTATTTTCTTTAGAAAACTCAATCACCTTGAAATCGGTTGTTTCTTCAGCTTTCACATTTGATCCGTCTTCTTTTTTCAAATGACGCATTGGGGCAAAACCTTCAACACCGTAGGTTAAAGACACTAATGCTCCCTTATCGTGAAGGTTAATTACTGTTCCTTGATGAACTGAATCAACAGTAAATACTGTCTCAAAAACATCCCATGGGTTCTCTTCAAGTTGTTTGTGTCCAAGACTTAAACGACGATTTTCTTCATCAACATCAAGAACAACAACTTCAATTTCATCACCTATTTTGGTGAATTCTGCAGGATGCTTAATTTTTTTTGACCAGCTTAGATCACTGATATGTATCAAACCGTCAACACCCTCCTCAATTTCAACAAAAATTCCAAAGTTTGTGAAGTTTCTAACGGTTGCCTTGTGTTTAGAATTTACTTTATACTTATCGCGGATTGCATTCCAGGGGTCAGGTGCAAGCTGTTTCATGCCAAGTGACATCCTTCTCTCTTCACGATCGAGGGTAAGTATTACAGCCTCAATTTCATCACCAACCGAAAGGAAATCCTGGGCTGTGCGCAGATGTTGTGACCACGACATTTCACTAACATGAGTAAGCCCTTCAACGCCAGGTGCTATTTCAATAAATGCGCCATAATCGGCAAGAACAACAACTTTCCCTTTTACTTTATCGCCAATTTTTAAGTCAGCACTTAATGAATCCCACGGGTGAGGGGTAAGTTGTTTTAAACCAAGTGCAATACGTTTTTTATTCTCGTCAAAGTCAAGTATTACAACTTTTAATTTTTGATCAAGTTCAACAACCTCTTCAGGATGCTTGATGCGACCCCATGACAGGTCGGTAATATGGATTAAACCGTCAACACCACCAAGGTCGATAAATACACCGTATGTGGTAATGTTTTTGGCAATGCCTTCAAGCACTTGCCCTTTTTCAAGTTTGGCAATAATTTCCGCTCTTTGTTGTTCAAGCTCATCTTCAATAAGAGCTTTATGCGAAACAACAACGTTTTTGTATTCATGATTGATTTTTACCACCTTAAATTCCATGGTTTTGTCAACATAAATATCGTAGTCTCTAATAGGTTTAACGTCAATTTGTGAACCAGGTAAAAATGCTTCAATTCCAAATACATCAACAATAAGTCCACCTTTTGTACGACATTTAACATAACCGTTGATAATCTCATCTTTGTCAAAAACTTCGTTGATTCTGTCCCATGATTTTAATGTACGGGCTTTTTTATGTGAAAGTATCATCTGACCGCTAGAGTCTTCCTGATTTTCAACATAAATATCAACTTTATCTCCTATTTTAATATCTGGGTTATATCTGAACTCATTAAATGGAACAATTCCGTCAGATTTGTAACCAATGTTTATAACAACCTCACGGTTACTTATTCCAACAATAGTTCCATCAATTACTTCATGCTCAACTATTGAGCTTAAAGAATTTGTATAAATATCTTCAAGTTTGGTTCTTTCAGAAACTGAATAACTATCCTGCTTTTTTCCAAGAGCGTCCCAGTCAAATTCTACGGGTACATCTGCTTCAGCCTCTATTTCTTCTTCTTCCTGCTTCACAACTATTTCTTCTTCCATTTCTTCTGCTGACTTAGCGAATGGTGCTTCGATGGTTTCTTCGAGGATTACTTCATCAATTACCTCACCTTCAGTAACAATTTCTTCTGAAACTACTTCTTGAGGAATTAATTCTTCAGCTTCTTCATGTGTATTCTCAACTACTTCAGGAGTTGCGTTTTCTGTGTTAGTTTGAGCTGTTACCTCCTTGGATTCAGCAGGTTCGGGTGTGTCTTTTTCTAATTCTGACATTAAAAATTAAATGTGTTTCTCAATCAACCGTCCGGTACTTGTGACTAGAAACCGATTATACATAAATTTAGTAATTTTAAGAATTTGGTAATAACAAAATACCAAAATTCCAGACACCTTAAAATCGGGGTGCAAAAGTACTGATATTTATTTAATTACAAAAATTAATTCATTACTAATTTTGCGGAAAAATTTTGTGCTATCTTTGCAGCATAAATGTCAACAACTATTTGTTGGTAATCATCAGATACACAAACTTTTAAATTAAGTACCTTATGTCGTTAAACTGCGGGATAATTGGCCTTACCAATACCGGAAAAACAACTATCTTTAATTGCATGTCGAATACAAAAGTTCAAAGTTCTAACTATGCTTTTAGCGCTACAAAATCGAATATAGGTATTGTTAATGTACCTGACCCAAGATTATACAGGCTTGATGATATTGTACATTCAGAAAAAGTTATCCCTGCTATGATTGAGATTGTAGATGTTCCTGGATTAGCAAAAGGTGCCAGCGAAGGTGAGGGAGTTGGTAATAAATTTCTGGCCGATATTCAGCAAACCGATGCGTTAATTCATGTTCTCCGGTGTTTTGATGATGATCAACTACCTCATATTGAAGGTTCGGTTGATCCTGTAAGAGATTTAGATATTGTTGACTTTGAGTTACAGGTAAGAGACCTTGATTTAGTTGTTAGGAAAATTCAGAGATTGGAAAAACTAGTTAAGTCGGGGGATAAAGATGCCAAAAAAGGTATAGAAGTTCTCACTAAATATAAGGAACATCTCGAAAATTTTGGGAACGCACGTACTGCACCAATTGCCAGTGGTGATGAAATGTTTATAAAGGATATGCAATTACTTACGGATAAAACAGTACTTTATGTGTGTAATGTTGATGATACTTCAGCCACCAATGGAAATAACTATGTAAGAAGTGTAATTGATCATTTAGGTAGTGAGGATAATGTTATTGTAGTAGCCGGGAAACTCGAAGCTGAAATATCTGAATTGGAAGATGAAAACGACAGGAAGGAATTTCTTGAAGATTCTGGTTTAGTGGAACCTGGTGTGAACAGGTTAGTTCGCGCTGCTTATGATGCTCTGAATCTTCATTCATTTTTTACTGCCGGTCCGAAGGAAGTAAGAGCCTGGACAATAAAGAAGGGAATGAAAGCACCGGACGCATCAGGTGTTATACATAGCGATCTTCAACGCGGGTTTATACGTGCCGAAGTTATTAAATATGACGACTATATTTCATATGGTTCAGAGCAGGCTGTTAAGGATGCTGGTAAGTTTCATGTTGAAGGAAAAAATTACGTGGTTGAAGACGGTGATGTGATGCATATTAGGTTTAATGTTTAGTTAAAACATATATATCTGCATTATCATCTGTCGGCCTGCATAACCCCTTACATAAACAGATTTATTAGTTCCAAATCAAATAGATGGGAGCAAGTTTGTATTTATCGTATTTTACGAGATCATTAGTCCTAATAACATGTGAAAGTTCTTCAACATATGCTTCACGTCGTTCCGAATAGTCAATCAGGTAATTAACAAGTATATAAGGGTCGTCGGTAATAATACGTTCTGATCTAAAATCAGAATAAGGACCGGTTGATAATGTTGTGAAATAACCGTCGATGGCTTGCTCCAGATTATTGAACTTTCTCAAATATACTTTTTTACCTGCCCGGGTTGATGAGGCCATAATTCTTTCCTGATCAGGATTAAACGACCAAAGACCGAATGGGTTATTAGCCTCAATGAAAAATCGCGAAGTACCCCAGGCACTTTCAATAGCTGCCTGAGCAAGCACAATGCTAACCGGAAATGTATGAAGCCTTCTTTTCAATATCTCGATACTGGATGCATTATATTTTTCTTTTAAATTCTCAATAAACGATGTTTCTTCATGCGACAATTCAGCCTTTTCAGAAATTGAGTTTACTTTTTGAAGTACAATTTTAAGTTCTTTTTTAGCAACCAAAATAGCTGGTAACATCATATCGAAGAACTTTTTTTTCTTTTCATCAATTGGCAGGTTACCAAGCGAAACAGTACTTGTGTATACATATGGTATCACTAACGAATCATTAATCGGAATTATATCGCTTGCCGAATTTATTGGCTTTTCAATAATTTTTATGGTTTCGCCTGATTTGCGGCCAACTGAGACAAAAAGAAAAGTACACAGCAAAATAATTAATATATTTAAGCCATTTTGTTTAAATCTCATTTTAATTATTTTTTGGGTCAAAAATATAATTTTAAACGATACGCTCAAATTTAGGCAAATTATTATTTTGTTACATTTGTGTTTTAAAAAATCAATTATGAATGAAAGCAGTATCTGATTTATTACTCAATTTAATGGGTTGGGAAATCAATAGCGAAATACCCGACGATATTAAAAAAGCTGTAATAATAGTTGCACCACACACAAGTTATATGGATTTCTTTATTGGTAAACTAGGTTTTTGGCATATGGAAGTTGAGTCGAAACTGCTTATTAAAAGTGAAGCTTTTAAATGGCCATATGCCGGTTTATTAAAAAAGCTGGGAGGATTACCGGTAAATCGTAACCAATCAACCAAGTTAACAGATACTGTAGCTAGTATGTTCAACGAGCATGATTCATTGTTTATATCAATTACTCCGGAAGGAACCCGCAAGCTTGTAAAAGAGTGGAAACGAGGATTCTACTACATTGCACTGGCAGCAAAGGTGCCAATTATTTTAGGAGTTTTAGATTATAAAACAAAAAAAGGTGGGATGAAGAAGTTGTTCTATCCCACTGGCGATTATCAAAAAGATATTGTGGAAATAAAAGCCTACTATAAAGGCCACGAAGGTAAAAACCCAAAAAAATCGATGATTATTGATTAACAGACAACCAATTATGGATAACAAATTACTAAATGAAAAAGATTAAAATTAGTATTAGAAGAAGCTCATTTTTCATATTAATAGCGACAGCTACTTTTACTCTTTTCTCTATAAGTGTTCTTTGGGTTTTTACTGAAATAATAAAGTCGAAGGAAATAATTGCCGAAATAAAAGAAACATATGAATCTGAGCAGCGTGAATTTTTGAAGAGCGAAGTAAAAAAAGTAGTTTCTCTTATTAATTTCTCCCGAAAATATGGCAATCACAAATCCACCGTTGAATTACAAGAGAAAATATTGGATTATGTTAGTACTATCAGGCTAATCCATGGTGGATATATTTTCATTAATACGTATGATGGCCGTGCATTAATTTTTGATGGCGTTAAGATTATCGGCAAAAAAGATGTTAACAACATGACTGATCCCGATGGTTTGAAATTATTTGATATTGAACTCAATCTTGTAAATAATCCTGAGGGTGGTTTTTTTAAATATAAATTTAAAAGACTCGACTCATTTACTCCTGTACCAAAATTGTCGTATGTATATGGTTATAATGACTGGGAATGGATTATTGGTGCTGGAATTTATCTTGATGATTTAGGAATCTTTATTCAAGAAAGTAAAAATCAGCACATAGAAATTTTATTAAAAAAAATACTTTATATAATCCTTTTATTTATAGGGCTACTGGGTATTGTGTTAGCTGTTGCAATGTTTCTTTCAGGTTTCATCAAACGAGAATTTTCAGTTTTCATGTCATTTTTAACACAAAGACCTGACGATATTTCTATTATTGATCGCGAAAAGCTACATGTTGAAGAGTTTAAAGAGTTGGCCCATTCGGCAAACATAATGATAAAGCAGAGAAGATTCGCCGAAAAGCTTCTCAAAAAAGAACGTGATAAAGCTCACAAATATCTAAATGTAGCAGATGTAATAATATTGGCGTTAGATAGAGATGGGATTGTTACCCTGATTAATAAAAAAGGTTACCTTACACTTGGATACAGGGAGGAAGATATTGTGGGCAAAAACTGGTTTAACAACTTTGTGCCAGTAAGTGATAAACATAAATTATATACAAACTTTTTATATGTAATATCGGGTGATGGCAAATTGAGCTTTAAAAATGAAGAAAACAAAATTATTACCAAGGCAGGAAAAGAACGGATAATATCATGGCAAAATACATTGCTTTATGATGATGAGGGTAATATTGCGGGCAGCCTTAGCTCCGGTAATGATATAACGAAAAGCAGGTTTGTAGAATCATCATATTTTGAAAGCGAAGAGAAATACAAGTTGCTTTTTGAGAGAACCAGTGATCCTGTTCTTATTATAGGACGCAATGATACCTTTATTGACTGTAACAATGCTGCAGTAAAAATATTGGGGTTTAAAGATAAAAATGAACTTTTTGAAACGCATCCCGGGAAAATATCGCCCATTAAACAACCTGATGGCCAATTGTCAATTATAAAAGCGGGCGACATGATTGATAAAGCTCGTAGGGAAGGCTATAACAGGTTTGAATGGCTACATGTTAACAAAAGGAAAAAACCATTTTATGTTGACGTATCACTTACATTAATCCCCATATCAGGAAGTGAATATCTTTATGTTGTATGGAGAGATATATCTAAAAGGAAGAAGCAAGACCAGGAGCTTATAATCGCTAAAGAAAAGGCCGAGCAAAGTGATAATATTAAAACATCTTTCCTTCATAATATGCAACATGAAATAAGGACTCCGCTTAATAGTTTGATGGGTTTTGCTCAGCTTCTAAAAAAACAAAACCTCAATGCAGAAGAAGCAGAAGAATATTACGAGTCCATTATAAGTTCTGGTAATCAACTCCACAAAATAATTGATGAAATTATCGATTTCTCCAGATTACAATCGGGCTATATACTAATATCAAATGAACCTGTAGAGCTTAAAAAACTTTTGACTGAGATTTTTAAAGAATATTATTCAAACACCAGCAAACCAATAAAATTCACAATAAATACTTGTCCCTCAGATAAGAATACTATAATTGAAACAGATTTACCAAGGCTTAAACAAATTATACTCCATCTGCTAAGCAACGCTTTTAAATTCACAGAAAAAGGAAATGTTGATCTTAAATACAGTATTTCGGGTAAGGATATTACGTTTACTGTGACCGATACTGGCGTTGGAATTGAAAAAAAGCACTTTGAATCTATTTTTGATAGATTTACCAGATTAACTCATGATAACCCGGAAAAACTGTATGGTGGAAGTGGACTGGGGTTAAGCATTTCAAAAGCTATAGTTGGGTTCCTTGGTGGGAGAATATGGGTTGAATCAGAAATTGGCAGAGGTTCACGTTTCTCATTTACTATCCCTTATAAACCCTTAGTAGTAAATTCCATGATCAAAAAAGATTGCCTGAAAGGCAAAAGTATTTCAGTTGTAACAAATCACAATGACAAGTTTATAAGAATATCAAATTCCGTGGAAGGAAGTGGTGCTAAACTAACTCAAATAAAAAACGGTATGGAGGCAGTTGAATCTTGCCAGAAAGACTACAAAACCGATTTAATGATAATTGACTTCGATCTATCAGGAATGAAAGGAATGACAATTACAAAAGCCATTAAGGCATTCAAAAATGAATTACCTATTATTGCATTAATAACATACGACTTTAAAACGCCTACTAAAGAAGATGCTCTGGTTTCGGGATGTGATGATTATATAACACTATCTCAAAAGGGAAATGATATAAAACTCACACTGTCTCTTTATCTTAATAACGATATACTAGCTTATTCATAAATGCGGAGCTAAAAAAACAACCAATGAAAAACAAATTGATCTTCTTTGTTGTATTCTATTGTAGGAAAAGGAGCTTTAACAAAGCTAAGAGCTTTAAAAGCAAAGCGTAATAATGACGAATTAGTATTGATACGGGTCCAGTCAATATCTAACGAAAAGTAATAATGTCGAGTACGATTATAATGTGGTAACTCATTTCCATTCCATTCAGTTGGATTTGAAAATGATCCTAACATTCCCGTACCACCGTACCCAACCGATAAATCTATCCATTGCGGAAATTTTGTTTCATTTTTAATAAATGATCTTATGTTTGCCGATATCCAGAAAGTTTGTCCATTATAATCTTTCAACATGCGCTGCATCTCAGTTTCTCCTAACAAATCAGGGCGATACTTAGCAAGCTGAGTGGGGTGATATGAAAATTTTAGCCTTATGCGCTGCTCTTTCCACAACACTTGCTGCGTTGTAAAAAAGGCAGCACTGGCAGTATTTGCAATCAAATCCCCTGATGATGCTCCCCAATCAGCTGAAAATGAATCGAGAATCTCAATTACTGTCAATGCCGACCAACCCATAAATCCTGCATACAACGCTGCTTTATTATTGTTAACACCAGCCCATCGCAAAGACCAAAATGCATAATTACTCATAACATATGTGGAAACTAAATGTCCGCCCTTGTCGGCCTGAAGCCATGCTTTATTATCATTGTACCAGTGAAATGATGATAATGCATTATCTTTATACCACCCAAAGTAAAGTACGCCCAGTGTAGCTGTATAAAGTCCTGCTCCTGTATAAATTACAGTATTGAGTTTTTGCTTGTTAATTGAATCAGAATTGCGTTGAAGTTCCTGTGAACTAACGGATGGCAAGCATGAAAACAATAATGCAATTACGGACACAATAGTCAGAATATCATTCCTTACATATTTCATTTTAGGAATATTTTTCGAGAATTTTGTAAACTAAAGCTGTTTTTTCGCTAAGCATTTCTTCACTTTTCGCCTCAGCTAAAAACCGCAGAAATGGCTCAGTATTTGAAGGTCGAATGTTGAACCACCAATCGTTAAACTCGAGCCTGTAACCATCGAAATCAAAAAACTCAACCGGTGGTTCATTATTTTTAAAATAAGCCAACACTTCGTCCATTGCTTTTTGTTTTTCAGCAACAACAAAGTTTACTTCGCCGGTATTTGCATATGACGAAATCCTGCTGATCAATCCTGAAAAAGTTATGCCCCTGGTCTTAAATTTCTTTATTATGTTTAGCACAATCAATGCTGCCATCAGGCCGCTATCGGAATAATAAAAATCTCTAAAATAGTAGTGCCCTGCTAACTCACCTCCATATACTCCATCAACCTCTTTAAGTCGGGTTGCAGCAAATGCTCTTCCAACTTTCCAAATTACCAGTTCAGCGTTAAATCTTTTCAAATATTCTCCAACAGCTTTTGAAGTACGTATATCCTGAACGACTTTCCCTTTTTCATTTCTTTCTTCAAAAAAATAATGCCCAAGTAAGGCAATTATCAAATCGGGAGAAATAAACATTCCATTTTCATCAATAAACATAACTCTATCAGCATCTCCATCAAATATCACTCCTACATCACTGCAGTTTTTTTTTACAATATTTTTAATTTGTTGCTGATTTTCCGGTGCCAGCGGATTGGGTTCATGACCTGGAAAAGAGCCATCCATGACTTCGTTAATATAATCAGGTTTAATACCAAAAAGTTCCTTTGCGAATAATGCCGCCATTCCGTTAGAACAATCAATGGAAATTTTAAGTTCAGAATAATCCTGTTTGTATTTGTTTAAAAATTTAACATAATCGTCGATATAATCGAACTTTGAAATATAGCCTTTACTTTTTTTAATAACCGGTGTGTTGCTTTCAACTAAACTTTCGAGAATATTAAGTCCATTATCATAACCTATAGGCTGAACATTTTTCGCTGAAAATTTTAAACCATTATAACCACTTGAATTATGGGAGGCAGTAATCATTACTGAAGCTTCAAAATTAAACTTTCCTGTTCCCCAGTAAACCATAGGTGTAGTGGTGAGACCGGCATCATATACATCAGCACCTGCATCGGTCATTCCATCTGTTAAGGCACAAAAAAACCCATCAGAAGATAGCCTAATGTCCCTTCCGACAAGTATCTTATTAACATCAAAAACCTTAGGTATAAAGTATCCAATCTTGTAAGCAATCTCAGCATTAATTTCACTATTCCACAATCCCCTGATATCGTATGCTTTAAATGCCTTCATTATTTATATATGCGCATGTTATCGAGAGCTTTCTGGTATTTTCGTGCATTTAGTGTGTGTTCTGTATTTGTTCGGGCAAACTCGTGGTAACCCGACAGATCATCTTTAGCGCAAAAGAAAAGATACCCTTCATTTTGAGGGTTAAGTACGGCATCAATTGAAGAAATTGATGGGATACAAATTGGCCCCGGAGGCAATCCGCCATGTTTATAAGTGTTATAAGGTGAATCCAGCTCCTTGTGAACATTTAGCACACGTTTAATAGAGTAATCATCAAGTGCAAAAATTAAAGTAGGATCAGCTTGCAGGCGCCATCCAATATCAAGCCTGTTTATATAAACGCCTGCAATAAGGGTTTTCTCATCGTTTTTATTTGTTTCTTTTTCAATTATGGATGCAAGAGTTATAACTTCAGGAATGGTCATATTCAACTTCTCGGCTTTGGTGGTTCGATCAGTATTCCAAAAGCCAAGGTATTCTTCGTACATCCTTTTTAAAAATCCTTTAGCAGATGTGTTCCAATAAAATTCGTAGGTGTTGGGTATAAAAATTGTGGAGATAATTTCAGGATTCAAACTCATTTTATTCAATTCCTCTACATTTGTAAATTCGGTTAATAATGAAAGCGAATCAGCTTCAATTTGCTTACTAATTCGGCCTGCCAATTGATAAATATCTCTAACATTATTAAATATTACCTTAACCGGCATTTGGTTGCCCGATCGCAATAATTTAATAACTTCTTTATTGGTCATATTATTTTTTAGAATATAATGCCCGGGCTTAACCAAATCGGGGTATTTCTTTTTTTGTGCCCACCAAATAAAATTGTTACGGTGAATTATAAGTCCTTTTTCGAACAATAATTGTTTTACATCGTCAAAATTTGATTGTGTGGGTATAAAAATCGATACATTTTTTCCGTCAGCCGTCCATACATTTGGTTTGTAAATTACCTGATACAACAAATATCCCCCTGCACCTCCTGTAAGTATTATTACAATAATAAACCAAATTAAAAATTTCAGATACGGTTTTTTCTTCCTTTTGTTAATAACATATTTTGTATGATAATATGACATGGCTTTGGTTGGTTTAATTTATAATTTAATGTATATCAGGGGTTATTAACTGAAAAAAATGTTCATCAACCCATCTGTTATTTTTCATATTCCAGTCTTTTTTAATACCTGCTTCGGTAAATCCTCTGCTCTTAAAAAGATCAAAACTTTCAACATTATCTTGCCCAATATTGCAATATATTTGATGGAGATTCAAGAGAGTGAACATATATTTAATAAGTATATCCAAAGCAGTTCCCGCATATCCTTTTTTCCTTTTTTTTTCAATAATGGTGATACCTATTCCTGCCCTTTTGTTATGAGCATCAAAATCAAAAATGTCTATTGTACCTATAGTCTGTGTTTTTCCTTCTTCCGTACAATCAATCATTAGCCTTAATTGTTTTACCGAATAAATATCCTTATCAAAAAGTAACACGTACTGCTCAATATCGAACCTGGAAAATGGGTTATGTGTATTGCTTATATTCCATAAACTGGGATTATTCTCCAGATTCAATAAAAATTCAACATCTTCGGGTTCCGGTGGCCTTAATTGTATATTGTCCTTTTTCAGCATTAGTTTAACTACATTGGAAAAATCGGATAAATTTAGAAAAATTTTCAAGAGGTTAAATAATTACTTTGAATTTTTATACTTTAGTCCAACAAATGATTCTTAGCGAACCAAGTACCTGTTAATTTGCTAATTTATATTTATTCTAAATTGACCTATAATTATTGCAAAATAACATATTATTCAATCAATGCATTGTCATATTAAAGATAATCGTTATGTTTGGCGTCGCTTGCAGCAACTTTTTTACCAAAGTGCTTGTCAAGTGTTAGATATAAGCCAAAACTTAATTAGGGGTAAGCTATTATTTTTTCGTTTGAAGAACAATGGATTATTTTATTATCAACTAAATAACTTAATATGAAAAAACGAATTACTTTTTTCCTGAGAGCATTATGGATAGCTCTCTTGGTTTTCAATATTACCGGTTTAACTGCTCAAAGCAGCAAAGTTACATATGAAAACAACTGGGGTAAACAGGGTATTAGTCTTAAAACTCAAGGCGAAAACGGACTTGTTATCAACTCATCTATTAATGCATACAGCGTTAGTGAAACTATGGTTGATAATAATCCAATGCAAACAATTACTACTGGCGGTGTCTATCTCCAAAATAATGAGGGAGCACCAAATATTCCTTCTTTTAGTAATTATATAGCTGTTCCTCAAGGAGCTACAGTTAGCGCTAAGGTGGTTCGTAAACAAACTACTCAAGTTGAAAACATTATAATTGCACCAGCACCAATTATCCCAAAAGATAATGAAAATGGTCCACTTGTGTTTAACAAAGATCCAAAAATTTATTCTAAAAACCAGTTCTATCCAAATGATATTGTTAAAATATCAAGTCCCTCAAAAATAAGGGGAATGGATGTGGTTATTGTAGGCATAAGTCCATTTCAATATAACCCGGTAACCAATCAGATGATAATACATCGCGATATTGAAATTGAAATTACTTTTGAAGGTGGTAACGGTCAGTTTGGAGAAGACAGGCTCAGAAGCCGTTGGTGGGACCCAATTATGCGCGATGCTATTCTTAACCAGTCATCCATAGAAGAAGTAAATACTTCTATGCGTGGAACTAATGAAACGGGTTTTGAATACGTTATAATTGTGCCTGATGACGCAACATTTATTTCATGGGCCGATTCGTTGAAGAATTTCAGAATCAGACAAGGCATTACAACCAATGTTTTTACTACAACTGAAGTTGGCGGTAACACAGTATCTGCCATCGAAGGATGGGTTAACAACGCTTATAACACTTGGGATATCCCTCCCGCAGCAGTTCTTCTAATGGCCGATTACGGGACTTCGGGAAATACAATTATCTCACCAATTTACAACAATTATTGTGTAAGTGATAATATTTTTGGTGATGTTGATGGCGATCATATGCCCGAAGTTATATTTGCAAGAATGACCGCTCAAAACGAAGGTCACCTCGAAACCTTTGTTACTAAAGTACTTAACTACGAGCGAACTCCTCCGGTTAATCCCGATTTTTATAATAATCCTATCACCGCTTTGGGCTGGCAAACCGAAAGGTGGTTTCAGATATGCTCTGAAACTGTAGGTGGTTTCCTTAAAAATGTTCATGGTAAAGATCCTGTAAGGATTAATGCAATCTATGGAGGAAATCCGGCAGTTGATCCCTGGTCAACAGCAACAAATACAGCTACTGTACTAAATTATTTTGGACCTAACGGGTTGGGATATATCCCTGCAACACCTGCCGAACTTGGTGGATGGAGTGGCGGAAATGCAACTGAAGTAAACAATGCAATCAATAGCGGAGCATTTATCCTTCAACATCGCGATCATGGCGGCACAACCGGGTGGGGCGAACCGGATTATTCAAACAATAACATTAACGGTTTGACCAACACCGATCTTACTTTTATTTTTTCAATTAACTGCCTTACAGGCATGTACAATAGCCCAAGTGAATGTTTTGCTGAGAAATTTCACAGGTATAAATATAACGGACAAAATTCAGGTGCATTAGGGATAATTGCTGCTTCCGAAGTGTCATATTCATTTGTGAATGATACTTATGTTTGGGGCTTATATGATAACATGTGGCCAGAATTTATGCCAGATTACGGAACAACTCCCGACTCAAGAGGTATTCTTCCTGCATTTGGAAATGCCGCCGGAAAATATTTTCTACAACAATCATCATGGCCTTACAATACCAATAATAAAGAAGTAACTTATAACCTTTTTCACCACCATGGTGATGCATTTTCGGTTGTTTATTCTGAAGTACCTCAATATTTAACAGTTAGTCATGAGGTCGGGCTTATTGCCGGTGAAACAAGTTTTGAAGTTAGTGCTGATGCAGACTCATTTATTGCATTAACGGTTAACAATGAAATTATCGGAACAGCTGTTGGAACCGGATCTCCGGTTTCAATTTCAATAGTTGCACAAATGCCTCCTGATCAAATACTTGTAACAGTTACGAAACAAAACTATTATCGTTATGAATCATTTGTGGATGTAATTCCTCCCGATGGACCATACGTAATATACAATGATTTTATTATTAACGATGTAAACGGCAATAGCAATGGGATTATGGAATGTGGTGAATCTACGTTAACTACAATTACGATGAAAAATATTGGTGTTGAAGAGGGTGTGGATATTTCTGTAAATATTGCAACATCCGATCCATACATTGTATTAACTGATGACATCGAAGATTATGGCAATGTTCCTGCAGGAGCAACTTCCGCAATACCTGATGGCTTCGCATGGGAAGTAGCTAACAATATTCCCGATATGCATAATGTTGTTTTCGCCATTGAGGCGACAGACGGCACCGATATTTGGACGTCCACAATGAGTGTAACAGGTCACGCACCGCTACTCAGTATAGGGCAGATGAATATTGATGATTCTGAACATGGTAATGGAAATGGCAACCTCGATCCCGGTGAAACGATTGACCTTATAATCGATAATTATAATGACGGTTCTTATGTTGCTTTAAGCTCCTTCGGATCGTTAATCACTACGAGCCCTTTTATTACACTAAATAGCAGTGAATTCGATATTGGAGATATTGAAAGTGATACAATGGCTACGGCAACATTTAATATTACTGTTGCTGATGGAACCCCACTGGGCTCATTAATTGAATTTATTTATCACCTTGAATCGGGTGGATATGAGGCTGAAACTATATTCTCAAAACCTGCCGGATTGATAATTGAAGACTGGGAAACCGGAGATATGAGTCAATTTGAATGGCAAACAGGTGGTAATAATAACTGGTTTGTTTCAACAAGCAATCCTTACGAAGGAACTTACTGCAACCAGTCAGGGCCAATAACCGACCAACAATCAACCTGGATGACGCTGATTTATGATGTGTATACTGCCGACAGTATATCATTTTATGCAATGGTTAGCTCCGAGCAGGCATACGACTTCTTTAGATTTTATATAGATGGAGTCCTGAAAGTAAATTGGTCGGGGGAAATGCCATGGCAACGTGTATCATTTCCGGTAAGCGCAGGGACCCGCACCTTCAGATGGCAATATAGTAAAGACTATTCGGTGACTAACGGTGAAGACTGTGCAAGAGTTGATTATATAGTTCTGCCATTACCACCAATAACCTCTGCTTTTGCAGGTATGGATGCTAATTTCTGTGAAACTGATGAAATACAATGCCAGGGTATTGTAAGCTATTGCGACTCAACATTATGGATAACATCCGGAACCGGAATTTTTGATGATGATCATATACTAACCCCTATTTATATGCCAAGTGCAGAGGATATTGAAGCAGGAGCAGTTATGTTAACACTAACAGGATATGGGCCGGAGAATACAGTTAGCGATGATGTTAATTTTACTATCGGAAAAGCACCTAGTTCGTATTCTGGTGAAACAGGATCTGTTTGTAGCAATGAATCATATTTTATTGCCGATGCAATGGCAGAAAATTACAATTCGCTGGAGTGGACAACGCTTGGTGACGGTACGTTTGATGATGCAGGAATCGTTAATCCAAATTACTCACCTGGACCAACTGATATTGAAAACGGTGTAACATCGCTTATTCTTACGGTTATTGGAGCAGAGGCATGTGAACCTATTAGTGATCAGCTTGAATTAATAGTTCATTCTGCAACAACAGCTTTCGCAGGAATTGATGCCGATATTTGCTCAATGCTTACTTACACTATTAATGATGCATCTGCCTTAAACTACGAAGAAATATTATGGACATCAACGGGTGACGGGACATTTGATGATGCAAATTCTGAAAACCCAACCTATATACCTGGTGAAAATGATAAAATTATTAAGGAGGTTACACTTACTCTAACTGCCACCAGTGGCAATATATGCCCAACAGTTATTGATGATATGCTACTTACTTTGTATTGTACAGATATTTCAGACTTAAGCAGCCAGGGAAGGATATCGTTGTATCCTAATCCCAATAATGGCAAATTTACGCTTAAGCTGGAAAATATTGCAAATGAAAATGCAGATATCAGGATTTTTAACTCATTGGGTAAAGTTGTATATGAGAAATCAAATGTTCAATTGAGTAATAATTTTATTAACGATATCGATTTGGATGTGCTGCCAGGCAGCTACACTATTAAAATTGAAGGGATTATCACCAATATCAACAGTAAATTTATTATCAAATAGATATATTTTAAGACCCGCTAAGTCGACTTGGACTTAGCGGGTCGAAAAAATCTTTACAATCACTCTGAATTTATCAGCTTTGTAGGCTTATCTTTTCAACCCGCTGAAAGATTTCCTCTTTTTTACTTGTTGTATAATTTTAGTGATACGCGTTAGAGGAAATTCCATTCAGCGGGTTTTTTGTCTACTTTTGCACCTTAAAATATTTTTATTTTTGATGATTGAGCAAATACTGATTAACACCATACACAAAGCCATAAAAGAGCTTTACGGACAAGAAATTCCGTGTAACATTGCCCAGGTTCAAAAAACCAGGGAAGAGTTTGAGGGCGACTATACAATTGTTGTTTTTCCGTTACTTAAAACATCGAAGAAGGGAGTTGAACAAACTGCCGAAGAACTTGGCAAATATATGGTTGCTAATTTGATCGAAGTAACCGGCTACAATATTATTAAAGGTTTTTTAAACCTTTCAATTTCTAATGTCTATTGGTTAGATTTTTTCAATGAAAATGTTGGCAAAAGTAATTTTGGTAGTCATAATCAAAAAGATACTGACCCTGTAGTTGTTGAGTTTTCTTCACCAAATACTAATAAACCGCTTCACCTTGGGCATATTAGAAATAATTTAATAGGATGGTCGGTTGCGGAGATACTGAATAACAATGGTCAAAAAGTTGCCAGAGTTAATCTCGTTAACGACAGAGGTATACACATTTGCAAATCGATGGTTGCCTGGCAAAAATGGGGCAACAATAACAATCCTGAAAATTCAAACATAAAAGGGGATAGACTCGTCGGTGATTATTATGTTCTTTTCGACAAAAAAAACAAGGAGGAAATTACTTCACTTATGGCGGATGGCTTTACTAAAGACGAGGCGTCAAATAGTACATCTTTAATGTTGGAGTCAAAGCAAATGCTGAAGGATTGGGAAGATGGAATAGAGGAGGTAAGGGAACTTTGGAAAAAAATGAACAACTGGGTTTATAAAGGTATGGACGCTACTTACGCACGAATGGGTATAAGCTTCGACAAAGTGTATTATGAATCAGAAACATATCTGCTGGGTAAAAAACTCGTAGAAGAAGGGCTTCGCTCAGGTGTATTTTTTCAAAAAGATGATGGTTCTGTTTGGTGTGATTTATCAGAAGATGGTCTTGATGAAAAGCTACTCATACGAGCTGATGGTACATCGGTATACATGACCCAGGACATTGGAACTGCTCAATTACGCTACGATGATTATCATCCTTCCGAATTAATATATGTAGTTGGTAACGAACAGAATTATCATTTTGATGTTCTTAAGCTTATACTGAAAAAATTAGGAAAAAGTTGGGCTGATCACATTCGTCATTTAAATTATGGTATGGTTGAGCTTCCTTTCGGCAAAATGAAATCGAGGGAAGGAACTGTTGTTGATGCTGACGATCTGATAGATGAAATGTATTTAACAGCAAAAAAAACATCAGAAGAATTGGGAAAATTTGATGACTTTAGTAATGATGAAGCAACCGAACTTTTTAATATGCTTAGTATGGGAGCTTTAAAATATTTTATTCTTAAGGTAGATCCCAAAAAAACCATGGTTTTTAACCCTGTCGAATCAATCGACTTTAACGGCAACACAGGGCCTTTTATTCAATACACTCACGCACGAATAAGGTCAATCATCAGAAAATCAAATCAGCTTAAAATTAATTACAACTTAAAGTTTAACATCGATTATAAATTTGAGAGAAAGGAAATATCATTATTAAAATTATTGCATAATTATCCTGAAATCACAAAACAGGCTGCTTACAGTCACAGTCCTGCCCTTATAGCAAACTATGCATATGAGCTCGCTAAGGAATACAATCAGTACTATCATGAAGTTGTAATTCTTAAGGAAGTTGATGAAAACAAAAGAAACTTCAGGATTTTACTTTCGGAATTTACAGGTAACAATATAAAATCATCAATGGCATTGCTAGGAATACAGGTTCCTGAAAGAATGTAAATGAATCTTTATCCATTCAACCTTCAAATTAAAAGTCACAACTTATAAAGTATAACTATTAACTCTTATCACTAACTCCCAAATGGCACGAAAAAAAACACCACTTCCGTTTCACGAAAACGTCGAAATAACCGATGCCGCAGCCGAGGGCAAATGTATAGCCCGAATAAATGAAAAAGTAGTATTTGTACCAATGGCTGCACCGGGCGATATTGTTGATATTCAGATTGTAAAAAAACGAAAATCGTATCTCGAAGGAAAAATAACTAAATTTCATACATATTCCAGTCAACGAAGAGATCCTATTTGCTCTCATTTCGGATTATGTGGAGGATGTAAGTGGCAGCATATAAGTTATGAAAACCAGCTGATCAACAAACAAAAACAAGTTAAGGATAATTTCGATCGGATAGCAAAAGTAGAAATAGGGAAATTTTTTCCAATTATTGGGGTTGAAAACGAATATTATTATAGGAATAAACTGGAGTTCACATTTTCTGATCGCAGATGGCTCACTAATTTGGATACTCCAAAAGAAAAAGGTGGTCATCAGAACACCAATGGTTTAGGATTTCATTTACCGGGAATGTTTGATAAAATTCTAGACATTGATCACTGCTATCTGCAGAAAGAACCATCAAATGACATACGGCTGGCGATTAAGGAATACGCATTGGAGAAAGGTCTTGAATTTTATAACGTTAGAAACCATGAAGGTTTTTTGCGTAATTTAATAATACGGACTTCATCAACAAGTGAACTTTTGGTAATATTGATATTCCGATACGACGATATTGACATAGCAGAAATATTGCAAAATATTAGCGATAAATTTCCGGTGATTACTTCACTAATGTATGTTGTTAACGAGAAAAATAACGACACTATTTGGGATCTCGAAATAAAACTGTTTAAGGGAAAACCATATCTGTTTGAAGAAATGCAATCCCCGGTAAGTAATAATGATGCCCTTAAGTTCAAGGTAGGGCCTGTTTCATTCTATCAAACCAATTCATTACAAGCATTCAAATTATACAAAGCAGCCTTCGATTTTGCCGATTTTAAGGGTGATGAGCTTGTTTATGATCTGTATACAGGGACGGGTACGATTGCTGCATTTATTGCAAATTCAGTTAAGAAAGTTGTTGGTATTGAGTATATTGAACAAGCTATTGAAGATGCAAAAGAGAATGCATCATTAAATAATATTAATAACATAGAGTTTTTTGTTGGTGATATGGCGAAAATACTCACTCCCGAATTTATAAACGAGAATGGCAAACCGGATGTTATTATAACCGACCCGCCGCGGGCTGGCATGCATGAGAAAGTAGTAAAGCAGATATTACTTGCCGAGCCCAAAAAAATAGTTTATGTAAGTTGTAACCCTGCAACACAAGCACGGGATATCGCTTTATTATCAGAAAAATATGATGTAGTAAAAACGCAGCCTGTTGATATGTTCCCGCAAACACACCATGTTGAAAATGTAGCTTTGCTGATTAAGCGATAAACCTTAAAACTTATAAGCAATTATCTCATCATGTAAAGAGTCAATATTAATTGAAAGTGCAGGAACAGTAATCATTGCTTGTTTGTAGCATGGAAGCCGTTCACTGATTTTATGATGTATGAAGTCCATAAGTTCTTTTTCGGATTTGTTGACAACAAGAGGTCGCTTTTGTTTTGAATTTATTAACCGATTATATATCGCCAGTTCATTCATTTCAAGATACACGCTAACTCCATTTTGATTAATTTGATGCATAGAGTTCAAATAGCAAGGCATTCCTCCTCCGGTTGAGATGACACAATTATTAAGTTTAAATGTCGAAATTAATATATCATGTTCCAGTTTTCTGAAAAGCGTTTCGCCATATTTATTGAAAAAAGTATCAATATCTAATTTGTATTTTTTTTCAAAAACGGTATCAGTATCTATAAATTGCCAACCTAATTTCAATGCAAGATTCCTTCCGGCAGTACTTTTACCCACACCCATGAAACCTAATAAATAAATTCGTCTCATCTATTTAAGATTTCCAGGTGAGTAATTTGTTGTGAATTAAATTCACCTGAGGGATCAAAAAACTATTACCATCATTGTAAATAACAAATTGCGACATATCGCATTTAATTTCATCACTTAACTGATTGGCCATTCGGGCTTTAATCTGGACTTCGGAAATATTATCGCGTTCCATCACACGCTTAATTCTTATATCGGGTGGGGCTGACACATTAATTATTACATCAAAATTCTTTTGAAGGTTGAGCTCAAAAATAATTGCAGCTTCGTGAATGGTGTATATGTCATTTTTGTGCTTATTGCACCAATTGTTATACTTATAAAGAACCAAAGGGTGGATTATTTCATTAACCGCAATTAATGCCAGTTTATCGTTAAAAATTATTGATGCCAGTTTTTTTGTATCAATTTCACCGGTTGGATTTAGGATGGTATCTGATAACTCCGACATCAGTCTATCTTTAACCTCCTTGTGGTAATAAAGCATCCTAGCTTCAATATCAGCATTAAAAACAGGTATCCCAAATACACTAAATATTTTTGCAACTGTACTTTTTCCACTACCAATATTTCCGGTTAAAGCTACTTTGATCATTGCGCATTATCTACTTAATTATCAAGAATTCAACATCGGATGGAACTATCCGAACATTTCGTACAAAGTCGGGTTGTTTCGACAATTTTAGAGGAAGTTTATTGGCCTGCATAATATCTATGTTATTGATTACAGGATGGATATTGAACTGATGAGCCTTAACTTCATTAAAATCAATTTGAGCTACTCTATAATAAACTTTAACCTGTGATGGAAATGTTTTAATCTTATATTCCAAATTATTCAAATTAATTGGTATGGTTATTTCTGACTCGGTAAACTTCTCTACTTTGAAATGCAATGAAACTTCATACTCCTCAAAACTAAGTAAAGCCGGGTCAGGATTCGTTATCTCAACTTTTTTCACCATGTCGGTCATTACATTTTCCAATATAAGTTTCTTTGTGTGGATAGTTGATAAGGTATCTAAAATATTTTGGGAACCGTAAACCATTATAACGTTCGGATCGGTTCTAACATCGTTATACAAATCGTACTGATTCATGAAGTTTATAGTATAGTCAGGCAATACCTGAACTAGTTTTTCACTAGTTTTTTCCATGTCAAAAGTAAGTGTTGCTTTTGAAAACTTAATATCCTTTTCACTAACCCCAATTATTTCAGCAAGTTTCTTTGTTAGTTCCTGTGTAGAAATGGAATATCTAATACCTCCCTTATTCTCAATTGTGTATGAATCAAGATTAATGTTAAGGTTTTCCATATCGTCAAAAAGGCTCATCTTTAATATTGCGAACCCTCTGGCTGTTAGATTCAGGTTAAGAGTGGAATCAATCACTTTTGTAAGACGCGAATCGGGAGGAGCATTGTTGTAAGTTACCCTAAAATCATAATTAACAGAATATACGTCGGATAGCTTTATAAGTAACCAAAACAATGTTGCAATAAGAATACAAATTAGAAAAATTAACCTGTTACTTCTAAATTGGAAAAAAGGTTTGTTTTTGTCCTGTTCCTTAACAGTATTGTATGTATTTGAACTGTTCATAAAAATACCGAAGCAATTTATAAATTCGTAATTAAAACACAATTGTAACTATACTTAGGAATTTAACTTTTGCTACATTTTAGTGTATTAAAAAACTAAAAACTTTAATTTGCCGATTATTGTTTCTTTCCAATATCAGTACTATCCATAACAACTGCGCTTTTTTCAACAGTTAATTTAACCTGATTTGCAACTTCCATAGTTATAGTAGTTTCTTTAATTTCAGAAACTTTACCATGAATTCCTCCTAATGTAACAACCGAGTCTCCTTTTTTTAATGCCTCCCTAAATTTCTTCTGATCTTTATTCTTCTTTGTTTGAGGTCGTATGAAGAAAAAGTAGAAAACAATCAAAATCAGAAACAGGGGTAACATCGACATCCAGCCACCATCATCTGTTGATTCGGTCGCTTGCAGTAATATAAATAACATATCCATTTTATAATGTATTTGGTTAAAATTAGTTTCTTTCGGGTAGTATCACCTTTGCTTTAATTCGCAAAGTAGTGGAGTTTGGCTCTGTATTTGCAAGTACCGTGACACTTTTATTTTGAACGCCTTTTCTATTATGGCTGTCAAATGCAACTTCAATAACACCTTCATCTCCAGGTGCTATAGGCTCTGTAGGATAACTACCAACAGTACACCCACAACTTGAGCTTACCCTGGTAATTACCAGATCGGAACCTCCAATATTTGCAAATTTAAAAGCAAATATAACACGTTCACCTTGTATCATATTTCCAAAATCATGCACTGTTTCGTCAAATTTCATTTTTGGAGCTGTTCCCTTTTCACCAACTGCTATTGCTGATTTTGTGTTTTTAACAACATCAGTTGATATAACTTCTTTATTATTGTTCTCACACGATTGTAAAATTAAACCAACCGTAACTAATAATATTAGGGCAATATTCTTCATAAGATTAATCATTATTTTCCGCGTATTATTGTAACCGAACCTTTAAAAACATCGGTGCTTTTTACACCATTACACGTAAGCACAAAATAATAAACCCCATCAGGCAAATTATCACCATTCCATTGGTTATCATAGTTATGGGCTTCAAACACCGTTCGGCCCATAACATTAAATACAACTAAATGTGAACTGACATAAAACTTACTTAATGATTCATCAACAATTCTTTTGTCAGGGTCATCGGTAATTACAAATGTTTCATTAACATTATCGCCGGTTCCAGGAGTAAAAACATTTGGAATAAACAATTTAACAGGCTTTACATCAACTGTTTTGGTGTAAATAGTGTCGCATCCCTGTTGATTGTAAACGGTAAGTACTACATAAAACTGGCCAACCTCACCGTAGGTATAAGTTGGTGTTAATAGTTCACTCGTATTATTAGGATCATCTATTGTATCGCTAAACCACCAAAAGTGATTTGTTATGGGAATGCTGTCTTCCGATAAATTTATAAATGAATAAGTGATAAACGGATTTTGAAGATATGCAGTATCGGGGTCTGCATCAATCTCAACTTCAGGATTACTATATGCTTCAGTCCAAACAGTATCAGTTTTAGGACATCCGTATTTATCCCTTACGGTAATCATATAATACAGGTGGGCTTTAAGGTCAACAACAAGTGATGAATCACCGGGAGCAACGTGGAGTGGTAACACATCCCAGAAATAATGATATTCATTGGGAGGAAACTCGCCGGTTGCAATAGCCCTGACTTTCGCCGTGTTACCATTTTGGTTATCACCATTTGTGCATGTTAGCTGTAACTGATCAAATTCAATATTAATTTGCTGATGAACGCTCACACTAAAAGGGTCACTTACACATGTATCAAGTGTGAGGGTGTCAATTACTATTACCCTAAAGACTGTAGAATCCATAATACTTGTGCCATAAACTGATTCGTTACCAACTGAAACATAATTGTTTCCTGATTTTTTCTGCCAGTCAAAAACAAGATTAGGTTCTTCAAATACACTCAATTCAAAGTAAATATCAGGACAAACCGGTAGTGGTGTATCAATTGAAATATCACAGATTATTTGTGCCCTTGTAACATTGACAGGTGCAAAAATTAAACTAAATAATACTGTAAAGAGTCCTGCTATTTTACCAATCATCCGTTTTGTGTTAGTTATGCCCTTATGTAATAATTTTTATGAACCGCAAAATTAAAAATAAATCTAAACAGTGCAGTACTTAAAACAAACCATGATCAAGCATTACAAGCGTACAATTTTCAACAATTTCAATTCCTTTATTTTTTGCAATTGAAACTAATTCTGGATTTTCGGTTCCCGGATTGAAAATAATACGTGATGGATTCAAACTTAATATATAATCATAATATTCGGGTTGTTTTGAAAGTCTGATATAAATAGTAACCGTGTGAATATTCTCAATATCCGGTTTCCCGGTAATAATATCAACTGTCTCAACTTTCGACTTTCGAAGTCCGATTGATTTCACCGGATGCCCATAAACAAGTAGCTTTCTTATTGCTTTATTTGAATACCGTTCAGGCTTTGTGCTACCACCTATAACCAGTGTTTTCTTCTTTATAAATTTCAACTTTAGTTACTCTCTTAATTATTAGGTACTCTTCAAACTTCCAAAAATACTCTTATACAAACGAATTGTTGGCTGTTTTATTTTTATTTTTAACATTATAATGGAGAATGTTTATTAAATAAGATGTGCGATTATTTACAAATGTCATAACATTCTAAAAATCAGGACATATTGACAGTTTGTTTTAAAATATCGTGACAAATTTTCTTTTTTATGATAGTGTTTTTTATATGGTAAGTCTTTTGATATAACCTTAACTAAAAATGAACAATATGAACTTAAATCAATTCACCATAAAATCGCAAGAGGCAATTCAAAAAGCACAGGAAATCGCATCTTCATATAATAATCAGGCCATTGAAAGCATTCATTTGCTTAAGGCAATTTTCACAGTCGATGAAAATGTTGCACCTTTTTTGCTAAAAAAGTTAAACGTTAATTTTACAGTTCTTTCACTTGCAGTAGATAAAATAATCGAATCCTTACCAAAAGTTAGCGGTGGTGACGAATACTTTTCTAACGAAGCAAAGGATGTAATTCAGAAGTCAAAGCAATATCTTAAAGAGTTTAAGGATGAATTCATATCTATTGAGCATCTGCTTTTGGCTTTACTGGAAGTAAAGAGCACTGCTGCCAATCTACTGAAAGATAATGATATTAATAAAAATGATCTTATTGAAGCTATTAAGGACTTAAGGAAAGGAGCAACCGCAACTAACCAAAGTGCCGAAGACCAGTACAATGCATTAAGCAAATATGCTCGTAATTTAAACGATCTGGCAAGCACAGGCAAACTCGACCCGGTAATTGGGCGCGATGAGGAAATTAGAAGAGTACTTCAGATATTGTCGAGAAGAACTAAAAATAATCCAATACTTATTGGTGAACCAGGAGTAGGTAAAACTGCAATTGCCGAAGGACTTGCACATAGGATCATTAACGGTGACGTTCCGGAAAATCTGAAATCAAATCTGGTTTTCTCGTTAGATATGGGAGCATTAATTGCCGGAGCTAAATACAAGGGTGAGTTTGAAGAAAGGTTGAAAGCTGTGGTTAAGGAAGTTGTGGCAGCTGATGGAGAAATAATTTTATTTATCGATGAAATACACACTTTAGTTGGTGCCGGAAAAGGTGAGGGAGCAATGGATGCAGCAAACATCCTCAAACCAGCGCTTGCAAGAGGTGAGCTAAAAGCTATCGGAGCAACAACACTTAAGGAGTATCAAAAATTCTTTGAAAAGGACAAAGCTTTAGAACGAAGGTTTCAACAAGTATTAATTGATGAACCTGATACAATGTCTGCAATATCAATTTTGCGTGGGCTTAAAGAAAGATACGAAACACATCACAAAGTACGGATTAAAGATGAGGCGATTATTTCAGCAGTTGAATTATCACAGCGTTATATCACTGATAGGTTTTTGCCCGATAAAGCCATCGACCTCATTGATGAAGCTGCATCAAAATTAAAACTCGAAATAAATTCACTTCCCGAAGAGCTTGAAATAGTTGAACGTAAAGTTCGCCAACTTGAAATAGAAAGGGAAGCTATTAAAAGAGAAAAGGATAAGGTAAAGATGCAGGCTATAAAGGAAAACCTGGCCAATTTAAACGAAGAGAGAACGAGCCTTAGGGCTGCATGGAAGGCGGAAAAAGAACTTGTAGACAATATACAACAGAAAAAACAGGAGCAGGAGAACTGTAAAGTTAAAGCTGAACAGGCGGAACGCGATGGAGATTTTGGAAAGGTTGCTGAAATACGATACGGTAAATTACTGGATATTCAGGCAGAAATTGATGCTTATAAAGCTCAACTTGAAGAACTTCAGGGCGACAGCCCAATGATAAACGAAGAGGTTGGCGCTGAAGATATTGCAGATGTTGTATCAAAATGGACAGGAATACCCGTGAGCAGGATGCTACAAAGCGAACGTGTAAAACTTCTTAGTCTTGAGACGGAATTGCACACAAGAGTAATTGGACAGGATGATGCAATCGCAGCTATTTCGGATGCCATACGCAGAAGCAGAGCTGGCTTACAGGATGAAAAACGACCTATTGGATCGTTTATTTTTATTGGCACTACTGGTGTTGGTAAAACCGAATTGGCCAAAGCATTAGCCGATTTCCTGTTTAGCAACGAAAATGCAATGGTTCGTATCGATATGTCGGAATACCAGGAACGTCACTCTGTGTCACGTCTTATTGGCGCCCCTCCAGGATATGTTGGATATGATGAAAGTGGTCAGCTAACTGAGGCAGTAAGGCGTAAGCCATATTCGGTTGTTTTACTTGACGAAATTGAAAAAGCGCACCCCGACGTATTTAATATATTATTGCAAGTACTTGATGACGGAAGACTTACCGATAATAAAGGAAGAGTTGTTGATTTTAAAAATACTATAATTATTATGACATCTAATATTGGTTCGCACATAATACAGGAAAATTTTACCGGAATAACCGAGCAAAATCAGGAAGAAAAATTTGAAAAGACTAAAAATGAGGTGTTGGACCTTCTCAAGAAAACCATACGTCCTGAGTTTTTGAACAGAGTAGATGAGATAATAATGTTTAAACCGTTAACCAGGGATGAAACTCACGATATTGTTGGTCTTCAATTTGCTGGTGTTAAAAAAATGCTGCAAAAAAACGACATCGAAATTAGTATAAGTGACGAAGCAATAACCAAATTAGCCGATATAGGATATGATCCTTTATTTGGTGCCCGGCCATTAAAAAGAGTAATTCAGCGTGAAGTGCTCAATCAGCTTTCTAAAATGATACTATCCGGTAAACTTGTGCCTAATGAGAAAATTCTGGTAGATGTAGAAAATGGCGAGTTTGTTTTTAAAAACCAATAGGTTTTGAATTACTCAATAATTGCAGAAATGGGATAATGGTCAGATTCTTTCAGACTATGACGCGTAAACCCATGTGTACTAAATCTTTTTCCGGTTAATATATAATCAATCCTTAAAAAGGGGAGGGGTCCGGCATATGTGCGCCCGACACCTATTCCTTTTTTCACAAATGTATC
This sequence comes from Bacteroidota bacterium, assembly GCA_014382445.1. GTDB lineage: Bacteria > Bacteroidota > Bacteroidia > Bacteroidales > F082. The sequence goes on from JACNJS010000039.1 coordinate 42,752, forward strand.
AGTCATATATTTTTCAAGTTGGCTATATACCCATGATGAAGGAGTGTCGTTAAAATCACCGCAAAGGATTATATCGTACTTTGTTAAATTAATTTTATTGATCAAATACTTAAGCTGCTTTTCTCGCAAATTAAAGGCCTGTGCTAATTTCCGGTATATTTCTAAATAATGATTTTTTAAGATTTCACTATTATCAGCTTCCGGTTTAACAACGAAATCGAGGTCTCCGGGTACTAATTTAATACTTGCAAGGTGTATATTAAAAATCCTCACAGTATCCTCATTTAATACTACATCTGTATAAATACCAAAAGTACGTGAACCTTTAAATTTTAGCCTTCCTTTGTTTATTGCGTTGTATTTTGAGAATGTAACTAGACCTGAAAGTTGGTTATGTTTTGGATTAAAATAGCTTTCGTAATAATAGGAATGAGAACTCAAAGTATCCCTTATTTCTTTTAGTGGCTCGTATAAACTGTTGTTTGAAGAATGATATTCCTGAATGCATACAATATCAGCGTCTTGCTTTAAAAGAAATTTGATTATCCTGCTTTTTGTTACAATTGCGGAGTTATTATTATTTTTTTCTCCAAAATTTTGCACATTGTACGATAGCACTTTAATTTCACCGGCTTGTTTGTTAACTGAGTTTAATAATGTTATCTGGAAATTGTTAAAAATATTATTGAATCCAATAAGGATAAAAATAAATGATAAAACCGCAAACTTACTTTTTGCGATTACCCAAGAGATTAAAAAGGCAAGGTTCACAATAATGATTATTGGGTAGATTAGTCCTAAAGCCTGAATCCAGGTGTTTTGCGAAGGAGGAATAATTTCTGCAAGGTTTGATAAAATCAACACAATACCTGCTACAAGGTTTATTGCAAACAATGTGTTTTTCAATATGTTGAAATGCAGATTATATTTCAAGTTCCTATGAATAGCGATATTAAAGATTGTAAAAGGTTATTCCGGCCGACTACTTCAAAATTAATTATTATTTTTTATTACTTGTCTTAAAAAGTAATTCTTTTTCTTTACTGGAAAGACTACTATATCCTGATTTCGATATTTTGTCGAGTATATGGTCAATTTCTTCCTGAGTAGCTGAGCGCCTATTATTATATTCATCATCACTTAATGGTCTGCCACTTTTTGGTCGTGAAGTAGTGAACTTTGTTTCTTTTTTCTTCCATGTAAATTTTGGTAATTGAAACATATAAAATATCTTGTAGATATCGTTTCCTTTTCTTAATGAAAAGGCATAAATAAATCCCCAAAAAGCACCACCAAGATGGGCAATATGTCCACCAGGATTATCTGTTTGTATGCTAAGAAGATCGATGGCGATAAAAGCAATGGCAAGGTATTTCAATTTAAACTTTCCAAAAAGAAAAAGATGGACAGTATAATCAGGGACATAAGTGGCAATTGCAATAATTATGGCTAATACCGATGCCGATGCTCCCATGGCAATGGCATAACTTGATATTGAGGTAAATACAGGAAATAAATTAAAGGATAAAATAAAAAATAAGGCTCCGGATACACCGCCAAAAATGTAAGTCCAAAACAGTTTTACCTGGCTTAGGTATTCCTGAAAGATCATACCCCCAAAATATAACATCACCATATTAAATAACAAATGGAAAAACCCTTCCTGCAAAAACATGTACGTGAATATTGTCCATGGTTTTGAAGATAGTACACTTAAATCGGCAGGAAGTGCAAGTACTTTTGCAAGCGGACTCAATATGTTGCTGTCAGTTAAGTTTAAAAGCAATGCAAAAAGTCCGATAAGATTAACGATTAAGTAGATAATAGTATTTATGAGTATGAGCCTCGAAAGTACGTTATGGCTAAAGAATATCTTTTTTAGTAATTCCCCTGTATTTCGTTGTGGTTGATTAACTGAGAACATCTTGAATTATGGATTTTGTATTTAAAGTTGATGAGTTAATAGTTGTTAAGTTTCCCCTTTTTTTTCCAGAACATAATTAAAAAGAAACCAAAAATCATGCCTCCCAAATGAGCAAAGTGAGCCACGTTATCAGCCGGGTTATTCGAGAATCCCATATAGAGCTCAATTGCACCATATATCATTACAAAATATTTGGCTTTTACAGGAATGGCAAAATAAACATAAATGAGTGAGTTTGGGAACATCATTCCGAAAGCAAGCAATATTCCGAAAACGGCGCCTGACGCACCAACTGTTGGAGTATTAATAATTAAGTTAAGAGCTCCCATGTCAAGGTTTTCATAGTTCATGCCCCTGCTTAGCACATCAGCCCCCTGCTGTATTACAATGGCAATTTGCTCTGGCGACAGATCTGCTTCTACCGAACTTATACGTAACCAGGCAACAATAATTTGTACAATTCCGGCTCCGATACCTGTAATTAAATAGTAGTTTAAAAATCGCCTAGGACCCCATACATTTTCGAGTACATTACCGAACATCCAAAGTGCAAACATATTAAACAGTATATGTGCAAATCCTCCATGCATAAACATGTACGATACTAACTGCCACATTCCAAAATCGTGAGAGAGAGGATAATGCAATCCTAAATATTTAACGAGATTAATATGAAGAGTACTATCCAAAGCAATTGTAGCCAGGAAAAATAATCCGTTTATTATTAGTAGGTTTTTAACCACCATCGGTAACATAGTAAATCCTGAAGGGCGATATTGCTGCATTTTATGTTATTAGTTAAATGTTAAAAGCTATTGTTATTTGTGAATAGTTATTTATGTGAGTTATTTTAACAATGTTTATGGTTCATCATCTTATTTATTAGATTTAATTAGTTCTTCTAATTTCCCTATGTCAACAATTGTTAAAGTTTTTTTTCCATCCGGCGAAACTCTTGGTACATTGCACATAAATAAACTATCAAAAATCTCCTGCATTTCTTTTTCGTCCAGTTTAGTACCTGGTTTTATTGCCAGATTACTTGCCATTGAGCGCGCTAAATTAATGTTTTTGTCATAATTCAAATCGCTTAAATTTGCTTTATGATTTTCAATGATTTTTTCAATAATACCTGTAACCGAGCTTTCTTTAATGTCCGTGGGAATACCTACTATCACAAAACTGTTTGTACCCAGTTCTTCTAACCCAAAACCTATTTTTACTAATTCGGTTTTAAGAGATTTTACAATTTCGGCATCGCCTGGCGACATATGGATTTCTTGCGGAAAAAGCTGTTGCTGTGAAGGTTGTGAGTTACTTTTTAACTTGTCAAGTATATCTTCATAAATTATTCTTTCATGCGCTAAATGCTGATCAATGAGCATCATGCCCGATTTAACATTACAAACAATGAATTTATTATGCACCTGAAGGAATTTGTTGCTTTCAAATTCAGATTCAGGATCAACTGCCTTGTTCATTATTTCCTGATTTCCTGATTTAGTCGAATCTTGCTCACCATGTTTATCATAAAGTGCTTCCCAATTTTTCACGCTGGGTTTTTTAAAAGACGTTGCATCACCTGCGAAATCAGACTTTTGTTTAGTAAAAGGGTTGTATTCCGGATCGAGGTTTATCGATGGTTGCTTTAAATCGGCTGAAGGTTTGGTTTGAAATGCAGCTTCGATATCAGGAATAACATCAAAATCAAGAGTTGGCGTAAGAGCATGTTTTCCAATGGTCTGCTTTACTGCCGATTGTAAAATTGCATATACATAGCGTGCATCCTGAAAGTTCACTTCAGTTTTTGTAGGATGAATATTGATGTCGATATACTTTGGGTCGATTTCGATATTTATGAAATACGAGGGAAATGAATCTACAGGAATTAACTCAGTATATGCATTATTTACAGCATGATGAAGATAAGGATGTTTGATAAATCTATTGTTTACAAAAAAGTATTGTTCACCTCTCGTTTTCTTGGCGAACTCGGGTTTACCTATAAATCCTGAAATATTAACTGTTTCAGTTTTTTGTTTCACTGTTAGCAGCCTTTCGTTATAAACATTTCCAAATAGTGAAACTATTCTTGATTTCATGCTGCCAGGCATAAGTTTGAAAACAAGTTTATCGTTGTTGTAATAACTAAAACCAATATTGTTGTTCACAGTTGATATTCGTGTGAACTCTTCAATAATATGCCTTAATTCAACCGTGTTCGACTTTAAAAAATTTCGCCGAGCTGGAACATTGTAAAACAAACTTTTAACCGATATACTTGTTCCTTCTGAACATTGGCATGGTTCCTGACTAATAACTTTCGATCCCTCAATTTTAACACATGTGCCAACGTCGTCACCCACGGGTTTCGATTTAAGCTCAACCTGAGAAATAGCAGCAATTGAAGCCATAGCCTCACCTCTGAACCCCATAGTTTTAATGGCAAATAGATCGTCGGCTTTACTTATTTTAGATGTAGCATGACGTTCAAAACACATTCGGGAGTCAATCGCCGACATTCCACAACCGTTGTCAGTAACTTGTATGAGCGTTTTTCCGGCATCCTTTATAGCAAGAGTAATTTGAGTAGCACCTGAATCAACAGCATTTTCCAACAGCTCTTTAGCAGCCGAAGCAGGTCGTTGAATTACTTCGCCCGCTGCAATTTGGTTTGCCACCGAATCAGGAAGTAATTTTATTATGTTTGACATGAATGCATAACTATTTATTAATTTTGTTTCTGTCTTGTTGATTCTTGTGTGGATGTGAGAATGAATAAATGCGATTGCTTAAATTCTCCCCCTCTCCCATTCTCTCATTCAATCATTCTCAATTAGTAACACCAAATGCACTAAGCATTTTTTCGATAATATCTGTAAAAAGAATAAAATATATACTTCCTCCAATAAATGTTGCGTAAATCAAGTACGTTACAATTCTTGAAAGAATAGGTTTTTCATCAACTATATTTCCCCTGGTCCAACGTTTCGACATTCGAAGCCTAAACTCTTCGTTATGAGAAAGACTATTATCAAATCCCATTGCAGCTTTCTTTTTTTCCAGCTCTTCCTTTTTAGGGTCGTAGTAGCGTGGTGAATACTTGAACGATTTTGGTTTAGGTGTTCTAAATGAAACTATCCTCATGATTTACAATCTTTATTAATCTGCAAAATTAGATCATTTTATAAAATTGGTATCAATCAGGTTAACTTTGTATTGTTAAAATTGTTTAATACGCTATATACTACTACTTTTAACAACGATCAATTTTTCCCGGGTCATTTCATTTATGGAATAGGGTATACCTCCGGTGCCAATTCCCGAACCATCTCTTCCTCCAAATGGCATCCAGTCGACTCTAAAAGCAGTATGATCATTAACCATCACGGCCGAAGCAACTAATTTTTTAACAGCACCTAAAGCAATATCAATGTTTTTAGTAAATATTGCAGCCTGAAATGCCATAGGTAAAGCATTAGCAAGGTTAATAGCTTCATCAATGTTTTTGTATGAGTAGATGCAAACCAAAGGCCCAAAAATTTCTTGGGTTGATACCTTAGCATCACCTGGAGGATTTAAAATTACAGTTGGTTCGTAACAGCTGTTGGAAATACGCTTACCTCCGCATAATAATTTTCCACCACTATCAATGGCCTCATTAACCCAACTCTCAACACGGTCAACCTCATGCGGAAGAATCAATGGTCCCACTTCAGTTTTCGGATCAAGAGGATCGCCAACTTTAAGTTTTGACGCCATATTGGCAAATTTTCCAGAAACTTCGTCAACAATATTTTCATGAATAAATACTCTTTGAACTGATACACAAACCTGCCCTGCATGATAGAAGCCGCCTTTTAATATTGCCGGTAACATATCTTCTATATCTGCATCCGGCTCAACAATCACAGGTGCAGCTCCTCCGTGCTCAAGTGCACATTGTGTTCCCGGCGACAGTTTTGATCGTAAATACCACCCTACTTTTGCAGAGCCTATAAATGACAAATAATTAATTCTGCTATCAGTAACTAGTTTTTCGGCATTTTCATTATTACAGATTAGAGCCTGACACCAGCCTTCAGGTAATCCTGCTTCAACTAATATGTTCATAAATTCCAGACATGAAAGTGGAGTAGTAAGAGCAGGTTTTACTATTACCGGCGCACCTGCTGCAATAGCTGTAACCGTTTGGTGAATTATTAAATTTAAAGGGTGGTTAAATGCACTAATTGAAGCAACAACCCCAATGGGCTCACGAATAGTAAATGCAAGCCTGTTAACCGATGATTTAGTTTGACCCATGGGAATTTGCTCACCCGATAGTTGGCCAATGTGTGCAATCGCAAGTTTTACTCCGTTAATAGCCCTGTCGACTTCTATTTTTGAGTCAATGTATGGTTTGCCACCTTCTTCAGTAGCAATTTGGGTAAGATGTTCGCTGCGCTCTTTCATTATCTCCACAACACGCTCCAGTATTTCAATTCGGTGCCATGCGGGAAGCCAAAATGATTTATTTGTAAAGAGGCCATAAGCTTTTTGTAGGGCATTTTCTACATCATGCTCGCCCATTAAAGGAATTTCTTTAATAAGCTTAAAATCGTACGGGGAAATTACTTCTAACATCATCTCTAATTTTGAATTTTGTTTCTAATTATTGCAAAGAGTTTGGAATTACTAAAATACGAATTTAATTACTTTTGCGAAGGATAAAAAATTGAATCCCCGTTGATTTTTTTGCCACAATGTCTCAACGAAATAATTAGTCAAAGAAACCCTAAGGAATACGAAATTCCAAATACTTCCTATATTTGCCGCTTGGAATCATTCTAAATAAAAAATAATTAATTAATTCTGAATGTCATATAATTTGTTAAAAGGAAAAAGAGGGATCATTTTTGGTGCACTCGATAATAAATCAATTGCCTGGAAAGTTGCTGAAAAAGCATTTGAAGAGGGTGCTTCAATAACATTGAGTAACACTGCGACTGCAATTCGTTTTGGGCAAATTGATGAGTTAGCAGAAAATTGTAATGCTGAAATTATTATTGCGGATGCCACAAAAACAGAAGATCTGAGTCATGTTTTTGAACGCTCAATGGAAGTGCTTGGTGGTAAAATCGACTTTGTACTACACTCAATCGGCATGTCGTTAAATGTTAGAAAAAAGAGGGTTTACAGTGACCTTGATTATAATTTCTTAAATAAAACCCTAGATATTTCGGCAGTTTCATTTCATAAAATGTTACAAGTGGCATATAAAATGGATGCCATCAATGAATGGGGTTCAGTTGTAGCACTTTCATATATTGCTGCTCAGCGTGCACTTTATGGTTATAACGATATGGCTGATGCGAAAGCTTTGCTGGAATCGATAGCCAGAAGTTTTGGTTACATTTATGGCCGTGAGCGAAAAATAAGGATCAATACTATTTCGCAATCGCCAACATTAACAACTGCGGGGTCAGGTGTGAAAGGTGTTGGCAGTTTGCTTGATTTTACAGAAAGGATGTCGCCTCTGGGTAATGCCGATGCCCAGGAATGTGCGAATTATTGTGTTACGTTATTTTCTGATCTGACAAGAAAAGTTACCATGCAAAATTTGTATCACGACGGAGGTTTTTCAAATATGGGAATGAGTTTGCGTGCAATGCATGTTTACGATAAAAATCTTGAAAATATTATTGATGATGAGAAGAAGGATTAACTGATTCCTGTCATTAACTATTTTTTTCGAAACATCAACTGTTTAATAATTGTTTTTTATACTTTTGCAGCCTTAAAAACGGCGAGGTAGCTCAGTTGGTTAGAGCGTCGGATTCATAACCCGGAGGTCCCGAGTTCAATTCTCGGTCTCGCTACAAAAAGTGTTAAAAGGCTAATAATCAGACAAATAACACTAATAAAAAAGTAGTTTTGCGACACGCTGCGACACAAATGATTAAGAATGCAAGATTAGAGGCATTGTGTTTTCCTTGGGGAAGGAGAAACAAAAGCCATGAAATATAGACTTGCAAAAATGTTTGATAACGATAATCAACTAAATCAAAGATGGTTTGTTTATTATTTTTTCATGCATCCAGAAACGGGAAAAATGCAACGTTTTCGGATATTTATTAGTGCTAAGTTACTTACCAAAGTAGCCAGAAGAAGAAAAGGTGAAGAAATAATTACAGCAATCAACACCAAATTAAAAAGGGGTTGGAATCCATTTACTTCTGAACAACTAAAATTAACCACAGTAAGTGAAGCACTTGATCATGTAATGAAGATCAAATCGGCAACAATTTGCAAGCGTTCAATATGGACTTACAATTCTGTGATTAGGCACTTATATACCTATTAACATCATCCTGAAACACAAGCTTCTTTCCCGAGTCTTCCATAAACTCATTATAATCCGCTCCCTGGTCAGAAATAAATTCATCAAGCTCTACCTTTGACTTAATGAATTTAGCCCTGTTACGGATAAGCTCATTCTTCTTTTGAAAATTTTGGATCTGGTCATCCAATACTTTCTTCACATCCTCCACGCTCGGAAGTTGAGTTTTACCGTTTCCACGTTCTTCAATCTATTTAAGTACTCCAACCGGTTGTATTTCTACAAAAGCCTGGCCGGTAACTGGTTGGCCGCTTAGTATTCCTTCAACCGATCCCAATCCTTCATACTTAATCTTTGTTGAATCAATAATGATCTCCTGATCATCTCTCACCATGTTGATGGTAAGGTCTGCTGAATAATCCGTTGACGTGAGTTGAATGCGGTGCTGCATAGCGTATTTAAGTCCTGATTTCGGGCTTACCCAATCCGTACCTGGCACATGGTAGATATTAATCTCGTTGATTGCCCACGAATGCACGGCCTTGCGGGCAGTGTTGAGAGTCCTGTCGCTGTCATTACGGAACAATGTTGCGATTGGGAGGGAACCTGTTGCGCTATTTATCTCGATAACCATAATCGCAGCATTCTCTTCAGGGAGCTGAATCGCGTAGAAGTCCCACGATGCGTTACTAAAGACCTCGCTCGCCTGTTGATCGTAACTCTGGACAACATAATCCATCCACATCAATCCGTCCGATCCATTGCTTAATGAAATTGTGTCGTCAAGCTTTATCGAAAATTGTTCAACGTCCATCAATGGCAGTGAATAGTAGTATGAACCCTGGCAGGACATCGGATCACCGGTTGCTTCAAGATAGTTTGAAACTGACCTTGCCGGCGACTCCATAATCTGTGCCCTCTGCTCCTCACTTAAATACTGCGGGAAGAACGATGCCGGCCCATACCCTTGATTTACTACTCCGAGCCTGTCGCGTAGTTGCACCTCAGCATGGAGCCTTACACCATTAAAATCAGGAATATCGGCGGTCAGGATGTACTCCGCATCAGCTGCGCCCATATTTCCCGAGATAAGACTCATCGTTATCAGTGGTATTGTTGTTATAGGCGAGTTCAATGTTACATCCCATGGATTGGATGTCACAATCATCAGTGAATCAATGTCCAGCGTCACGAAACCCCGCCATTCATACTTACCAAGGGAATCGTTGCCGAATGCAACGATGGCAGGAACCACCGGTGCTCGAAAACCATGATATGACATTTCAATACGCTGCACCGCGATAAAGAATACACCGATATCATCAGGCGCATCATTATCCACCAGGTTCCCAAAAAAGAACCAGCCGTCAAGATCGTACTCAAAATGTTCAGACGATAAGTATTCGGAAAGTTGCTGTGCACTCTGTGTCTGTGGTAGAGCATAGTCTTGTGTAAAAAATGCGCACCCTGCAGCCGGTGGCGGGAAAACTTGTTTGTCCGGATTCTTATTGCAACCGCAGTAAAACCAAAAAATTGAAATAAAAACGGCCGTACCTAAGACTGCATTAATTTTTTTCATTTTTCTGAACATTTGTAGTTTTTCTTTGCTTTTCATAGCTTCTCATTTTAATACCATAAGTCCATAATGTGTATACACACGTTAATAGCGTTAATATCTCTTGATATTCGACTGATAAGGACAGGTTATTATTTTTTGTTATGTCATCGGTTTGATGAGTTAACATCAAATTTATAAATTAATTCATTCAACTAGCAAAACGAACAAAAAAAAGGACGAAAACTCATTAATCTTAATCCATGATCTGCTGCTCAATTTATGTTAACTTATCTTCATTCTTCATCATTCAAACCCCTAAAATAAGCATCCACAATTTCCTGTGCCTTCGGTGAATCACTATTAGAAATCATAACCTTAACACCTTCAGAAAACGCGGGATCGTAGGCATATGAGCTTAGAACATTATTTTTAAGAAATGACCTGATTTTTGAATCTTCAAGAAGACTTTTAATTAATTCAGCCTCCCATAAATTGCCTGAGAATATCTCAATTATTTTATCCGTTTTGTTATTTGATGAGTTTGTAGTCATTAGTAAATTAAGAATTTAGATAGCAAGATTACAAAAATAGTGAATTTAAGTTTTTGTTCAAAATCCTTATTTATAAACAATCTAAAAATAAATAGCTATGAACTTAATTTACAAAGGTTTAGCAATAGTTGCCTTACCAGCAATTTTATTATTATTCAGTTATATCGGTGGGAGTCCGGGTGGTAAAACTGGCTCAATTGGAGAAGAATGGAATACCGATGTTTATAATTTTTATTTTTACTTTTGCATTTTGCAAGTCACTAAAAAACTAGCACAAATACAAGCCCGATATTATGTCGAACATTCTAAAAGCAATTATACCTCCATCTAGTTGGCAGTTTCCTGTAGCCATTATGGCCGGAGTGCTTTTTGGTTTGAGCGTGTATGTGCTGTATATTTCTAATTCATTTTCTTACTTATCAAATGACCCAAAAACGTGCATCAATTGCCATGTGATGAATCATGAATATGCTTCATGGTTTCATAGTGCCCACCGGGAAAAAGCCAGTTGTAACGATTGTCATGTGCCTCATAATAACATCTTTAATACTTATTTATTTAAAGCAAAGGATGGTTTGCGACATGCAACCATGTTTACATTAAGGCAAGAACCTCAGGTAATTAGAATTAAGGAAGAGGGTGCCAATGTGGTACAAAACAATTGTATACGTTGCCATAATGATGTGATTACAGATCGTCGCTTGTTAGCGGCGACCAAAAGTTTTGATCATTTCAGAACAGAAGGTCGCAAGTGCTGGGATTGTCATCGTGAAGTACCGCATGGAAGGTTAAACAGCCTTTCAGCGTCACACAATGCACTTATCCCCCAAACCAGAAAACCAATTCCTGATTGGATTAAAAATATTGTAAAGTAAAATTTCGTAAAAATATATGTTATGAGTAAGCAAAGAAAACCAATAGTAAATTGGATAGTATTTTTGGCCACAATCTTAGTGGTGTTTTTTCTGGGTTTATTAGCGTCATCTATTGTTGAGAGGCGTGCTGAAGATCCTGTCGCTTTGGGACCTCAAGTCTCGATTGCTCCACTTGAATCAAGAAATGAGTTATGGGGAAAGAATTACCCAACCGAATATGAATCATGGTTAAAAACTGATGAAGGTGATTTTCTCTCAAAATACAATGGAAATGAAATGATTGATATGTTGGAAATAGATCCTCGTTTAGTTGTTCTGTGGGCAGGATATGGTTTTGCCAAAGATTATAATCAAGGAAGAGGACATGCATATGCTATTGAAGACTTGAGAAATACACTCCGAACAGGTGGCCCCACTGGTCCTGATGATGGACCAATGCCATCAACTTGCTGGACTTGTAAATCACCTGACGTGCCAAGAATTATGAACGAAAGTGGTGTAACAGATTATTATACTGGAAAATGGTCGAAGTTTGGATCGGAGATTGTAAACCCAATTGGCTGTGCTGATTGTCACAATAACAAAACTATGGAACTTCAAATAACCCGTCCTGCTTTAGTAGAAGCTTTTGACCGTAATGGTCGAAAAATTACCGACGCTTCTCATAATGAAATGCGTTCTTTAGTTTGTGCTCAGTGCCATGTGGAATACTATTTCGATAAAAACCGACCCGGTAGTGAAGGCGCGAATTACTTAACTTTTCCTTTGGATAATGGTATTACTGTTGAAGCTATGGAAGCTTATTATGATGAGATCGGTTTTAGCGATTGGACTCATTCCTTAAGTAGGGCGCCGATGTTAAAAGCGCAACATCCGGGATGGGAAGTATTTACAATGGGAATTCATGCAGAAAGAGGTGTAAGTTGTGCTGATTGCCATATGCCATATATGAGTGAAGGGGGACGAAAATATACCGATCACCATATTCAATCTCCTTTGAATAACATCGAAAATTCTTGTATGGTATGTCATAAAGAAAAAACTGAAACCTTGATGAAAAATGTGTATGCCCATCAAGATAGGATTATTGAAAATCGAGATGAACTAGAGAAATTAATTGTTAGAATGCATGTCGAGGCAAAAACAGCTTGGGATTCAGGCGCCAGCGAAGAGCAAATGAAAGATATTCTTATGGATATCCGTCACGCGCAGTGGCGTTGGGATTATGCTGCAGCATCTCACGGTGGCTCTTTCCATGCTCCTGTCGAAATTTCAAGGGTAATTGCAGGTGCTATTTCCATTGCTCAGGAAGGAAGAATCAAACTTGCAAAAATTTTAATGACTCTAGGGCATTCGGCTGAAGTTGCATATCCTGATATTGAAACAAAAGCTAAAGCTCAGAAATTCATCGGATTACCTATGGATAATTTAATTAAAGAAAAAGAAGAATTTAGAAAGAATCTTGCACCTAAATGGGATCAGGAAGCTAAAGAAAGAGAATCTAAATTAAAGATTACCTGGGTGAATAATTAATGCATAGTTTTTTAACTTTGAAGAAAAATAGATACGATGGATAATTCTTGCCTCGAGTGCGGTGAACCTCTGATAGGTAGAGTAGATAAAAAGTTCTGTAACGATCAGTGCAGAAACAACTATCACAATAAAGAAAACAGAGAGGATTCGGCTCTGATAAGAAATGTTAACATCATACTTAAGAAAAACAGAAATATATTAAAGCAATTAAATCCGGTTGGCAAAGCAAAAGTTAAAAAACAGGAATTGGTTACACTGGGTTTTAATTTTAAATATTTTACCAACATTTACAAAACAAAAGAGGGTCGCAACTATTATTTTGTTTACGAACATGGGTATATTGATATTGGCAACGATTATTTTGCATTAGTTATAAATGTTGATATTTAGTAGTTCTTCGTCCTGAACCCATTCCGGATAATGCCACAGTTTTAGTACCTCTTTATCACTTATTTCCACAATCTTTATATTTTTGCTGTATGTTAAACTTTGCTGATAGTTTACAAAACAATATTTTCCGTACAATTTCAAATGTTTGTGCTGGTATGAATGTTCGTGCATTTGTAATTGGTGGATGGGTTCGCGATTTGATTATATCACGATCGTCGAAAGATGTTGACATTGTTGTAATTGGAAGTGGTATTATTGCAGCTAAGCAAGTCGCTAAAGCCTTGGGCTCAGGTACTAATGTTAAGTATTTTAAAAACTTTGGAACTGCAATGATTCGACAAAACGATTGGATTATTGAATTTGTTGGCGCTCGAAAGGAATCATATAGAAAGGATTCCAGAAAACCAATTGTTGAAAATGGGACATTATCTGATGATCAAAATCGTCGTGATTTTACAATTAATGCTTTATCACTAAGTCTTCAAAAAGATAACTTTGGTGATCTGCTCGACCCTTTCGATGGTGTTGAAGATATTAAGAATAAAATAATACGTACGCCACTCGACCCCGATCTTACATTCTCAGACGATCCTTTACGTATGATGAGAGCTATAAGATTTGCAACCCAACTGAATTTCAGTATTGAAGAAAATACATTTAATGCTATTTCAAGAAATAAAAATCGAATCAAAATTGTATCACCCGAAAGAGTAATTGATGAAATAAACCTTATAATGATGACCTCAGAGCCATCTCTTGGTATAAAACTGATGGATGAAACAGGTTTATTGAAAATTATTTTCCCAAAGCTTGCTGAATTAAAAGGGGTGGAAGTAATTAATCATCAGGCACATAAAGATAATTTTTATCATACATTACAGGTTCTTGATAATCTTGCACTTAAATCTGACGATCTATGGTTGCGGTGGGGTGCTTTACTACATGATATTGCAAAACCGGTTACAAAACGATATGATCCTGAAACGGGATGGACCTTTCATGGGCATGAATTTATAGGCTCCAAGATGGTCCCCGGGATTTTTAAAAGTTTAAAACTGCCATTAAATGATAAAATGCGCTATGTGCAAAAGCTGGTTCAGCTGCATTTACGTCCCATAGTGTTAGCTCAGGATATTGTAACTGATTCTGCAATAAGGCGATTACTGTTTGATGCCGGTGATGATATTGACGATTTGATGATGCTTTGTGATGCCGATATTACTTCGAAAAACGAAGCTAAAGTGAAACAGTTTTTACGTAACTTTAACCTTGTAAGAAAAAAGCTCAAAGAAGTAGAAGAAAAAGACAATCTCAGAAACTGGCAACCACCGGTTAGCGGTGAAGTAATAATGGAAACTTTTGGATTAAATCCTTCAAAAACTGTAGGAGATATTAAAATTGCTATTCGCGAAGCAATTCTTGATGGTGTAATAGGAAATAATTTTAATGAAGCTTACGATTTTATGCTTGAAATTGGAAAAAAGAGAAAAATGGGTGTAGTAACAAAAGTTGATGATCCTGGTGACAAATTTATACCTGAAGCTTGATACTTATTAAACCTTTAAGGTTTTTTATCAATCTGAGAGGTTGAACAACCATAACCAATAATGACCACCTCACCAAAATTCACCGGAAAGCTCGTAGTTATTGAAGGCCCAACAGCTTCCGGAAAAACAGGGATTGCAATTGCAATTGCCAAACACTTTAATGCGGAAATAATTTCGGCAGATTCACGACAGTTTTACAAGGAAATTCCCATTGGCACCGCTGCCCCTACAATGGCAGAACAAAAGGATGTATTACATTACTTTGTGGGTACATTATCGATTACCGACGATTACAATGTGTCGAAATTTGAACACTATGTATTGAATCTTTTAAATACAAAGTTGATTGAAGAACAGCTCGTTATAATGGTTGGAGGTTCAGGCTTATATATTGACGCTGTTTGCAAGGGTATTGATCATCTTCCTGATATTGATGAGTCGATGCGAAATAGCGTTACTGAGCTTTATGAAAAGCAAGGACTAATTACTCTTCAGGAAAAATTACATGAGTTCGACCGGGTTTATTATGAGCAGGTGGATCTTAATAATCCATCGCGGTTGATGCGGGCCATCGAAGTTTGTTTGCAAACAGGAATTCCTTATTCTCGGTTAAGAAAAAATAAACCCCAGTCAAGAAGTTTTGACATTGTTAAAATCGGAATAAAAATTCCACGCACTGTTTTAATTGAAAGAATAAATAGACGTGTTGATGAAATGATTAATAATGGTTTGGTCGAGGAAGCAAAATCTGTTTATAAGTTTAAAAACCATAATTCGTTAAACACAGTCGGGTACAAAGAACTGTTCGCTTTTTTCGATGATAAACTAACATTTGAACAAGCAATCGAAAAAATTAAAACAAACACACGCAGATATGCAAAACGCCAAATGACCTGGTTTAGAAAGGACAAAGAAATCCAATGGTTTGATTATGATGATATTGAGGGGATAGTTGAGTTTGTTAAAGGGAAGTTTTGAGTTCACGGGTTATCAGGTTGTCGGGTTATCGGGTTGTCGGGTTTTTAACCAAACTTACCCATCCTTTGGCATTGGATTTGCATTTTGTTGTAATTTTGAATCTCGCAAAAAACTCTTATGAGGAAAATTACGGTTACTTTAATTACTTTTTTTCTTTTTTTTTCGGCTGCAATGGCAACACACCAGCGAGCAGCTGAAATAACATATAAGTATTTGTATGGCCTAACATACGAGTTTACTATAACTATGTATACAAAAACCTCTAGCCCTGCTGATGATTCAAGGATTTATATGCCAATTTCATGGGGTGACGGCACCGGCGATGAACTTGATAGAATTTATTTTCAGCCAATCCCAAATGTTTATGATATAACTTTAAATATTTATAAAGGGAGTCACACTTTTCCTGGCCCGGCAAATTATACTATAGCCGTTGAAGATCCAAACAGAAATTTTGGTGTGTTAAATATACCTAATTCTGTAAATGTTCCTATATTTATCGAAACGGAATTGCTGATTAATCCGTTTCTTGGTTATAACAGTTCGGTTGAGTTGTTAAATCCTCCCATTGATCAGGGGTGTGTTGGCAAAACCTTTATTCATAATGCAGCTGCCTACGATCCTGACGGAGATAGCCTGTCGTACAGATTAGTAGTTTGTAAGGGAGCCGGAGGGTATGATATTCCGGGATATACTTTTCCCATGACATCAGACTACTTCATGATTGATTCCATTACGGGTGATTTAATTTGGGAAACTCCCGTTCTGCAAGGTGAGTATAATGTTGCATTTCTTATCGAGGAATGGCGGTTTGGAGTAAAAATATCATCGGTAAGGCGTGATATGCAAATTAATATTGTAGCGTGTGACCACGATCCACCGGATATTTACACTATTGATGACACATGTGTTATGGCTGGCGATTTTCTGCAGTTTGAAGTAGTGGCTATCGATCATGATCAAACTAATGTTGAACTAACAGCATTTGGTGGTCCTTTTGAGCAAAGCCAAAATCCGGCATATATCGACCCCGACCCGGCAACGGGCAACGACACCGTATCAACAATATTTAACTGGCCTACTTTATGCAGCCATGTAAGGCTCGAACCATATACTGCATTGTTTAAGGCAAGGGATAATGGATTCCCTGTTAACCTTGTGGATTTCAAAACAGTTTTTATTAGTGTTGTTGCACCGGCTCCTGATAATTTGGTAGCAGAACCATTAGGTACTGGAATAAATCTGAGCTGGGAGAAAAGCAGCTGTAATAATGCAATCGGTTATCAAATTTATCGAAGAAGCGGCCCATCGGGCTGGGAGCCCGGATACTGTGAAACAGGTGTGCCTGTTTATACAGGTTTTAGACTTATAGAAGAAATTGGCGATATAAACACAATTAATTTTCGCGACGACAACAACGGTGAAGGCCTGGTTCATGGAATCGATTATTGCTACAGAGTTATAGCCGTATTTTTTGATGGTGCCATAAGTTACGCATCAAATGAAGCATGTGCTTATCTTAAACGAGATGTTCCTATAATTACACATGTTAGTAACGATAGCCTTGATTTGAGCAGTGGCAATATTAGGGTAATCTGGTCGAAACCAATTGAATTGGATACAATCCAGTATCCCGGTCCATATAAATATTTGCTTTATCGAAATGATGGCCTTGTTTGGTCAAACCCTGAACTCATTGACGAATTTTATAGTTTAAATGATACAATATATCTGGATAATGAGGTTAATCTTAACACTCATTTAGGTCCTTATAGTTATCGCGTAGATATTGAAAGTTTAACGGTAGGCTTTATTGGCAGCTCACAAAAGGCATCCTCAGTTTTTATAGAAACGGAGCCAACAGATCATGAAATTTTACTTCAGTGGCACCCGAAAGTTCCATGGGAAAATGAATATTCAGTTATTTACAGAAAAGATCCCGGGCTAATAAATTATGATTCAGTAGGTACATCAAACAATAATTTCTATAGAGACAAAGGACTAACTAATTATGTTGAATACTGTTATTATGTAAAAACCATTGGTCATTATTCATTGCCCGGATTGATAGATCCGCTAATAAATTTTTCACAAATAACCTGCGAAACGCCTGTTGATAATGTACCACCCTGCAAGCCGGTATTAAGTGTATATACTGATTGTGAACAAATTACCAATGAGTTAGGCATGTATCTGCCCTATGATTCATGTAGCTATGATGCTGTTAAATTTTACATTTTTTATACTCCTCCGGGAGTTGATTATATCGAACTTATTGATTCGGTAGATTACGTTCCAAACGACACGACTTATTATCTACATGAAGACATTAATTCGGTTGTAGGTTGCTATCACGTAAGTGCTATTGATTCGATCGGAAATATTAGCGAAATTAGTAATGTTGAATGTGTTGGTTACGATGAGTGCCCGGTTTATGAATTACCAAATGTGTTTACCCCAAATGGTGATGATAAAAATCCACTGTTCGTACCGATGGGTTCACGATCGGCCAACCCAAAAGCAAATGTTAAAAGGGTCGATATGACCATTTTTAACAGATGGGGTAAAACTATGTATACTACCACTGATCCTGAAATAAATTGGGATGGTAAAAACCAAAATAATAATGAGAACTGTATTAACGGGGTGTATTACTATGTTTGTGATGTGTATATTATTACACTTGAAGGAGAGGTTAAAATTACCATGAAAGGATCGGTTACTTTGATTAGATAATTCACAATTAACAGTTATAAGTTTATAATTTTATGAAAGCTGTAGTTTATCACAAGTTATTTGATGTATTTTTGAATACTCAATTGATAGCCGATGTTTTTCAGGAAATATATTAATAATAAGTATTTTTATACAGGACTGTTGTTTTTAGTTTGGTGGGTTTTTTTCGATCAGGAAAGCCTGATAGTTCAGTATAATCTTTCAAGAGTAAAAACAGGCCTTGAAAATCAGAAAGAATTCTATAATAATGAAATCAAAAAAGACGAAGCCGCAATTAATACTCTGCAAAACGACACCGTTTTTTTGGAGAAATATGCCCGCGAAAAATACTTCATGAAAAAAGACGATGAGGATGTTTTTGTGGTTGTGCGTGATGATGATTAGAGACAACTGCAAACCCCATTTTGTCACGCTGAACCCCTATCAATCGGGGCGAAGTATCTCATAACATGTTTATATTTAAACTGATGAGATTCTTCATCCCGACACATCGGGATTCAGAATGACAATATTCTAATGGTTTTGAAAAGGCTTCATTATTATATCGTTAATTAATGATCATTTTTTGGAGTATTCCTTAAATAGTAGATTATTTCCCCCCCTTCTACTATATCATTATGTTTTAAGTTATTCCCAATAAGCTCTTTGCCATTAACCTCTATTTTTTCTAAGTAAACATTCTCCTTGCTTTGATTTACTGTGTTAATAGTGACAATATTACCATTGTCGAGATATATTGTTGCTTCTTTCACCATCGGGCTTCCGATTGCATATTCAAGGGAGCCTGGAATTACAGGATAAAATCCCAAAGCACTAAATACATACCATGCACTCATCTGTCCTGCATCATCATTACCGCATAACCCGCCTTCGGTATTACCATACATAGTTTCCATTATCATTCTTACACATGCTTGTGTTTTCCATGGTTGATTTGTCCAGTTATACAAATAGGGTATGTGATGGCCGGGTTCATTACCATGAACATAATTGCCAATTATGCCATCACGAGTAATATCCTCGTTTTTTTCAATGTGGTTATCGTCAATTTCAGTAGTAAAAATCTTGTCTAGATTATTAGGGAAACTATCTTTCCCACCCATCATTGCTATCATGTTATCTAATTCATGTGGCACATATAATCCGTAATTCCATGCATTGCCTTCGATAAAACCCTGTCCATGAGTATCGATAGGATCAAAATCTGCCCGCCAGTTGCCGTTTGCCAATTTAGGGCGCATATATCCAATATCAGGATCATAAACATTTACATAATTTTTCGACCTTTTTAAGTACTCGTCATACACCTGTTTATTACCTGCTTTCATAGCTATTTGTGCAATACACCAGTCATCATAAGCATACTCGAGCGTTTTTGATACTGACGAAAGGCTTATGTCTTCAGGTACATACCCCAACGACATATAACTTTCAAGACCATCGTAATAAGATAAAGTAGAAGTGCTTGCACATGCAATTAATGCTCTTTCCAAATCTATATCAGTTGTGTTTTTTACGATAGCATCTGCAATAACCGAAACGGAATGATAACCAACCATGCACCAATTTTCATTGGCGTAATGGCTCCAAACCGGTAACATATTGTGCACACTTTGATCGTAATGTGCTAACATGGATAATATCATATCGTTATTCCGTTGGGGTTGTGTTATGTTGAATAATGGGTGCAGCGCCCTGTAAGTATCCCAAAGTGAAAAAATTGTATAATTAGTGAATCCATCACTTAGGTGGATGTTCTGATCTAAACCCCGATATTGACCATCCACATCTTCGTAGATTATTGGGCTTAGCATAGTATGGTAAAGTGCTGTATAGTAGGTTTCTTTTTGTTCATTAGTTTCGGTTTCAACAATAATTTTAGATAGCTCATTGTTCCATTTCTGTTGAGTCTCCTTCTTGACCTGATCAAAATCCCAGTGCGGTATTTCCATTTGTAGATTTTTCAACGCACCGTTTGAACTAACAGAAGAAAGAGCAAATTTTATTTTTATTTTTTCATTTTCAGATGTTTTGAAATCGAAGTAAGCGCGAATATTCCTGCCCGCCATTTCCGGGAAGTTATGAGATTCATCAAATTTTCTGTAAAAACCATTATACTTTACATCATTATGTTTTTTATGCCCGTAATTATAGTAAGGTTTGGAAAACTGCATGGCAAAAAACACTTTTCTGGTTCTTGCCCAGCCTGTGGTTTGTCGGTAACCCGTTACCAATGAGTCATTTTCTATCCTGATAAATGTCCAAACGTTTTTGTCATCATAATTATAAATACCATAAATTAAATCCAATATAATATGGGCACTATCTGATTTTGGGAATGTATATTGATGAAAACCAACTCTGTCAGAAGCCGTTAATTCTACTATTATATTATAATCGTCGAGATGAACCTTGTAATATCCAGGTTCGGCTTGTTCATTATCATGAGAAAATTTAGAATGATAGCCGCTACGTGGTTTTTGTGCATTACCAGGTTCTAATTGCAATGGTCCTATTGTTGGCATTACAAGAAAATCACCCAGATCGGAGTGACCTGTTCCACTGAAATGAGTATGACCAAATCCAAATATAGTACTGTCATTATATTGATATCCTGAGCAATATCTGTAAACATCAGGGTTGTAACTACCATCTTTAAACATGGGCTGTTGATTTGTTTCAGGACTCAACTGCACCATTCCAAAAGGTGTAGTGGCCCCGGGAAATGTATGTCCCATGTTTTTAGTACCTATGAATGGATTAACATAGCTTATCAGATTTTGGTATTCAACGTTTGTTTCATGAGCTACCTGATTCTCATTTTGCTCGTTCCAACAAGAACTCAAAAAGAGTAGTGGAACAATTAGTGTGACGGTCCATTTCATATATGTTTTTAATGGTTTTTTAACGGGTGGTTGTTTTATTGTAACTATTATTGGCAGATGATCCGATATGGTTTATTGTTGTTCAATCTCTGGTCGATATGAGAATAGGTATGCAATTAGTTTATCTGTAAAGATATAATCTATTCTTTTTCTATTTCCTCATCGTTAAATCCATTGAATGTTCCATACGGTCCTTCCAATTGTTTCATTGACAATGCTTGAGAATCAACTAATTCACTTCTTATTATTCGAATTGGCTTCTCATTAGGTGACTATTAAAATCTCCTACATACCCCGAATAAACTATTCTTTCAGTTTCATTCCCTTTATTCTGTTTATATCTTCTTCATCTATTTCATCACTAAATTGAGAAATTTTATTGTCAACATCATACCGACCAGCAACCCACAGATAATCATTGGCATCGGTTTTATTCAATTTTTTATACACCAGATATGCACGTATATTCCCTTCTGCAATATTTGCACTATCGTTATGTGTTAAACTACCCACTTTACCTTCAAGAGCTGGTACTTGTATTATATTGCCAACAGCTAAGTTATCGGGATTTTTTATTTCAATGTGATTGACTCTATAGATATTTGGCCATAAATCAGCTTTATTATAATAGCGTTGAGATATTATCCAAAGATTATCACCACGTTTAGTGATATGTTGTCCGCCCGGGGTTCCGGCAGTTGTTTGTAGGGCAATCGGTTCTTCTGCCGCTGGTTCTTCAATTATGGGCTGCTCTGCCTCAGCCGGTTGTACTTCTTTCACTGGTTCTGCAACCAGGGGTTGTTCTGCCTCAGTTGGTTGAGCTTCTTCCACTGGTTCTTCAATTATGGGCTGCTCTGCCTCAGACGGTTGCACTTCTTCCACTGGTTCTTCAGTTGCAATGGGTTGAACTACCGCATCATCTGTAACCATTTCTGTAGCTATTGGTTCTTTATCTGTTGCAGTTTTCAACCAGAAGTTCCATGCCATGTATGCAAGAATAATTATCAGGAGTGTAATCAACATCCATAACCACCATAAAGATCGCTTTTTCTTTTTATCAGATGGAGTTTTCGGTGATTCTGTAACAGGTGGAGGAACGATCTTTTCTTCTATTACAGGTGCAGCAATATGATTCTCTATGACCGGTTTCTTATCTTCATCAAGAATTTCCGCTTGCAAATGAGCATAGTTACGATTGATATATTTTCGTAGATCAGCAGATGGTTTGTAATTCACTGAACTACGAGCAGGAATTTCAATAGCATCTCCGGTTTGGGGGTTACGACCTGTTCTGGCCTTATGCCATTTAAGGGAAAACCGGCCAAGACCAGTAATGTTCACATGTCCGTCTCTGCCTAGTCCTTCTCTGGTCAAATTAACAGTTTCATGAAGAAGGTCGTGTACTAATTGCTTAGAGGATCCGGTTTCTTCGGCGATCTTATCGACAAGATCAGCAAATGTAATTTTTTCTTTCATGGCTAAACCTTTTTAGATTTGAATTCATTTTTTATGGAAGATCCGGGACGGAAACGTATAACACGTTTTGGTGGCGACATAATAAACCACTTGTGGAAAGGATCATAGGATTTCTTTTTTTTGACAAAATGTCTACTTAAAGTACCCAGACCAGGAAGTGAAATGTTGATATTCTTATCGAGAATATCTCTGATTATCTCTGTGCTACTTTTTATCAATTGCTTTGTTTCAAGCTGTGATTTGCCTAATCGCAAAGAGAGATTCTTAATTATTTCTGAACTTGTCATAATATTCTCCTTTCAAAAGTTATTGGTTAAAAATATTTATATGAACTAATGCCTAAACAGACAGAATTGTAATCTAAAAAGTTTTATTGTATCATTCCTTGATTATCAGCATACAAATATACAAAATATTATAATAAGAAGAATTTACTATTCGGATAATTATCGTTATACATTGAGTAAGTAAGATTACAGTAAATGCAAAAAAGAATGTTTTGTTTATTATTCTGCAGTTAAGGTGAATCTAACTTAGTAATCAATTTCTGTTGTTATTTGTAGCTATCAATCAGAGTGTGAATAATTATTCGGTTTTCTATACTAATTTTCTCAATTTCTTCTTCACTCGTGAAAAGTATTTCTTTCTTTTCATTTGGAAGGAGGTCGAAATAATTATCAGAAAAATGACCTTCAACCGGGCTTTGTAAATAAGCGTTTTTCGCTAATACATCAGATGTTAATTTTACTAAGAATCTATTATTTTCTTTTCTCTCAATTCCATAGCTCACTTTTGGATTTAGTAGTTTTAGATTTTTAGGGGAAGCAAAGTAGTAGATACTTTTGTCGATTTTCTTACCATCAGTATCAGTTAAAGCAGCAACTAAGAGAATTTCATTTTGATTGAATCCTTTTGTAATAGCTGTGATACTCTCTTTTAAATAAATTTGACTTTTATTGCTCTCGACAATTATTTCATCTTCTATTTCATTTATGATTGTACCTTGAAAATCGATAACTGACAATTTTAATTCAGCACGAATATTAACTAAACTATCGGAAATTATATAAATATCGAGGGTGTCATTATTTTTGTTAAAGGATATCTTAATATTTTTAAAAGCCTCTTTCACAGTATAATGCAGAGCTTTCCAGTTGCCGTAATAATCAATACTTGACCAAGATGCTACAGGCCAGCAATCGTTTAATTGCCAATACAACGAACCCATGCAAAATGGCATATTTCTTCGGTGAGCCTCTATTCCAATTTTAATACCCCGCGCTTGCAAAAGTTGACCTACGTACAGGAACATTTCAAAATCTTTTGGTTTACGATAATCGCGCAGGAGGTATTCCTCGATAGTAACATTGCCGATACTCGAACGCTGGTGCGATTTCATTACTTCAGAATGGATATTCCAATCTTCATCAATCGCATATTTTTTTACGGAACTAAATTTGGGAAATGATTGAAAACCAAACTCCGACATAAAACGGGGAATTACTTCTTCGTATTTTGTGAAAGGTTCTTTTCCCCACCAAACACCCCAGTAATGCATGTCACCCGATTTTCCGTTTTCCAGCTCACCAAAGCCTGCACTTGGCGACGATGACCAGTATAATTTTTGAGGATCATACTTCTTTACAACTTCCGGAAGGATATTATGAAACACATCATTATAAGCTTTCCAAACGGTATCAACAATATTTTGCCCCTGGTTTTCAATCACATTTTCGTTCCAGCCCCAACGGTACCATGCCGAAAGTATTTCATTATCGCCACACCATAAAGCAATGCAAGGGTGATTACGTAAACGCTTCACATTTTGCACTGCTTCTTTTTCCACATTGTTTAAAAATGCACTATCACCGGGATACATAGCGCAGGCAAACATAAAATCCTGCCAAACCAGTATGCCGTATTTATCACACAGGTCGTAAAAAATATCTTTCTCGTAGATTCCCCCTCCCCAAACACGAAGCATATTAAAATTGGCATCAACGGCCGATTTGATCAATTTTTCGTAGTCGTTATCACTAATCCTGTTTAAAAAAATATCCTGAGGAATATAATTCGCCCCCTTTATAAATACAGGATGGTCGTTAAGCCGAAAATAAAAACTCTTTCCAATACTGTCGGGCTGCTGAATTACCTCTATAGTCCTTAATCCAATTTTCTTTAACTGGGATGAAAGTAATCCTGAGTCATCCTTTATCTGGATATTTATATTGTAAAGTTTCTGGCTTCTTAATCCGTTGGTCCACCAAAGTTCGGGGTTATATATAGTGATAGGAATACTAACTTTGTTTATTCCTTTTACTAATGACATTTTTTGCTCACCTACTTTTTCAGAATCAACCATGCATAGAATAATTACTTCTGCTTTTTTTGTCGCTTCGATTTCAATTTCAGAAAGAAGGAAAGCTTCATTTTCTGTTAATTCTTCCTGAATAATATTCACATCCACAATTTTGACTTTGTCCCATGCATTAAGCACAATTGGCTGCCATATTCCGCTGCTCACCAAACGTGGGCCCCAATCCCAGCCAAAATGATATCCTGCTTTACGAGTGAAAACAGAAACTTTCTTATCACCCAATCCTCCAAGTTGCGATTGATCGTTTTCTGCCCCGGGCAAATAATAACCTAGATCATCTCGTTTCTCAAGGCCTATCTTAATTGGGGAATGAAAAACAATTTTCAGGGTGTTTGGCCCCTGCTTCAAATAATTTTTACAACTAACTACCCAGCTGATAAACATATTGTTGGTACTAATAACCAGCTGATTGTTCAGATAAATATTTGCATAAGTATCAAGTCCCTTGAATTCCAATTCTACTACATCTTTTTCAAGAATCTTTTTATCAACATTAAAAGTGGTTTGATATTCCCAGTCTTTTTTGTCAATCCACTGAACATCATACTCATTCAGCCTGTAGAAAGGGTCATCTATGATACCATTATCTAACAAATCAGTATGGACACACCCGGGAACTTTAGCATCTAACCAGTTGCTGTTACCTGCTTCCCTGAACGACCAGTTCTCATTGATCTCAAAACTTATATGGTTGGTTAATTTTTCCTGACAGGAATTCATTATTATACTAATTAGGATTATGAAAATTATTTTCTGAACTATTTTATGCATTTGTTAATCTTTTTACTGATAGGTGTTTATTGCAGGAAATAATTATCTAAAACAGTTGCAAAGGTCTTTGACATCATTTGTGATTATTATTAGTAGTCATTTATTGTCAATTCCCAAAATCCGAAACCATCTACCCTTTAATTCAAAAGACCCCCTCAATCAACTCATCATCAGCAATATTCGGTATTGTTACTTTCAGATTAGGATTAGTTTCCATCGCTCTTTTTATGGCTGTAATTGCTCCTTTGTTTCTTGCCCAGCTACGGCGGGAAATACCATTGTTTACATCCCAATATAGCATATTAGTAAGGCGCCTGTCAGAATCATCACTACCATCAAGTAACATTCCAAAACCACCGTTTATAACTTCGCCCCAGCCAACACCTCCACCATTGTGTATACTCACCCATGTTGCTCCCCTGAATGAATCTCCAATTACATTATGGATTGCCATGTCGGCAGTAAAGCTCGATCCATCATAAATATTTGATGTTTCACGGTAAGGTGAATCGGTACCGCTAACATCGTGGTGATCACGACCAAGCACAACAGGTGCAGAGATTTTTCCTTCACGGATGGCTTTATTAAATTCGGCAGCTATGCTAATTCTGCCAACAGCATCGGCATATAGTATTCTTGCCTGCGAGCCAACAACAAGCTTGTTTTCTTTAGCTCCTTTAATCCATTGTATATTATCTGCCATCTGGCTTCTAATATCATCGGTTGATTCCTTCATAAGATTGGTAAGCACATCTGTAGCAATATTATCGGTAATTTCAAGGTCTTCAGTTTTACCTGATGTGCAAACCCATCTGAAAGGGCCAAAACCATAATCGAAAAACAAAGGACCCATTATATCCTGGATGTAGGAGGGATATTTAAAGTCGATGCCATTTTTTGCCATTACATCTGCTCCTGCTCTTGAAGCTTCCAACAAAAAGGCATTTCCGTAATCGAAGAAATATGTTCCTACTGCGGTGTGTTTATTAATGGCTTCTACCTGACGACGTAATGATTCCTGTACTTTTTCTTTAAACAACTTAGGGTTTGATGCCATCATCTTATTTGATTCTTCATAAGTTAACCCTGCAGGGTAATAGCCTCCTGCCCATGGATTGTGAAGTGAAGTTTGGTCGGAACCCATATCTACAAAAATGTTCTCTTTTTCAAATTTTTCCCATACATCTACAATATTGCCGTCATAGGCTATCGAAACAATTTCTTTGTTGGCTTTTGCTTTTTTAACTCTTTCTACTAGTTTGTTAATATCGCTGATTATTTCATCAACCCACCCTTGTTCGTGACGTTTGTATAATGCCATCGGGTTAACTTCTGCAATAACTGAAATTACACCAGAAATATTTGCAGCTTTAGGTTGAGCGCCTGACATTCCCCCAAGTCCGGAAGTTACAAAAAGCTTACCAGCAAATGGATCTTCATTTTGGTTGGCAACTTTTCGGGCTGCATTCATAACTGTAATTGTAGTGCCATGCACAATTCCCTGGGGGCCAATATACATGTACGAACCGGCTGTCATTTGGCCATATTGCGAAACACCCAGAGCATTAAACTTTTCCCAGTCGTCTTGTGATGAATAATTTGGTATAACCATGCCATTTGTTACAACAACTCTTGGAGCATCTTTGTGCGAAGGAAATATACCCATCGGGTGCCCCGAATACATAGCCAGAGTTTGTTCGTTGTTCATTGTGGCTAAGTACTGCATAGTAAGTAGATATTGTGCCCAATTTTGAAATACTGCGCCGTTTCCTCCGTAGGAAATAAGTTCATCGGGATGTTGTGCAACAGCAGGGTCAAGGTTGTTTTGAATCATGAGCATTATTGCTGCTGCCTGTTTACTTACATGAGGGTAAGCATTTATTGGGCGTGCAAATATCTTATAGTCAGGGCGAAACCTGTACATATAGATGCGACCGTAATTTTTAAGCTCTTCTGCAAACTCTATGGCAAGGATTGGGTGATGATTAACCGGAAAATACCGTAATGCATTTTTTAACGCCAGCCGTTTTTCATCTCCGGTTAATATATCTTTTCTTTTTGGAGCATGACTAACACTTGAATCAAGCTCTTTTTTTTGAGGAAGTTTATCGGGAATGCCCTCTAATATTGCGTTTTTGAATTCAATGCTATTCATGATATTAAGTGTAAATTTCGTTTAACAAAATTAGCACACTTTTTTTGCTGGATATGAATTCCGGATTATTAATTTCTAATTGTTCAATTAATCTAATTACTCTAAATAAAACCCAAAAAACAAATATTAAAGCAAAAACTTGCTATTAAAATATTTGGGATTTAGATATTCGATATTATTTAGAAATTTGAAATTAGGTCAATTAGAAATTTTATTTAATTTAAAGCCTGCTATATAAACTCTTCCTAGTTCGTCTCAGGCGGTTTCTGTAAAGCCAGTAATTCAATTCTAAATCTTCTCTTTAGAATGTTTCAGAATATTAAACAAAAACTCGCGCGATCTGAAAAGTTGTGCTTTAACAGTTCCAAGGGGGAGGTTTAGTTCTTGGGCAATTTCATCGTAGGAGTATTCTTTAAAATATCTCATTTCGATTATTTTTTTATAATGAGGTTTAAGACGTTGAACTACTTCGTGCATTAAATGGATTTTTTGTTCTAGTATAAATTGTTCTTCCGGGTCGGGGTTTAGGGTTTTTACGTGTGACGACATGTCATCTTCACCAATGTCGGAGTTTATGGTAAAATTCTCTTTGCTCTTTTTTCGCATGAAGTCGATGCAATTATTTGTCGCAATTTTAAAAAGCCATGTACTGAAAGCAAATTCGGAAGTGTATTGTGACAAATGTTTAAAGGCTTTACCAAATGCTTCTATTGTTAAATCGTCGGCATCATGCGGGTCACTGGTCATTTTTAGCATAGTGAAATAAAGTGAATCGCGATATAGGTTCATCAACTCAGCATAGGCATGTTGGTCGCCGTTGTTAAGTGCTTGTTTGATTAGCTTATAATCTCTCTGGCCTTTTTCTGTTAGTTTTTGATTCACTTCCAACTTACCGGTTTTCTAATTAAGCTTATTATCGTAATTATTGGCAACAGAAATACGTGAATTATATCGCCAAACAGCGAAAATAACAATATTTGATTTTCGCCTAACTTCGAAGCTGCTTTTTTTTGGATGAAAAGCCGTGATATTATTGTTACCAGCATCAATGCTAATGTAGCAATTAACAATACGTTTTTACAAAGAAGTGTTATAAATGTAAGGTACAACATAACTTGAGAAAAACTATAACTGCCTAACAACAGCTTAAAAATATTTGAATAAGCTTTTCCGGTTGAAAGATGTCGTTGTTTTTGGAGTAACCACCCGTTAAAGCTATTTTTTGGTTTAGAATACATGAAACTGATTGCCGATATTTCAATCTTAGTGTTCGCACTATTGGCCACTTGTCTAATAAACAAATCATCATCACCAGATTCTAATTTATAATGTGAAGTAAATCCTTTGTTTTTGTAAAACGTTGATTTGCGATAACTAAGGTTTCTTCCCACTCCCATATATGGGAAACCCATAAGTGCAAATGAAAAATATTGTACAGCAATCATAAAAGTGTCATATCTGATAAGTTGATTTAAAAATCCACCCGACTTAATGTAAGGGCCGTAGCCAAGTACAACTTCTGTTTTTGATGTGTAGTTTAATGCCATTGATTCGATCCATCTGTCAGAAACCGGATTGCAGTCGGCATCAGTTAGAAGTAATATTTCGTTCTTGGATGATTTAATTCCTATGGAAAGAGGGAACTTTTTGCCTTTAAAGAAATTTAGATCTTGCTCAATAGTAACTACTTTAAGATTGCCATATTGTGGTTTTAAATCTGCGAGTATTTCAGATGTGTCATCGGTAGATGCGTGGTTAACAACAACAACTTCAAAATCGGGGTAATTCTGATTTAGTATGGTAGGAAGGTTTTTTTGAAGATTATAGTCTTCGTTGTGAGCAGAAATGATAACTGATACTGGTTGATAATTATTGCTTTGTTTTATTTCCTCTCTGTAAAATGCAAGCTTTGAGAATACTACAAAATAATATATCAGTTGAATTATACCTGAGAGCAAAAATAGTGCGGCTATTATTTGTTCAAATATTGAAAGGTTTAATATTGTAGTCCAAAAATTCATAGTCTTCCTAAATGTTTATCATAATCAATATTAAATCCTTTACACTGCAAAATTATTCAACTTATGTGATTTCACGTATCTTTGGCAAAATTTTTATTTAATGCATTTTAAACTACTGGCCATCGACTCTAAAAGTTCAGCACGAGCAGGAGAATTAACTACCGACCATGGCAATATTCAAACCCCAATATTTATGCCGGTAGGGACTATTGGTTCGGTGAAAGGGATTCACATAAATGACGTAAAAACTGATATTAATGCCGATATTATACTGGGCAACACATATCATCTTTATTTACGCCCTGGATTGGAAGTTATTGAACAAGCAGGCGGGTTGCATAAGTTTAATGGTTGGGACAGACCAATACTTTCTGATAGTGGCGGATACCAGGTTTATTCACTTGCTGATAGAAGAAAATTAAAAGAAGAAGGTGTTGTTTTTCAATCACATATTGATGGATCGCAACATAGTTTTACGCCTGAGAATGTTATTGATACACAGAGGGTAATTGGAGCCGACATTATAATGGCATTTGATGAATGTACACCATATCCATGTGATTATGATTACGCTAAAAACTCAATGGAAATAACTCATAGATGGTTAGACAGGTGTATTACACGATTTTATGAAGCCAAACCCAAATACGGATACAGGCAAAGTTTGTTTCCGATTGTTCAGGGAAGTACATACAAAGATTTGCGAAAGCAATCGGCAGAGTATATTGCTTCGCGTGGGGCTGATGGAAATGCGATTGGCGGTTTATCGGTTGGAGAACCACATGAAATGATGTATGAAATCACAGAATTGGTTTGCAATATACTGCCGATAGATAAACCACGTTATTTGATGGGTGTAGGAACTCCCGCAAATATTCTTGAGGGAATTTCCTTAGGGGTTGATATGTTTGATTGTGTAATGCCAACGCGTAACGGAAGAAACGGTATGTTGTTTACTAAAAACGGGATTATTAATATTAGAAATGAAAAGTGGAAAAATGATTTTACAAATATTGATGATGAGGGAAGTTCGTTGGTTGATAGTCAGTACACGAAGGCTTATTTGAGGCATTTGTTTATTGCCAAAGAAATGTTGGGTGGAATGATAGCAAGCCAGCATAATCTTGCTTTTTATCTTTGGTTGGTACGAGAAGCAAGAAATTATATAATTGCAGGTGATTTTGCACTTTGGAAAGAGAAAATGGTAGTTAAAGTTTCGAGGAGATTGTAATAAATCGAACTATTAAATAGGATGCTAAAAATTATCGACATATACATAATCAGGAAGTTTCTTGGCACTTTTTTTTACGCCATATCCCTGCTAATTATGATTGTAATTATTTTTGATGTTAGCGAAAATATCGATAGTTTTATTCAGAAGGAGGCTCCATTACAAGCAATTATTTTTGATTACTATCTTAACTTTATCCCTTATTTTATTAACCTCTTTATTTACCTCTTTACATTTATTTCGGTTATCTTTTTCACATCCAAGATGGCTGGTGATACTGAGATAATAGCCATATTAAGTAGTGGAGTAAGTTTTCGGCGATTGCTTTATCCTTATATGATTTCTGCTGTATTTCTGGCGATTCTTTCATTTTATCTTGGAAATTTTTTAATTCCAAAAACAAACATGGAAAGGCGCATATTCAAAAATGCATACATGGAAATACTTACCAGAGATATGTCGAAAAACCTACACCTGCAAATTGCTCCTAATACTTTTGTTTTTCTTGAATCGTACAACAGCCAACTAGGAACAGGTCATAAATTTTCACTTGAAAAATTCGATGGGCAAGAATTGATATTTAAACTTATGGCCGACAGGATACTATTTGATACCACAAATAGCGGCTGGAAATTGAAGAATTATTTTATAAGAACCTTGGACGGGTCAGGACCATCATTCATTAAAGGCACAGAAATGGACACAACATTTTCGTTAAAACCTGAAGATTTGTACAAGATAAAGGAAGAGTTTGAAGAGATGAATTATTATGAGCTTAATGAGTACATATCATCTGAAAAGCAGAAGGGATCGATGGCTTACAAAAAATTTGAAATTGAAAAAAATAAAAGAGCATCAGGGCCCGTAGCTATAATAATATTAACAATTATTGGCGTGGCTTTATCAAGCAGAAAAGTGCGTGGTGGTATTGGAATGCACCTTGGAGTGGGCATTGGACTTACATTTTCGTACATCCTATTAATGCAGGTATCAACGGTTTTTTCAACATTTGGTAATTTATCACCAATAGTTGCATCGTGGATTCCTAATATTATATTTCTATTTATAGCTATTTACTTGCTGATAAAAGCTCCGAAGTAATAGAAATAATTTAATCCCCAAAATCAATATTTAAAATCTGTTAAAAAATTACGCAAATGCATTTGCTCAATGCCCTGATAAGTATTACCCTGGATATCATCCATTGATATTACATATTTGGGGTAATTATCTTTTATTTTAAGAAGGTTTCCAAATTCCCTTTCAATTGTTTTTTCTTCAGATAGAAGATATGCAACTTGTACGTAAATTTTTTCACCATTTTTCTTTGCAACAAAATCAATTTCTGTATTACCTGAAACTCCAATGTTTACATCAAAGCCATAAATCAAAAGATGGTTGTAAACTACATTTTCGATTATCTTTGATATATCGGGTTGTCGGAATCCGTTTATGGAATTACGTAAGCCAATATCCTCAAAATAATATTTTTCTGAGCTTTCAAAAATCTTCTTTCCAACCAGGTCAGCTCTGCTAACTTTAAAGATCATTAAGGCATTGGTGAGATGGTTTAAATAATTTAATACAACCTGAGGTGAAATATTTGTTCGTTGCGATTTTAAAAAATCACTGATCTTTTTTGCAGAAACTATGCTTCCGGTATTATCGGCAAGATATTTAACGAGGTTCTCAAGAAAATAGGTGTTGCGTATATTCTGCTTACTTACAACATCTTTATAAAGGATTGTGGAATAAATATTTCTAAGATATTCAAAAATAATATGGTCTTCAAGTTTTAAGTTAATAAGGTAAGGTAGCCCCCCGTATTTCAAATATTTTTGCAGAGTGCTTCTATCATTGGCCAGTTTGTGAAAGCTTAAAAATTCTTTGTAGGAGAGGGAATATATCTTAACTTCAATCGACCTACCACTCAAATGACCGGCAATATCTCCGGATAGTAGATGAGCGTTACTCCACGTACAATAGATGTCGTATTTTCCAGTTGCCAATAGATTTCGTAGGGATTTCTCAAAATACTTAATATCCTGTATTTCATCAATAAACAGATAAGTTTTTTGGTCACCTGAATTTTTGCTAACAAATTCGTTCAGGTCATCATTGTCCCTAATAAAATCAAAATCTGATAACTCTTTGTTGATGTAAATAATCTGTGCGTGTGGGTTGTTTTGCACGATGTGCTTAATTAGCTGGAACATCATATAGCTCTTTCCAACTCGTCTTTGGCCCACCAACACTTTAATTATATCCTTGTCAATAAAAGGAATTAGTTTATCTATGTATTTTTGCCTCGAAATGGAAGGCTTAATATAGGAACTGTAATTTGACATAATATTCATTTATAAATTAAATATTATACAAATATAGTACATATTTCAATTATAATTGAAAAATAATTTAACTTGTACAAGAACCATTTCTAATTCAATAACTATTTCCTAACCTTCTCCTCAACCCACTTACGTGCATTTACAAGTGCTTCAATCCATGGGGTTACTTCATCATCTGTACGTTTTTTTGAATAATGCGGCCATTGCCAAGGCAGGAATGCTCGTTCGAGATGGGGCATCATTGCTACGTGCCGCCCGTCGTTTGAGTATATAGCGGCTGTTTCCCAATCGGAACCGTTAGGATTTCCGGGATATACGTCATAACTATACGTCATGGCAAAGTGATAATTGTCGTGAAAATACGGAAAGCTGAATTTACCTTCGCCATGAGCAACCCATACACCAAGCCTGTTCCCTGAAAGTGAACTAAACATAACCGAGTTGTTTTCTTTTATATCAACGTTAACAAATCCCGATTCAAACTTGCCTGAATCATTATGAAGCATCTTTGGCTTTTCGGGATGCTCGGGATAGATAAGACCTAGTTCCAACATTAACTGACAACCGTTGCAAACGCCAAGACTCAAAGTATCTTTACGGGAATAGTAACTGTCTAAGGCTTTTTTGGCTTTTTTATTGTATAAAAATGCACCTGCCCAGCCTACTGCAGAGCCCAGTACATCAGAGTTGGAAAAACCTCCCACAAAAACAATGAAGTTCATATCACTTAAGTCTTCTTGTCCTGAGATCAAATCTGTCATATGTACATCTTTCACATCAAATCCGACAAGATGCATGGCATAAGCCATTTCACGATCACCGTTTACTCCCTTTTCGCGTATAATAGCTGCTTTTATTCCTGTTGGCGTTCTTCGGCTCATTTCAATTCCAAGGTCTTTGGCCTTTCCTGTGAAGTTCTTGCTGAAATAAAAGTGAAGGTCTTGTTTGTCATAATTGTTGAATCTGCAATGTGATGGTCCTTCGCCACTTTGCTTTTTATCCATGTGATATGATGTTTGATACCAAACTTTTCGCAACCTGTCGATATCAAAAACATATTGATTGGATTTGTGAGCTACTTCGAGCTTTCTTTGTTGTATAACTTCACCAATTAGTTGATATTGAATATTTTGATTTTTCAAATATGAAACTACGCTCATTTCATCTTCAACCTGAATTATAATACCCGGATTTTCACTAAACAACAACTTGACAATGTCGTTTTCGTTAATATTGGATAAGTTGATTTTCATTCCATGATTGCAATTTGCAAAATTCATTTCAAGAAGGGTAGTGATCATACCACCGGCACTTATGTCGTGGCCGGCCAATATTTTTTTTTCATCAATTAATGATTGAACTGCATTAAACGCGGATGAAAAATCTTTCGCATCAATAACATCGGGCGAACTGGCACCTATGCTATTTAACGACTGTGCAAAGCTGCTACCTCCTAATTCATAAGGTGAGCCTGATAAGTTTATATAAATAAGCTTAGTACCAGGTATTTTTTTTATAACCGGAGTAAGAGCTTTTTTTATATCGGTAACTTCTCCAACAGCTGTGATTATTACGGTACCGGGTGAAAAAACAACATCGCCATTTGGGTATTTTTGGGTCATCGACATCGAATCTTTTCCGGTTGGAATATTAATACCCAGTTCAATAGCAAAGTCGCTTACTGCTTTTACCGCGCTGTAAAGCCGTGCATTTTCACCATCATTTTTCGCCGGCCACATCCAATTAGCACTTAGGCTCACGCCTTTAATTTTATCAGAAAGGGGTGCCCAAATCAGGTTTGTTAATGATTCGGCAATAGCAAGCCTTGAACCTGCCTCAGGATTAATTAATGCACTAATCGATGCATGCCCTAAAGCTGTAGCAACTCCGCTATTTCCCTGAAAGTCAAGTGCTACAATACCCAAATTATTTAAAGGTAATTGTAGCTGGCCTGCGCATTGTTGCATGGCTACTTTTCCGGTTACCGACCTGTCAACTTTGTTGGTAAGCCAGTCCTTACAGGCAACAGCTTCTAACTTAAGAACATTCACCAGATATTTCTCTACATCACTTTGATTATATTTTATTTTTGAAAAACCGGTCTTTTGCGTACTATCATTAAGGACAGTTTTAGGAGGTTTGCCAAATAAATATTCGAGTTTAAGATCAACGGGGCAACTATCATTATCTGTTTCAACTATAAATTTGTGATCATTTGTAACTACACCAGCTTTGTAAATAGGTGCTCTTTCGCGGTGTGAAATCTTCTCGAGAGTAGGGTAGTCCTTAGCTTTAATTACAAGACCCATTCTTTCCTGCGACTCATTACCAAGTATCTCTTTAAAAGAAAGCGTTGGATCACCAACCGGCAAATTATTTATGTTTATCAGCGCACCTGTTTCTTCAACGAGCTCCGACAGGCTGTTAAGGTGTCCACCTGCACCATGGTCGTGGATTGATACAATGGGGTTATCAGTAGTTTCGCACATTGCACGAATTGCATTGGCAACTCTTTTTTGCATTTCCGGGTTAGCGCGCTGGACTGCATTCAGCTCAATATCATTACCAAATTCACCGGTTGCTACCGATGAAACTGCGCCACCTCCCATTCCAATCCGGTAATTATCGCCTCCAAGAACAACGATAATGTCACCTGCTTCCGGAATATCTTTTTGTGCATCAGATGCATTAGCAAAACCAACACCACCGGCAAGCATTATTACTTTGTCGTATCCATAATTTTTGTCATTTTCCTGATGTTCGAAGGTGAGTAAACTCCCGTTGATAAGTGGTTGGCCGAATTTATTTCCAAAGTCGGATGCGCCATTTGACGCTTTTATCAGTATCTCTTCAGGCGTTTGATAGAGCCATTTTCGCGCCTCAATATTTTTCTCCCATGGATGATCGCCACTATTACGGGGATAAGATGTCATGTAAACAGCAGTTCCGGCTAAAGGCAGACTACCTTTTCCGCCGGCAAGCCTGTCGCGAATTTCACCGCCTGTTCCGGTGGCCGCACCATTAAAGGGCTCAACAGTTGTTGGAAAGTTATGTGTTTCGGCTTTAAGCGAAATAACAGTGTTAATATCACTTATCTTAAAAAAATCTGCTTTATCCTGAGTTTCAGGAGCAAATTGTTCAACTTGTGGTCCAACAATAAAAGCCACATTGTCTTTATAGGCTGAAACAAGTTTGTTAGGATTTTGGGAAGAAGTTCTCTTGATAAGAGCAAAAAGGCTGTCTTTCATTTCTTTACCATCAATAATAAAAGTACCGTTGAAAATTTTATGTCGGCAATGCTCCGAATTAATCTGAGCAAATCCGTATATTTCTGAATCGGTTAAATTTCGGCCAATAGTTTGGCTAATTTCTTCTAAATACACAACTTCCTCATCGCTTAATGCTAAACCTTCTGAGACATTGTATTTTGAAATGTCTTCAATATATGCAATAGGCTCAGGCGATTCGGGGATTGAAAACACTTCCTGATTAATCCCATGGTATATTTGCTTCAGCATCGGATCGTAAATGGGTTGCTCTTTGTCGGTCAACACCATTTCCTCAATTCTCAAAACACCGGCGATACCCATGTTCTGGCTTATCTCGACAGCATTTGTGCTCCATGGTGTTATCATCTCTTTTCGTGGGCCAATAAATGTACCTGCAAGCTTATAGGTATTAATAATTTCGGCATCTCCAAATAGCCATCCAAACTTTTTGAGGTCAATATTTGAGAGTTTTGTATCCGTTTCTACAATGTAATATTGATTGGTATTGAACTGAAAAAAATAAACCATGGCTATGTTTTTTAAACAGCATAAAAATATCCCTGCAAATATATGAAAGGAGTTTGTAGGAAAACCAATTAAATATGTAAAAATTTGAGGATTGAAAGCAGAGTGTAACTTTGTATTTCTCTTACTTGTGAAGAAAAGTCACCTTTAGGTTTCTACTAACCATTAAGTTTATCCTCCGAAACCCCGTAAGCCTCGTTTGGCTCATCATTCCCAACCGGTTCCGAATGAACTAATACATCATATATATTCGGGATAGTTTTTTTTATTTCATCTTCAACTAGACTTGATAGATTATGCGCCTCATTTAAAGTTATATTTCCATCAACTTCAATATCAAGGGCAACCAAATATTGATGAGCCATTTTTCTAACTCTGATGCGATGGGGGTTTGAAACTCCTTTAATGCTTTTTACAGTTGCAATAATTTTTTGATAAATTTCGGGGTCATCAATACCGTCCATTAAATCGCGATTACTTTGCATAAATATTTTGAAAGCAATATACATTATATAAAAACTTACCAGAAATGCTGTTATTAAATCAATTATTGGCAGTTCAAATACAAAGGTAAAAACCAAACCTGTTAATACTGATAATGATATAATTACATCATTTTGCATATTGCGGGCATTCGCTATAAGCATCGGGCTGTTAGTTAACTTACCAGTTTTGCTTAAATAAAATGATAGAGCATATTTTCCAATTATTGACAGTATAATTACATAAATTGCAATAGTATCCGGAATTTCTGTTTCAATTGGGTTTAAAAGTCTGTCGGATGTTGATATTGCCAGCTGTGCTCCCGCAAAAAAGATTATAAATGCCAATATTTTTGTAGCTATAGAATCTGCTTTGTTATAGCCATAAGAGTATTTTATGTCGGGAGGACGGCTAATAATATGGGCTGTAAACAAGGTTATCAGCGATGTAAGCACATCACTGGCGGAATCAATACCATCGGCAATAACGGAAAAGCTACCGGCTATAATACCGACAACAATCTTGAGTATTGAAAGTACTCCGTTGCCAAACACAGCAATCCATGATGCTTTAATTATTTTTTGTTCACGTAAGCCAATTGACATTTTAAAATTTTTGTCAAAAGTAGGAAAAAGGAGGATATGGGATATTGGTGAATAGTGAATAGTTATTGGTGAACAAGCCCATCTCTTCCGGATTCCTGCCTGTTCGGCAAACAGGTGTAATCCGGAAGCTATATAAAGCGGATTTAAAATCCGCATAACCGAAACTATTATTTAATAGAGCAGTATGTGTATATTTGCACAAATTTTTTGTCCAACTACGTTATTATCACCACTATGATTAAATATACTAAAGTTATTATTGCTGTTTTTGGGGTACTGTTTTCTGGAATGCTATTTGCCCAATCAACTAATGATATTACTGTAAAAGAGTTAAAAGAGCATGTTTATTTTCTTGCTTCCGATTCATTAGTAGGTCGTAAACCCGGTACGCCAGGTGGAAAAATTGCAGCTGAATATATTCGTGATCAATTTATTGAAAATGGTCTTACGCCAATGGGTGAGGATGGTTTCCAATATTTTACAGTTACTACAAGCGTTGAACCAGGCAAGAATAACAAGATTGAATTTAATGGTGTGGAAGCTATTGCTGATGTTGATTTTAAGCCAATGCCGTTTACATCTAATGCCGAACTAGAAGCCAACGTGGTTTTTGCTGGTTATGGGATGGAAATTGACCATGATTCGTTAGTATGGAATGATTATGAAGGACTTGATGTTGACGGCAGATGGGTTATGGTACTCATAGGTGACCCCGAGCCTGACAACGACACTAGTTTGTTTATTTCTTATAGTGGCACTCGGGATAAAGCTCTTACTACACGCGATAAAAAGGCCGGTGGGATAATTTTTGTAAGCGGTATTAACATTAGTAAAGATGATGAGCTACTGGCTAATACTTTTAACAGAGTTACTGCTTCTGCCGGAATTCCTGCAATAAATATTACACGAGCTCTTGCTGATAGCATTCTTGGGGGTAAAAAATCAATTGCCCAGATAGAGAAAGATATTATTGATAGTAAGAAATCAATTGGTTTTTCCGTACCAGCAACTTTATATGTATCAACCGAACTGGAAAGGGTAGAGGTTGAAACTCAGAATATTGTTGCTGTAATTGAAGGCAATGATACGGAATTGAAAAATGAATATATTGTTATTGGAGCACATTATGATCATCTGGGGATGGGTGGTCAAGGATCAGGATCAAGAATGCCTGATACCATTGCCGTTCATAATGGTGCCGACGATAATGCATCAGGTGTGGCCGCTATAATAGAACTTGCCGAAAAATTGAATTCCGAGAAATCAAATTTGCGACGCAGTATTATATTTATTGCGTTCGGAGCAGAAGAGATGGGTTTGCTTGGATCTCAGTTTTTTACTTCTGATTCAGTAATTGCTATGGGTGATATTGTGGCAATGTTAAACTTCGACATGATCGGCAGGATGGATTCAACAAAAAGAACCTTAATGATTGGAGGAACAGGTACTGCAGAGCAAATGGAAGCTATACTGACAGAATATGAAGAAGGTGTAAATATAAATTTCAGCCATTCACCCGAAGGATATGGGGCTTCCGATCATTCGAGCTTCTATGGATCACGTGTTCCTGTATTATTTTTCTTTACAGGTGCTCACCAGGATTATCATACACCACTTGATGATGCTGATATGATAAACTATGAGAGCGAGAAGGAAATTATTGATTTTACATATCCCATTATAATGAACCTTGCTACCCGCGATGATAAATTAGTTTATAAAGAAGCCGGCCCATCAAAACAGACTGCAAGGTCGGGGAGAGGCTTAAAAGTTAAGCTCGGCATTATGCCCGATTTTACATCCACTGCAAACGACGGACTTGGTGTTGGAGGCGTAACTGCCGGAGGTCCTGCATATATAGCAGGTATGTTAAAAGGCGATAAAATAGTTGCCATTGAAGGGATGCCTATAACCAATATTTATGATTATATGGCACGGTTAAAAAAACTTAAACCAGGTCAGCGTGTTTCGGTGGATATTATCAGAAATGGCGAACCACATATAATGATGGTGCTGTTATAGTTGTTAATGTGAAAGTAATGAGCAGTATCTTTAATCATGCGTATTTTTTAAAGTTTATTAAATTCGGCATTGTAGGGTTTTCAGGCTTATTTGTTGATTTTGGCATTACTTATCTTACAAAAGAAAAATTAAGGATCCCTAAATATATTGCCAATGCAATAGGCTTTACTTCAGCAGCAACTTCCAATTATTTTTTAAACAGGATATGGACGTTCGAAAGTGAAAATCCGGAAGTAATGGTTGAATTTACCGAGTTTTTTCTAATCTCTCTTATTGGTCTTGGATTGAACACTTTATTGCTTTGGATACTGGTAAGTAAATTCAGGATGAACTTTTATCTTGCTAAAGTATTTGCAATTGCTTTGGTTACAATATGGAACTTTTTAGCAAATGTATTTATCACTTTTAACCCAGAGCGGGCGATACTTGTTTATTGACAGGTTGTGGGGTTGTCGGGTTATCAGGTTGTCGGGTTAATACCAACAACGACAACAACAATGACAACCTGCCCACTATAATTACATTTCGTCTGGCAGCCAATCGTACAATTGAACCATATTATCCTAACACAACTCATTAATCTTTATTATTTTTGCCAACTAAAATTTACAGAATATGTTCGAAGGATTAACCGACAAACTTGATAGATCATTTAAAATATTAAAAGGTCAGGGACGGATTACTGAAATTAATGTTGCCGAATCGATCAAAGAGATCAGAAAAGCTTTAATTGAAGCGGATGTTAGCTATAAAATTGCAAAAAGCTTTACCAGTGATGTAAAAGAAAAAGCATTAGGCGCAAATGTGCTGACTGCAATTAAACCTGGCGAGCTCATGACTAAAATAGTTCACCAGGAACTAGCTGCTTTAATGGGAGGTGAACAAGCCGACATTGACATTAAGGGTAAGCCGGCTGTAATTCTAATTGCTGGATTACAAGGGTCGGGTAAAACAACATTTTCTGCAAAACTTGCCAATTATCTTAAATCAAAGCATGGGCGTAGCCCATTATTGGTTGCAGGCGACGTTTACAGGCCTGCTGCTGTTGAACAGCTAAAAGTGCTTGGTGGCCAAATTGGGGTGGAAGTTTATAGTGAAGAGGCAAGCAAAAATCCTGTTCAAATTGCCAAAAATGCAATTAAGTATGCTAAAGAAAATTCAAAAAATGTAGTTATTGTTGATACCGCCGGACGACTTGCCGTTGATGAGCAAATGATGAATGAAATATCTTCTATTAAGTCGGCTATTAATCCAAATGAGATACTATTTGTTGTTGATGCAATGACAGGCCAGGATGCCGTAAACACTGCCAAAGCATTTAACGACAAACTTGATTTTGATGGCGTTGTACTTACAAAACTCGATGGCGATACCCGAGGTGGGGCTGCCCTTACTATAAAATCGGTAGTAAACAAACCTATAAAGTTTGTGGGTATTGGAGAAAAAATGGAGGCAATCGACCTTTTCCACCCAACCCGAATGGCCGACCGTATCCTCGGAATGGGTGATATCGTAACCCTTGTTGAAAAAGCCCAGGAGCAATATGATGTTGAAGAGGCACGTATACTGCAGAAGAAGATTGCTAAAAATCAGTTTAATTTTAATGATTTCCTGAAACAGATTCAGCAAATTAAAAAAATGGGTAATGTTAAAGATCTGATGGGAATGATTCCCGGAATTGGAAAAGCAATTAAAGATACCGACATTGATGATGATGCATTTAAAAGCATTGAAGCAATAATATTTTCTATGACACCCGAAGAAAGGGAAAATCCCAAAGTTCTTAACGGATCGCGAAGGAAAAGAATAGCTCGCGGCGCAGGGTCAGATATTCAGGAAGTTAACCGTTTGATAAAACAATTTTCAGAAACAAGTAAAATGATGAAGATGATGACATCAGGTGGTGGTAGAAAAATGGCAAATATGATGAATCAAATGAAACGATAGCTTAGGTAAATAATTTTGGTTATCAGATAACCACCACCTGCTCATGAAAAGGTTAAAGATGGGTAGGTAACAAATACAACAATATCAACAATGAAAACAAAGATAATTGATGGAAAGCTTATAGCATCAAAAGTAAAGGATGAGATAAAAGCTGAAGTTGCTGTAATGATAAAAAATTGTGAGGATACTCCTCATTTGGCGGCTATTATTGTAGGTGAAGATCCAGCCAGTCAAACTTATGTAGCAAGCAAAGAAAAAGCAGCCAGAAGTGTTGGTATAACTTCATCAATATATAAATATCCTGCCGATACTACTGAGGAAGATCTGCTTAATGCAATCGATTTTATTAATAATGATGATGAAATAAATGGGTTAATTGTGCAACTGCCATTGCCCGATCATATCAATGTAAATAAGGTTATTGAACACATCAACCCAAACAAAGATGTTGACGGTTTTCATCCCCTAAATGTTGGTAAAATGGTAATTGGGCAACCATCATATGTATCTGCTACTCCGGCTGGCATAATGGAATTGCTTAAACGTTATCAAATTGAAACCGAAGGAAAACATTGTGTAGTTCTTGGTCGTTCAAATATTGTAGGATCTCCGGTGAGTATCCTGATGTCGAAAAAAACTAACCCTGGTAATTCAACCGTAACGATTTGCCATAGCAAAACTAAAGATATGGAATCAATTACCAGGCAAGCTGATATTTTAATTTGTGCTATTGGTGTGCCAAATTTTGTTAAAGCTGATATGGTGAAGGAAGGTGCTGTAGTAATTGATGTTGGAATGCACCGCATTCCTGCTGATAACGAAAAAGGTTATAAAATTACTGGTGATGTTGATTTTGAGGATGTTAAACAGAAAGCAACATTTATTACTCCTGTACCTGGGGGCGTGGGTCCGATGACAATCGCGATGATTTTGAAAAATACTTTGTTAGCTCATAAAAAAGAATATTATTCATAGTTTTAATTTCATGAGAAATCCACAAATAATTTTCGGTATATTTTTATTGTCCCTCACGATTGAATCATATTCTCAGATATCAGGTTGCACCGATCCAAATGCAAATAATTATAATCCTGCCGCTAATATCAATGATGGGTCGTGTATCTATAATTTAACAATATATAATCCGCCATTAAGATTTTTATTACCTCCTGAAATTCAGGAATCATCGGGGCTGGCTTATTTTAACGAAAAATTATGGACTATTAATGATAGCGGTGGCTTACCCGTAATTTATGCTTTTGATACAATAGTTGGTCAAATAGTGCAGCGAATTATTGTTGATAATGCAATTAATATTGATTGGGAATCTCTTGCTACTGATGACGATTATATTTATATCGGCGACTTTGGTAATAACCTGGGAAATCGTGATGACCTGGCAATTTATATTGTATCAAAGTCCGATATTCCTTTGGAAGGAGATGGAACGGCAGGAAGCACTAAAATAACTTTTATATACTCAGATTATAAAGGCAATACTGAAAAGAAGAAAGAACATAATTTTGATTGTGAGGC
This sequence comes from Bacteroidota bacterium, assembly GCA_014382445.1. GTDB lineage: Bacteria > Bacteroidota > Bacteroidia > Bacteroidales > F082. Next base: position 86,817 of record JACNJS010000039.1, read on the forward strand.
CTTTATAGCTACCAACGATTCACTGTATTTGTTTTCGAAAAACCGCGGCGACCAGAAAACAAAACTCTATAGGTTGCCGAAAATGCCTGGTGATTATATTGCTGAGTTAATTTCAACATTTAATGTAGCAGGACTTATTACAGGTGCAGATATAAATATTAGTAGTGATGAAATTACTTTGATAGGATATGTTGATCAAAGTTGGATACCGTTTACCTGGCTGCTTTTTGACTATGAAGGCACCAACTTTTTTGGCGGAAATAAAAGAAGAATTGATTTATTAAATATCGCCGCCACGCAAACCGAAGCTATTTCTTATACGATTAGTAAACATGAAGTAATTACTTCGGAGGGTAATTTCTTATTTTCACAAACTGCTTATAATTTTAATTCGGCTTTGTGGACGGATAGTTCTCCTTCGATGATTTTGGATGTAGCATCCAATAAATTTGATTTTTCTCTAAGCCCGAACCCTGTTAGTAAAAGTAAGCTAACCATACATATTAATAAACTTCCCAAAGGTGAATATCAGATTGAAATTTTTGATACTTTCGGGAGATTAATAAGGATTAAAAAATATAATGTAAGTAATATGGATGGTGCAAACAAAATTAAAATTAAGGTAGGGGATTATACTCAAGGCACTTATTTTGTTAGGATGCGTTCTGGTAATCAGGTGGTTGAAAAAAAGTTTATTAAGAAATAGTTACTTTGGTTGCTCTAGTGAAACATTACTACTGCAACAACAGCAATACATGGATAGTTACAAAGATATTTTCGAGGGTGGAAGAAAACTCCCGGTTATGGAAGAGTTTTACACTTTGCAGGGTGAAGGCTATAACATGGGAAAAGCTGCATACTTTGTACGAATTGGTGGATGTGACGTGGGGTGCTCATGGTGCGATTCAAAGGAATCGTGGAATGTAGAGCTTTTCCCTCCCATAGATGTTGATTGTGTTGTTGAAAATGTAAAAAAAGTTCATGCCGACACTGTAGTTGTTACCGGGGGTGAACCATCATTGTATCCTTTGGATTATTTTACTTCCCAACTGCAAAGTAGTGGAATAAAAACTATGGTTGAAACATCAGGTGTTCATAGTTTATCAGGTAATTGGGATTGGGTTTGTCTTTCACCAAAAAAAAACTCGGCACTTCATAGTTCGGTTTACGCAATTGCAAACGAGCTGAAAGTAATTATTAACAATGAATCCGATTTGAAATGGGCTGAGATAAATGCAGAGATGGTTAATGAAAATACTCCTTTATTCTTGCAACCTGAGTGGAGTGTAGCGACTAAAATTATGCCCATATTAACCGATTACATTATGAAAAACCCAAAATGGCGTATGTCGCTGCAGAGCCATAAATACATGGGGATTCCTTAATTGCATATAAGCCGTCTGAGTGCATAACTCTTGGAACATTCTTAGTTGAGAACATCAACTTAAAGGTACTGCAGACCCAGGAAGGTTTTTATCAATCGTACGGTACTGTCCCGCTAACTGTTAAATAGAATAAAGTGTCTGCTTCGTTTGAAGCTTGTTTATAAACTTTTCCGTCAATTAATATCATTATTTTAAGTGAGGAATTAATGTCCTTATAGTTGCCTGAAACATATATGATTTCCCCTTCATCTTTAAGGTGATTATAAACCCACTGGTCCTGCGCACTTTGCGGTGTAACTTCAGTTGTTACTAATTCATTTTTATCGTTTAAATACTGTAGTTTATATTCCGAAACAGCCCCCGTAGAAATATAAGTAACTTTCTTCGTGCTGGTTTTGGAACACGATGCTAAAAACATAATTAAAATGAAAATAGTTATTGTAATTCTGTTCATCATTTCCTTACGTTATAGATTAATTATCAGGTTAGTATAAAATAAGCGACCCGGCTCAAGAAATGGCATACGTGATCCTATTATTCGCCTATTCAAATGTTCATAATAGTTAAGATTCAGAATATTATTGATCCCGAAAATTATTTGTAATTGATCGCTATATGCATATTTTACTTTAAAATTGAAAATTGTATTACCTGGTGTCGATTCCTCATTATAGGATTCAGAAATACGAGTTTGATCTGCAATCATTCTTACATTTAATTCAGGCACAATTTTTTGATTGAAGAATTTGTAACTAAACCAAAGGTTAGCCTCCAATGGTTGTATTTCTGGTAATGGATCATTTTTTATTGTAGTTTCATCAGTAACAGCTCCATTTTCAACAATATATTTTGTTGCTAATGGGTTTATTCCCATTGTGTAAGCCGAATTAAATTTTACTTGCCATTTGTTACTTTCGGGAGTATTATAAGTAAGTTCATATCCCGTAAGGTAGGCATTGCTAATATTTGTAAAACTCTTTACACCGAGTACACCTTTTGTTTGAGGCATTACCTGTGATGGTGGCACCCTGACAGTAGAAATATAATCTGTTACATATGAGAAGAAGATTGACGTGCTAATTGTACCAAATTTGTGATCCATAAATTTATAACCAAGATCAACCTCATGGTTCGTTTCAGGCTTTAATTGCGGATTGCCCAGATAGTCGTACGGATCATAGCCAACCGGCAACAGAATAATATAACGCTCAATCATATCCGGACTGCGGGTTCCTTTGCCAAACGACAGGCTTATTTCACTCTCTGTGCTAATATACCATGTTACACCTGCGCTGAAACTGAAGTTGATGTACTCACTTTTTGTGTCAGCATTCTTGTATACCGGATCGCCAGTTGGCTTATACCGAAGCATTGGATCGGAAGCAGCTGAGTTTAAATCAGTACGGGCAGAGATTATCCAATCGAAGTTATTGCAAGAATGCTGGTATTCGGCAAACAACCCTAAATTATTTATAATCGCATTGTTCCAAATACTTTCGCTAAAGTGGGGTAAAGCAGGTTGCATGATAAGCCATTTTTCCCTGTTTCCATTCTTAAAAATGCGCTCGAAATTTCCACCAAGCTCTATCCGCCCTTGTAATAAGTTGATGTTTGCGGCAAACCTGCCACCTGTATTCATAGCGTGAATCCTTGAAATAGCAACCACTGTATCCGAAAAAGGTCTGTTTTTATTATCCATTTCATGGTTAACATCGGAATGGTAGGCTACTATCTTAATAAAATTAATTGCATCGCCAATGCTTGTCACCAGATAACTGAATTCATAAATTTTAGTATCATCAGTTCTTTCATCCATCGGCAAAGCCGTGAAGTCAACATTTCTACCCCACGATCTGTCGTAGTTAATAGTAGTAACATGACCTTCAGCTGGCCTTATTCCTATACCTGAGGTTATATTATAGTTATCTGACGAGGAATTAATGATATCACCATTTCCTGCAGTATAGTCGCCAAATTTATTTCGGTTTGCAGATACTGTATATGATAACAGCGAATTTCCGCCAAATATTCTGATACCTGACTTATACCCGTTGTGATTTGTTTGACCACCAACAAACATTGATATATGCTTTTCAAACTTATTGTAAAAGTGAGGTGTATGTGTTTTTAGATTTATTAAACCGCCAAAGTTAGGGCCATATTTTAGGGCGAATGGACCTTTGTAAATTGTGATTTCATTAAGATCGTTTATGTTTACATGAGAAGCAGTAGGATCCATCCTATTCGGACATCCCCCCTCAATGCGAGTCCCGCCGTTTAGCTGAACAACAACCTGCGAGTATTTAAATCCGCGTATAACGGGGTCAATACCTGTAGCTCCTTTTCGAATTCCTCCGATATTTGGTTGCGTTGCTATTAGCCCTCCAATATCTGATAAATTAGTTGCCTCAATATTTTTAAGAACTATTTTATCAATTGAAAACGGTATTTGATTATCAGTTAACCCCATAATCTCAATTTCCGTTAAATTTAATACTGAAGCTTTCATCACAATCTCTAATAATTTTTCTCCATTGGTTTCACTAAGTTGTATTTCTTCATTTTTGTACCCAACATGACTAAAAATTAGTACAGGATTTGCAACATCTTGGTAATGAACTTTAAAAAATCCAATGTTGTTGGTTACTGTAACATAATTAGTGTTTTTTACCTTAATATTTACGTTTTGAAGGGGCTTTTTAGAAACCTCATCAGTAACATATCCTGACAGGCTAATACTTTGAGCTTTCGATAGTTGCATTAACGCAACCATAAATAAAATTACAACATATTTAAATCTTGCCATTTGTGTTCATTTATTTTTCAAAATTACAATTATATAATTTAACAAATTATTAACACTCTTATTTTTACCGCAGTCTAAATAAATGTTGTTATTGGTATTCCAAACCAGTCTAATTTATTAATTTTGGCGCTCTAAAAATTTATAAAAGTGAAGTTCAAAGTAGGGGATAAGGTAAAGTTCATCGATGAGATGGGAGGTGGTGTTATAACCGGAATAATTGATTCACGACTTGTAAAGGTAAAAACCGATGATGGCTTTGAGATGCCGGTAATTTCATCTGAACTAATTCCTGATTATAGGTCGATGCCAACAGAGGATACAGCAGCTCAAAAAGTAACTTCGGTAATTCAGGCTGTTGAGGAAGATAAACCGGAATTGATAAGTGCGATCAACCCATGGGGTAAAATTCATGAGGAGAATGGAGTATATCTTGCCTTTGAACCTCATGAGCAGCAGTGGCTGCTAACAGGTGAAATGGATGTTATTCTTTTGAATAATACGTCATATGAACTATTATACAGCCTGTTTTTGGAGAGGAGCAATGAAATTGAAGGCGTTGATTTCAGTTCGGTTCCTGCTAATTCAAAAATAATTATCGAAACTATTAGCCGCGAAGAGATTGAGAATTGGACAAGAGGGTATTTACAACTATTATTTCATTCAGATTTACCTCGCAAAGTATATTTACCTGTTCACTCAGTAATCGATATTAGAACAGGAAGGTTTTTTAAAGAAGGAAGTTATCATGCAAATACATTGCTGAATGGTAAGGCTATTATTGTAACTATTATTACTCAAAATGCACTTACCGTTGCTTCTGATAGTGAAGCCGACCGCAAGACGGATATCGGAATAGAACAGAATAAAGCTATGTCAGTTAAACCTAAACCCTTAATTGATAAATACAAAACGGCTACAGGAGAGGCTGTTGTTGACCTGCACATTGGTGAACTTATAGATAATATATTGGGGTTATCAAGTTTGGATATGCTTAAAATACAAATCAACACTTTTAAGAAAATTCTTGAAAGTGCCATTATTAGTGATTATCATAAGGTTACTTTTATTCATGGAGTTGGAAATGGTGTGCTTAAAGACACTATTGTTAAAGAACTTACAGAATACGAGGGACTTGAAAATAGGATGGCATCTATCACCAAGTTCGGAGTTGGAGCCATTGATATTGTTATAAAATTTAAAGAATAATTAAGTGAACATGATCTGCCTATAGCGGATCTGTAACGTAAAAAAATCTTAACATATGAAGAAAATCACCAACATTTTATTTTCTATGCAAATCATGGGTACGCTGATCCTCTTGTTTGCTTTCTCAATAGGTACAGCAACGTTTATTGAGAACGACTTTGGGGCCACAGCAGCCAAAGCGATCGTTTATAATGCCACATGGTTTAATATTCTATTATTGATATTAACAGTTAACCTTATCGGCAGAATTATTATTGGACGTATGTATCGTTTGAAGAAGTTACCAATTTTTATTTTTCATGGAGCTTTTATAATAATAATTGCAGGATCGGCCATAACCCGTTTTATAAGCTATGAAGGCATGATGCATATCAGAGAGGGTAGTATTTCAAACACAATCATGTCGGACATCACTTATGTTGATGTTGATATTGTTGATGGAGAATCTTTTTCTAAAAGCAGCAGTAAGGTGTTTATGTCAGTGTTAACTCCCGGAGCTTATGGCGAAAAAATAAAAATAAATAACAAAGCCTATTACTTTAAAAGTGTGAAATATATTCCAAGCGATAGGAAAAACAATATGATGAATGCAATGGTTGTTGAAATCAGCAAAGGCGATATGGTTAAGAAAGTTGTTCTGAGCGGAGGTAAAGGCTACACTGGTAAGAAAAATGTTTTTGAATTTGACGGTGTTAACGTCAGTATGACTTATGGAGCCAAGGAGATAGCTCTACCGTTCTCACTTAAATTACTGGATTTTCAACTTGAAAGATATCCGGGTTCAAATAGCCCATCATCATATGCCAGCGAAGTTGAACTAATTGATAGTCGAAAAAATCTGAACCGCGACTATCGTATATATATGAATAACGTGCTTAATTACGGAGGGTACAGGTTTTTTCAGTCATCGTACGATTCAGATGAGCATGGCACAATATTGTCGGTTGCCCACGATTATTGGGGAACTCTCTTTACTTATCTGGGATATTTTTTCATGACTCTTGGCATGTTGCTAAGCATTTTTATGCCTAATACGAGATTTGCATTTTTAGGGAAGATGTTAAAAAAAGCTTCTGAAAATGGTAATACACTAAAAGCCGTAATTACTATAATCGTCTTTTCAATAGCTATAGGTGCTTCAGCGCAGAACATGCATAATACCGTTTCTGAAATACCGGAAATTACAAAAGAACAGGCAGAAAAATTCGGACAATTAGTTGTACAATCGCATGATGGAAGACTGGAGCCTGTAAATACACTTTCGGGTGAGATATTAAGAAAAGTGGCACGTAAAAGCAGCCTTAATGGACTTAATCCCGATCAGGTATTTCTTGGAATGATGACAAACCCTCTTAATTGGCAACTGGTTAAAATGATAAAGGTTAGCCATCCTGAATTAAAAAAAATAATAGGAATTGACGGAAAACATGCTTCATACCTTGATTTTATCAACCTAAGTAATGGAAAATATAAATTAAGCAAGTATGTATCTGAAGCGTATGAGAAAAAACCGGCTATGCGTAATAAATTTGATAGTGATGTACTGAAGGTTGACGAAAGGCTTAATATTTGCTACATGGTTTATGAAGGAGATATGCTAAGAATTTTACCCGACCCGTTTAATTCTCACAAACCATGGTATTCTCCTGAATCAAATATTGGAAATATGCCACAAGAAGATTCTGCATTTTTGAAAACAATCCTGCCCGCGTATTTCTCCGCACTATCAAAAGGAAATAATTCAAAGGCTGATGCACTTTTAGCAGGAATTGCTGATTATCAGAAAAGATATGGTGCATCAATATTACCATCTGAAAACAAAATCAAATTTGAAATACTCTACAATAAGATGTTGATATTTGATAATCTTAGCAAGATTTATGGAATATTAGGATTGTTTATGATCATCCTTTTATTTATTGAAATGTTTAAGCCATCAAAATGGATTAAATATGTGGTAAACTTCTTTATTGTACTTGTTGTAATTGGCTTTATTGTTCAAACATTTGGCCTTGTTATGCGGTGGTATATTTCGGGGCATGCTCCATGGAGCAATGGTTACGAGTCGATGATATACATAGGATGGGTAACATTACTTGCCGGTTTATTATTTGCTCATGGATCGAAGATGACGATTGCGGCAACTACTATACTATCATCAATAATACTTATGGTTGCTCATTTAAGCTGGATGGATCCTGAAGTTACAAATCTTGTACCTGTGCTAAAATCATATTGGCTCACAATTCATGTATCGGTTATAACTGCGAGCTATGGATTTTTTGCACTTAGCGCGCTACTTGGCCTTTTGAATCTAATATTAATGATACTTAAATCAGGCAAAAATGTCTCTAAAATGGATTTGAAGATTAATGAGTTAACCGCAATTAACGAACGTTCGATAATCATCGGATTGTATTTGCTCACCATCGGTACTTTTCTTGGTGGAGTTTGGGCGAACGAAAGCTGGGGACGATATTGGGGCTGGGATCCTAAAGAGACATGGGCGCTTGTTAGTATTCTGGTATATGCCTTTATAGCTCACATGCGTTATCTGACAGGTTTAAAATCAAAATTTACTTATAATTTCGCTACTCTTATTTCTCTTGGAGTTATTTTGATGACATATTTTGGTGTAAACTACTATCTATCAGGCTTACATTCATATGCTACCGGCGATCCTGTTCCGGTACCTAATTTTGTGTATTATTCAATTGCTACAATTATTGTGGTTGCTGTTTGGGCTTATTATAAGGATGTGAAGATTAAAGTTAGAAGTTAGATGTTTTCCACCCCGACATAGGTGGATACGACTGACAGGCAATTTTCTGGTTTAAAGTTTCAGGAAACCTGTCAAACATTAAACCCGAAACGGTCATATCTGCCCGCGTTCAATCATCCTCACAATAGTTTCAATTTGTTTGTCCTCGCCTTCGGGATCGTATTTTACTTTTAAATTATATCCCCAAATTCGTGCAAACGCCTGATAAAAAAATGCTGTGAATTTACCACGAAGTTCCTGCAACAGGTTAAATGATGAATTCCCGGTTTCACGATCAATCAACTTTATTAGTATTTTCCCTTGAGCGAAGGTAAGTTTCTGAAGCTCGTCGCTATATCTTTCATTAATTTCCTTTTCAGCCTGTTTCATAATTTTCCGGCGATCATTTTCATTCTCTGCGGCAACCAATAGATCGCCATATTTTCTTAACATAATTCCTCCAAGTCGCGCCCAGGGATAAACCTTTTTTACATTTCTGATAAGTTTTGTAAGCTGTTTTTGTGCTTTGCGTGTTGCCGGAATTTTGAAAGAGTATATTTCAACTTCAGTGAGACTGATTACCGGAATTGTATCAACACCATCCACAATGGCATGAACGGTTATTGGATGTACTTTTTGTGCAACCATTACAGAAGTTCCTGCCAAAATAAAAAAAATTATGGGAATTAGTTTCTTCATTTGTAGTGCAATGTACAAACATTATGCCTTTAATCTCGCCGAATAAGGTTTGTAAATAAGCCACGATAAAAAGTTAATCACTTAAACAGCTGTACGCAATATCGATAGGCTTGTTTTGCCAAATTTTTCTTTAGCATATGGCAAGGTTACATGTAATTGCTTAGTTCGCTTTTTTGAGGGGAGCTCAAACATAGCATCAACCAATATTGCCTCAATTATTGATCGTAATCCTCTTGCACCGAGCTTAAATTCATCAGATTTGTCAACAACAAACTCCAGTGCATCCTCATCAAATTTTAGTTTAATACCATCCATGTTGAATAGTTTCTCAAATTGTTTGGTAATAGCATTTTTGGGTTCTGTTAAAATACGTTTTAACGCAGATTTATCAAGTGGGTCTAAATATGAAAGTACAGGTAGCCTTCCTACTATTTCAGGAATTAACCCAAAGTTTTTTAAATCTCCGGGAGCTATATATTGGAGCAATCGTTTTCTGTCGATATTTTCATCTTTAACGCCTGAAAAAGAGTAACCTACAACATTTGTTCTCAGTCGTGATGCAATAATTCTGTCAATTCCATGAAAAGCTCCACCTGAAATAAAAAGAATGTTTTTAGTGTCAACACTGATCATTTTTTGTTCGGGGTGCTTTCTTCCCCCTTGGGGAGGTACATTAACTGCAGTTCCTTCAAGCAGTTTCAGTAATGCTTGCTGAACACCTTCGCCTGAAACATCGCGGGTAATTGATGGGTTATCACTTTTTCTGGCGATTTTATCAATCTCATCAATAAAAATTATTCCTTTCTCGGCGGCGGCCACATTATAATCAGCGGCCTGCAACAGCCTGGTAAGTATACTTTCCACATCTTCACCAACATAGCCCGCTTCGGTGAGAACGGTTGCATCTGCTATGGCAAAAGGTACATGCAGCAATCGTGAAATAGTTTTTGCCAATAGCGTTTTGCCTGTTCCGGTTTCTCCAACAAGAATAATATTCGACTTTTCAATCTCAACTTCATTATTATCATCTTCCTGAGCAATGCGTTTATAGTGGTTGTAAACGGCTACGGAAAGAACTTTCTTCGCATCTTCCTGCCCAATTACGTATTTGTCAAGAAATGTTTTAATTTCAATAGGTTTGAGTATCGAAGCTTGTTCGTGGGGAACATCAAATGATTCGGCGCTTTCTTCTTTCAGAATAAGGTTAGCTTGTTCAATGCAAAAATTACAAATCTGAGAATCAATTCCTGAAACAAGTATGTTAGTTTCATGCTCTGGTCTGCCACAAAATGAACAATGCCCTTTTTCTTTTTTAGCCATAGCGGTTGGAATTATGAGTTAACAGTTAAGTATTACGAGTTATTGTTATTAAATGTTACGTTGTTGATGTAATATTTGAACAATCATACCAATAATCAATTACTTTTTATTTTTCACAAGAACCTCATCAATCATGCCATAATCAAGTGCTTCCTTGGCAGTCATCCAATAGTCCCTGTCAGAGTCTTTCCAGATTTTTTTGTAGGTTTGATTAGAATGTTGTGCAAGTATTTCGTATAGTTCCTTTTTAAGTTTTTGAATTTCCCTTGCGGTGATTTCAATATCAGATGCTTGCCCCTGAGCACCGCCCATTGGCTGATGGATTAGAATGCGCGAATGTTTGAGTGCGGTTCGTTTGCCTTTTGTTCCTGCACACAGCAATATAGCTCCCATTGAGGCTGCCATTCCTGTACATATAGTGGCAACATCCGGATTTATGTATTGCATAGTGTCGTAAATACCCAGTCCTGCATATACCGAACCTCCCGGCGTGTTAAGATAAATCTGGATATCGCGGTTTGCATCATTCGATTCTAGAAATAGCAATTGTGCCTGAATAATATTTGCAACATAATCGTCAATTGCAATACCAAGAAAAATGATCCTGTCCATCATTAAACGTGAAAATACGTCCATTTGAGCAATGTTAAGTTGCCTCTCTTCGATAATTGTAGGGGAAATATAACTACCGTAAGCCGAACTGTATCTATCGAGTGATATGCTACTGATGCCGTGATGTTTTACAGCGTATTTCCTGAATTCTTTACTACTTTCCATGGGTTGACCTCCTAATCTGTTTTTGATGCTATTTCAATAAACTTTTCTGTTGTAACTTTTTTATTCTTTAAAGTAATATTTTCCTTAAAGAGTTTAATAAGTTTCTCATCCTGAATATCATTATGAATCTTTTGCTTTTCGTCAGAGTTGCTAAGGACCTGATCGATTATGCCTTCGATTTGAGGTATTAACTCCACACTACCCATTGTTTTAAAATATGTAGCTACTTTTTCCCTGATTTCTTCCTCTTTAACCTGCATCGCGTCGCCATGATCTTTTAGCAATTCGTTTTCCAAAAGTTGCCATTTAAAAGTACGTGCATAACTATTGTACTGAGTATCGATTTGTTCTTGTGTAATTTTGCCATCGTTGCTTTCTATTAGCCAACGTTTTAAGAATTCGTCGGGCAGATTGATATTGGCAATTTTAATTAACTCTTTAACAGTATCTGCTAAAAACTGACGATCGGTATCACGCTGATAATGTTTTACCAGGTCGTTCGACAAAGCCTCCCTGAATTCTTTTACTGAAAATATTTCTTGTGAAGGAAAAACTTTTTTATACAGATCTTCACCCAATTCAGCAATGTGGGTTCTAACTATTTTAGCTATTTCGAATTTATAATCTGACTTTAGTTTTTGGTCGCCTTCATCATGACGGTTTAACAAAGAAGCAACTTTTGACTCATCTTTAGTTGCATTAAGTGGGTTGAAAATAACCGAATCACCGGCTTTTGCGCCTATAAACTGTTTTTGAATAGTATTTAGCTTGATGTCATCGTATTTCAAAAAACCAACGTTCTCAACGCCGCCGTCAATTATGTTTCCTTCATGGTCCACTTCAACAAACTTACCCTGGAAAGCATCACCTTCTTCGGCAGTTTCAGGATTTTCATCTTCGCCAAATCTAATCTTAACATCTTCAATGGCTTTATCGATTTCGGAGTCGATAATATTAATTGAATAATTAGGAACTGTTATATCTTTCGAAAGCTTTATTTCAATTTCAGGTCTTAGACCAATGTCAAAATAAAAATCAAAATCCTTTGAATTTTTGAAGTCGATATTAGTTGATTTTTCCGTATTTGGAAGAGGGTTACCGATTACATTAATTTTATTTTCAATGATGTAGTTGTTAAGCGCTTCCGAAAGGGATTTGTTAACTTCGTCGATCATAGCAGAATTACCATACATTTTTTTAATCATGCCAATGGGCACCATTCCCGGCCTGAAACCGGGTATATTTGCTTTTTTTCTGTAATCAGCTAGTTGTTTGTTTACAGCATCAATATAGTCGCTTTCCCGTAGATTAATGTGAATAATGGCAGTGAGTTCGCCAGTTGATTCTTGAGATATGTTCATTAAATACTTTTGTTTGGTTCAAAAAAAAAAACAATAAACTGCAGGTTAAAGGATAAAACTTTAGAGTTTATATGCTAAAGAACTTTGTACTCTGTGCGGATGAAGGGACTTCCTCCTGAGGCGGATAAAATTCTCCTCCCTTAATCCTTACTCTGTGCGGATGAAGGGACTCGAACCCCCACGTCTCGCGACACTAGATCCTAAGTCTAGCGCGTCTACCAATTTCGCCACATCCGCTTGTAACTATCCCCAAATTTGGGGCTGCAAATATACTATTTATTTATTTTTAAAATTTGTTTTTTTTTATTAGGTTACAAATAACTTTATGTATTTCCTTAGTAATTTCTTTTACGAGGTACAACCTCATTATATGCCAGTTAGGGAATCTGCACGGGTGATAATTTCATCATAAAGATTTTGCATCTCAGAAAATTCCTTGTTTTTTCTCCATCTTAAAAATGTGTAATTCAAACCGATTTTAGTTCTGATAAACATGCCCCGCCACCACCATGCTATCGGTGCAGTGAGTGGAATGCTCAGTAAATATACCAGAGCTATTTTCCAGTCGTCAAAAACTAACAGCACAATTAACGACTGAATTATATAGAAAACCGGAAAGGATAATAACGAAATCACAAATTTTATTGAGCTTATAAATTGGGTGTCTTTTATTTTTTTTGACAGATTTATTGGCAACCAGTAGGATAAAAAATTATTGATAGCACCGTAAAAAAACAAAGGGAAAGTTATTGCCAATATAAGAGTGCTAATAAAAAGACTGATTAAGCCTCTTCCTTTTTGTTCAATTATTTTGTTTGTGAAACCAAATTTATCTTTTATGCGGGCAAACTTTAAAATATGCTTTTGATAATCGGATGCTGCAGTTGGGTTACTTTTCTCATAAAGTGAAACAAGTTTTATTGTTTGCTGGTCGATGAAAATTCTATTATGCTCTTTTTTTGCATCTACATTTAATTTTTGTGCCATACGGGAGCGATAAATAACACGTAACTCATTGTACAGATCGTAATTATTCTCACTTTCAATGTTAATAGTCAAGTGTTTGATACGCTCACTTAACTGTTGTTTGATGTTATTAATGGCTACTGCGGGTTTGTTTTTATAAAGTTCAACATAATCTTTCACAGCAATTGGTTCGCCAAAGTTCACAATAAGCGAACTTCTGTAATTTTGCTTATTATCATAATCAATCCCTACCGGTACAATATGTATGTCCAACATAAAATTATTTGCCTCTTCCGCCTGGAAAGCCATACGAGCAAATCCTTTTTTGAGGGGTTGCAGGCGTCTTAAACTTGAATGGTTTCCTTCGGGAAGAATACCCATGGCACTCCCAGAGGTAATAATATCAATAGTTTTACGAATAATGTCTTTACTCTTTTTTATTGTATCAAAACCATCTCTTACTCGATAAATAGGAAGAAGTTTTAGAAAATATAATATACGTGCAACTACAGGTTTTTTAAAAATATCAGCACGAGCTACAAAAACGAGTTGTTTATTTACACTAAAAATCAATGCAAGTGCATCCATCAATGCATTTTGATGATTAGGAGTAAAAATAAGTGGTTTATCATTAGGAATATTACTCTTGCCCAACACAATAAATTTCCTGTAAAATATAATGTTGTGCCAGAATCCTACCTTAATTTTAAGCAAGTTATAACCTATCGATTTTTTCTCAATTTTAGCAAATCCCATTAATCTGTTGCTTGTTGAGTTTTTGATAATCCATACTTAAATTTGCTCCAATAACCTGCTAATAAAAGGCCGGCGAGTATATGCCAAATTCCCCACCATGCAGCGATAACAGCCATTCCACCTAATTCGAGTTCGGGCGGAAAAATTTTAGGATTAAAAATTAAAACCAAAGCAAGACCTGAGTTTTGAATACCCGTTTCAATAGCAATGGTTTTTCTGTCTTTAACAGGCCTCCTTCCAATTAGTCCCAAAAAATATCCGCTTCCAAGTGCAAGGGCGTTGTGTATTAGTACAATAAGAAAAATGTATCCGATAGCAAGTTTGAAATAATCAAAGTTTTTAATCAATGCAAGAATTACAATTGCTGCAAATAAAATAATGGAAAAAGTTTTTATAGGCCTTACAATTTTTAATGTAAAAACGGGAAACCGGTTATTGATGAATATCCCAATTATTAAAGGTAATCCAAGAATTATCAATACTGTGTGAAACATTTGATATGCATCAATTTCCAACGGCCGTACAAGCATTTCAGGATCAGCAGCCTGATAAAAGTTAACTGATAGTTTGCCCCAGAAGGCAAAATTGAGAGGAGTAAAAAATATTGCGGCAATTGTTGCAATCGCTGTAAGGCTAACGCTTAGTGCAATGTTACCTTTTGCAAGTGATGAAATAAAGTTAGAAATATTTCCACCCGGACATGCTGCTACCAATATCATACCAAGTGCCATTGTGGGAGTTAAATAATTATGAAGGGCAAGGGTAAGTAAAAATGTTAAAAAAGGCAGCATAAGAAATTGTGAAAAAACACCTATAACTGCTGATTTAGGATTAAGTATAAGTTTTTTAAAATGATCGATTTTAATCTCAAGTGCAACACCGAACATTACAAATGCCAGGGCAATATTTAATGCGTGAAGATTGTTTTCGCTAAAGTTTAACCTTATTTCATCAAGTGCGTAAAGAGCATCCATAATAATATTTTTAATACGAATAATTGGCATATATAAGAAAATAATGAATAGAAGACGTGTTTTTTGTTTCAAAAAGTGAAATAATCAACTCTATTTTTCTCAACTAACCTTCTGAATCCCTTTCTGTAAGCAGGTTTTCAACATTTAGTGTTTAACAATTATTTAAAAATTTTGTTTACACCAATTGTTATGTTGCTATTTTTGCGCCAAATTGAAAAAAAATGTCCGCTGAATACACTGATGATAGCATAAGGACGCTTGACTGGAAAGAACATATCAGGCTCAGGCCCGGTATGTATATTGGTAAGCTTGGAGATGGCAGCTCTCATGATGATGGTATTTATGTCCTTATTAAAGAAATAATTGATAATTCAATTGATGAATATGTAATGGGTCATGGTGTTACTATTGAGGTTATTATTAATGATAAAGAGGTTACTATCAGGGATTACGGGCGTGGAATGCCCCTTGGCAAGGTGAACGAATGTGTGAGTAAGATAAATACCGGTGCCAAATATGATTCAAAAGTTTTTAAGAAGGCAGTCGGGTTAAACGGTGTGGGATCGAAAGCTGTAAATGCTTTATCTTATAAATTTCGTACACAATCTATACGTGAAGGAAAAACCAAAGTTGTTGAATACGAACAAGGAAGATTGGTAGTTGACCTGCCAGTTAATAATTGCGATGAGAAACCTGGAACGATAATTACCTTTACTCCTGATGCCGAACTTTTTGGTAATTTCCATTTTCTTGTTGAATACGTCGAAGAAATGTTATGGAACTATGTTTTCCTTAATAACGGCCTTACTATTGTTTTCAACGGAACCAAAATGCAGGCAAAGAATGGTTTGTTAGATTTGCTCGAGCATAATATTAATGGAAATGGACCATTACGATACCCCATTATTCATATAAAGGAAAATGATTTTGAGTGTGCTTTTTCGCATAGTTCGCGTTCGTACAGTGAAGAATATTTTTCGTTTGTTAATGGTCAGCACACAACACAGGGAGGCACTCATCAAACAGCTTTTCGGGAAGCAATTGTTAAAACCGTCCGTGAGTTTTACAATAAAGACTTTGAAACCAGCGATATCCGATCGTCAATTATAGCCGCCATAAGTATTAAAGTTCAGGAACCGATATTTGAGTCGCAAACTAAAACAAAGTTGGGTTCCCAGTCCATTGAACCTGATGGGCAAGGCATTAGGAATTATATTAACGACATCGTTAAAAGAAATTTAGATAATTATCTTCACATTAATTCGGAAACTGCCGACGAGTTACTCAGGAAAATTCTCCAGTCGGAAAAGGAGCGGAAAGAAATTGCCGGTATTAAAAAACTTGCAAGAGAAAGTGTAAAAAAAGCAAGTCTGCATAATAAAAAACTTCGCGATTGCAGAGTTCATTATAATACCAACCACGAAAAACGGCTTGAATCAACATTGTTTATTACTGAAGGAGATTCTGCCAGCGGTTCTATTACTAAATCGCGTGATGTACAAACTCAGGCAGTTTTCAGCTTAAAAGGAAAGCCGTTAAACTGCTTCGGATTAAGTAAAAAAATTGTTTATCAAAATGAGGAATTTAATTTACTTCAGGCAGCTTTAAACATCGACGAAAGTATTGAAAACCTGCGCTATAATAATATTGTAATAGCTACTGATGCTGACGTTGACGGAATGCATATCAGGCTATTGTTACTTACTTTTTTCCTCCAATTTTACCCCGATCTTGTTAAAACAGGCCATGTGTATATATTGCAAACGCCTTTATTTAGAGTACGGAATAAACGTGATACAAGATATTGTTATTCGGATGCAGAGCGCGATAAAGCAATTAAAGCTCTTCAGCCAAACACTGAGATAACCCGTTTTAAAGGACTTGGTGAAATTTCACCCTCCGAGTTTAAACATTTCATTGGAAAATCGATAAGGCTCGACCCGGTTATTCTTAGAAGGGAATCGCTAGTAAACGAAACGCTTGCTTTTTATATGGGGAAGAATACACCTGATCGTCAGGAGTTTATCATTAATAACCTTCGCATCGAGGATGATATTGCAGATGAGGTAACCCAGAAAGTTGCATAAAGTGTGGTTCGACTCCTGCCAGCGACAGGCTGGAGTGTTCAATTGCTAAATTGATTTTTAGCTCCTGATTACTGACACCTCACTCCTGATTCCTTCTTTTAGCTTTAATTTTTTAACTACATTTACATTCCTATAAATTTAACTATGCTTGAACTTTGGACGATAGATGCAATATGGATTTCCGTTGCTTTTGCTTTAGGTATGCTTGCAAAGAAAGTTAATTTACCTCCGTTAATTGGTTTTTTGGCGGGAGGATTTTTTCTGAATTTTGTTGGAATTACAGAAGGTGGTATGGCACTGGATATTGTTGCCGACATTGGTGTTATGTTACTTCTTTTTACCATTGGATTAAAACTTAATGTTAAATCGCTGTTATCTAAGGAAATTTGGTTGACAACTTCCGTACATATGATTTTGAGCGTACTACTATTTGGGTCTTTAGTGTTCATAATCAGTTGGCTTGGTTTATATTCAATTACACAAATGTCGTTAGAGAGCTCAATGCTTATAGGTTTTGCTCTTAGTTTTTCAAGTACCGTTTTCGCGGTGAAAGTTTTGGAAGATCGAGGTGAGATGAACTCGTTTCATGGGCGAATTTCAATAGGAATACTTGTTTTGCAGGATATAATTGCTGTTGTCTTCCTGTCAGTTTCAAAAGGTATCGCACCAACGTTATGGATACTGGGCCTGCCTGTTTACCTTTTCATTATAAGATGGATTTTAATAAGGATATTAGATGTTATCGATCACGGTGAACTATTAACGCTTTTCGGATTCTTTGCTGCGTTTGTAACCGGAGCAATTGCCTTTGAAATTGTAGGCCTCAAACCTGATTTAGGAGCTTTGATAATTGGCGTGTTAATAGGTTCTCACTCACGGTCAAAAGAATTGGTAAAACAGATGCTTTCTTTTAAGGATTTTTTTCTAATTGCTTTTTTCCTGGTCATAGGAATGTCGGGATTGCCCACATTAACATCTATTTATATTACATTGATTCTTATACTTGCTATTCCTGCAAAAGGAATTATGTTCATGTTTATACTTACAAAGTTAAACTTAAGAGCACGTACCGCCTGGCACAGCACATTGAGTTTGGCTAACTATAGTGAGTTTGGATTAATAACCGGTGCAATTGGTGTTAAAATGGGAATTATTGATAATCAGTGGATGATAATACTGGCGATGAGCATGTCATTTTCATTTTTGCTTGCCTCACCTCTCAATGCGAAGTCGCACCGTTTGTTTGATAAGTATAAAAATATTTTAATGAAATTAAATACTAAAAATATTCACCCCGATGATGAACCGGTTAATCTTGGAGATGCAAGAGTGGTTATTTGTGGTATGGGTCATGTTGGTCGTGCAGCTTATCATCAGCTTACATCAGATTTTGATGGCCGTGTTATTGCTATTGATTATGATAAGGATGTGGTTAGCAGATTCTCTGAATCCAACAAAAATATAGCTTGGGGTGATTCAACCGATAGCAATTTCTGGCAGTTTGTGAAAATGCCGGATGTTGAATTTATATTATTAACCATGAATGATCACGCCTCAAATCTTAATACTGCTAATGCACTTTCAAATTGTAAGTATCGCACATTCTCAATCGGAGCCCCTGCCCATCATATTGATGAAATAACAGAACTGAAGGATGCCGGTGTTTCGTTTGTTTATAACTATTACAGCAGGGCAGGAGTTGAGTTTGCCAATAGTTTCTTAAGTTTTATTAAGCATAGAAAGGAAGATAAAAAGCTGACATCTGCAACATAAGGTTGTTTAAGATTTTCAAAATTTCGGATTAACTAATTAGTCAAACCATAATATATGATTTCAAAAAACTTATCCCTTTACCAAAAAAGGCATATCGAGATTGTGAATAATAAAGTTGCAAAGGCGGTTATGGATTATGGATTGATTGAAAACGGAGATAAGGTACTGGTAGCTGTGAGCGGAGGAAAAGATTCGTTAGTACTACTTGATGCATTGACTGCTTTTAGGCAATATAAATTCAAAAATTTCGAATTAGAAGCTCTTCATATTGAGATTTTGATTTAATTCGTCCACTTATTTTGCTTATAGATAAAGATGCACATGAGTTTGCCAACATTCGAAAGTTCCCTGAACAAACTGAAATCTGCCCTTATGAAAATTCTGCAAAACGAAATACTGCCAGACGGATAGTTAAGCAATTAAAAGCAATTCATCCTAAAGCCACACAAAACCTGTTCAGGTCGATGAAAAATATTGATGAGGAATATTTGCCGTAGAGTTTTTGGTATCGCGTTTCCGGTTTAGTGTTTGAGTCAAAAAACAGACAGCTCAACTGTCTCGCCTGAAGCTCCAATTATTCCGTAATAAAAACAAACTTCCAGAGGGGAGACGACATGGAAGAGTGGCTCTATTTCCAAATTGATATAAAATTATAATAATTAGGCAAGTCCCTGATCTGCAATAAAATCATCCAGAATACCTTCAAGACTGGGTTGACCAATCTCCTGAAGGTCATAATAAACTCTGGTTGATGGTTTATTGATTTTTACAATACGCTGCAAATCAATAGGAGTACCGATTACAACTGAATCACATTCGGTGTTGTTGATTGATGTTTCAAGGTCTAGAAGTTGTTGCACACTATAACCCATGGCAGGTAAAAGAGTGCCAATATTCGGATAAATTTCGAATGTTTCGGCTAATTTACCAACTACAAATGGACGAGGATCAATAATTTCAGCTGCGCCAAATTTCATGGCGGCAACAGTACCTGCACCTAATTTCATTTCACCGTGTGTTAGAGTTGGGCCATCTTCCACAACCAGTACTCTTTTACCTTTAATTACTGATGGGTCGTCAACAGCAATAGGAGAAGCCGCATCAACAACAATTGCATTTGGGGCTACTTTATAAATATTCTCACGAACTGTTTGAATACCGGCGGCATCAGCGGTATCCATTTTGTTAATTATGGCAACATCGGCTAAGCGTAAAGTTACTTCTCCAGGATAATATTTTAGCTCGTGGCCCGGACGATGAGGGTCAACAACTGTTATATTAAGATCTGGTTTGTAAAATGGGAAATCATTATTTCCACCATCCCACAGTATAACATCACAACCATCAGGATCATTCTCGGCTGCTCTTACAATTGCTTCATAATCAACACCTGCATAAATAACGTTTCCGCGAACAACGTGTGGTTCATACTCTTCCATTTCTTCAACCGTACAACTATGTTTGGCAAGGTCGTCAACTGTTGCGAAACGTTGTACTTTTTGTTTAACAAGATCGCCATATGGCATTGGGTGCCGAACAGCAACAACCTTTAACCCTTTGGCCATTAAATATTCGATAACTTTACGCGAAGTCTGGCTTTTTCCGCAACCGGTTCTAACTGCTCCTACAGCTATAACAGGTTTAATACTTTTTACCATAGTGTCTTTAGGTCCCAGTAACATGAAGTTTGCACCAGCTGCATTAACTATCGCACTAACACCCATTACTTTATCGTAAGTAACATCACTATATGAAAATACGCAATCGTCAACTTGTAGGTCTTTAATTAGTTCTACGAGTTCACTTTCATCATAAATAGGGATGCCATCAGGATAAAGGTCTCCGGCAAGTTCGGCTGGATATTTTCTTCCATCAATATCAGGTATTTGAGCTGCAGTGAAAGCAACTACGTTATAATCTTCATTATCTCGAAAATAGGTATTAAAATTATGGAAGTCCCTACCGGCCGCCCCAATAATTATTACATTTTTTTTCATATAAATTAAGTGTTAAATATTTATTATTATTAGTTTGAATGTTGAATAGGCAAAGTTATAATTTTTAATGATAGGGTACGGAATAATTAGTTAACATAAATCTTATTTAGACAGTTCTAAATAGAGAGAATTCATTAAGCATTAATTACATTTCTTATTTATAACCAGTATAAATTTCATAAATTACTTGACAAATGTGTGTTAATAGTTCTATATTTGTACAGTTCAAAAAATATGAAGTATATTAAAAGTGAAGCTAAAAACATCATGATTAATCAAGTAGAAATATATCTAATATATCATTATTCCGTACACATCTGTTATAGCAATAATAATAATAACAAACTTAATAATAATAGTAATGAGTATAATTAGAAAATTAAAACCCGATAGGTCCATAATAGGATTTGTTCCTCTGATAGTATCACTGGTGATATTTTTTATGAGCATACTTATTATTGGAGTGGTTGATTCATTTAAAGTACTTTCTCTAATAATGTTAGTGTATGCTGCAATAACATTGGGTTTCTATTATCGAAAAACACGCAGCAGGACATATCTGATAAGTGGACTATACCTTATTGTCTTTGGGTTAACTTTGTGGACGATACAAATAGAATTTGCAGGTAACCCTAGTTTGGTCTTTCCACCAATTACAAGATTTTTCGGTATTTGGATGATTGTTTTTTGGGTATGGTTGCTATACTTAATGGCAACACGCAAAGTTAAGTGGAAGGGTGAAGAAGTACTTGAACTGTCTGCTGTAGGCGTAAATCCTTCGGAAAATACTTTCACCGAAAGACCGCTACCTATTGAAAAGATTGACTTTCTCAAGGATGAATTAATCTCTTTTGCCTCATTTATGCGCAAAAATCAGATTTGCATGACGTATCAGGATGATGATAAAATATATATTGTCCCCATAACAATGAAAGATTCGATGAATTTATTGATTAATCCTGAATTTAACGTGATTGAAAAAACATGGGTATCATTTACATTTACAGGTGATGTTACTGTACATATTTCAAAGAACACTTATCTCGCGTATAAGGAGAATTTAACTTTTGATCAACTATGCAAATCAATGGGGAGTTTGTTTATTGAGTTTTTCGAATCGTATAGAAAAGGTGAAAGTGTCAGGGTAATTGATAGACTAGATGAGTTAAAACTAAATATTTTTACTTAAAAAAATAAGGAATCGTGAATTACAGAAGAAAATTAAAATCAAATCATAGTATTAATATGTACTTACCAATGATTATTTCATGGGCGGTATTTCTAATATCACTAGCTGCATTTGGTAAGTATATTGCACTACGCACTCTGGGAGTAATAACTCTATTTTATGGTATAATGGCTATTGTACCTTATTTCAGAACCAAGAACATAGGCTTTTTGCTAACCAGCTTGTACATGTTAACGATGACACTTTTCCTTTTTATTGTTCCTCCAGATTTAATATTTGATTCATCAGGGAAAACGATACCTTCAGAGGTAGCAGTAGTCATAATTGTAATGTTACTTCTTGGTATATGGCTTCTTTATTTAACGTTTCGAAGAAAGATAAAATGGCGTGGAACTGAGATATTTGAACTTGCAGCCTCAAATGTTGGTGAAAGTAAAGAGAGTTATACTTCGAGGCCGCGACCAGTTGATAAAATAGAATACACAAAAAGTGATTTGGTTGGCTTTGCTAACTTTCTGCAACGCAATTTGATAAGCCTTAGTTTTGTAGAGGATACCAGAGTTGTTTTTACACCTGTTAAGAATTCTGAAGAAATTCCATTTTTGTACAAGCCAAATATTGAGTATGAAGACAGGTCATGGGTTGCCTTTTATTTTGATGGTAACGTTACTGTAAACATATCAAAGAAAGATTACCTGTATTATAAAGAAGATCTGGCATTTGATGAACTATGTGATTCACTTGGGAAGTTATATTTGGAATTTTTTGAACTCTATAGAGTCGGTAGTGAAGTAAGGATTATTGATAAGATGGATGAACTAAAGGTAGCGGTAATGACATAATAAAAAGAAAAAAATATTATTAGCGTAGCTTAGCGGTTAAAAGTTTAAAAACAATGGTCAAGTAAATATACAAACTATCAAAATGGAATTTAAGAAAGCAGCAATATTAGGATCTTATATGTCAAAAGATTACGCAGAACCACTGTTTAAACTATTGGTGAACTATAGTAGTATTTCGGCTTCTGAGGCTGCTTCACGTTTAAATCTGCATATCAGAACTGTTCAGGATTTTCTGGAAGCAATGACTGAACTTAATATCCTGAAAAAGGAAGAAGTATATGAGAAAAAACGACCCTATAATCGATATGTTCTGCTTAAGCATCTGATAAAGATGGAGATAAATCTGGACAAGCTACAGGAAAATGATTCAGATATCAATAATTATTCAATTAAAATTAGGGAAAGGAATAACTCCGGGGCACAATTTACTACAGCGCGTAATGGTCAGTATTTTAGCAATGTAGCTATATGGGTAGGGAAGGGGCGTGAAGGCAAAGAAAGAAAGATTAGCCTGACTGAGACTCAGGGTAGATTCCTTTTTAATCTTCCTTTTCCAAACTCTGCATTTATGGATATTATACAAATTATGAAAAAAGCACACATAGATACTGAACATTCCAGCGAAATCTCGGATATAGTTAACTTACTTAAGGAGTACGGTGTTGTGGAAACAGAGAAATAGTTACTTTTGAACAGTACTAACTATAAAAAAGAATGAAACTTATCTCAACTAACATCTGCAAAACCAGCGATATAGGCGTTAACGATAATCTTTTTGGCGGCACTATGCTTTCGTGGCTCGACGAAGCGGGAGGGATTATGGCATCATGTGTTTGTAGATCCAACAATGTTATCACTCTAAAAATGGAAGAAGTATTGTTTAAAAAGCCGGTTAAAGTAAAGGATCTTGTTAGGATTTATTGCAGGGTGGATCATGTTGGTAATACATCGGTGTCCTTATCGCTTGAAGCCAGAACCGTTAACTTAATTAAAACTACCGAAGACCTTGTTTGCTCAACATGTGTAGTATATGTGCATGTTGATGAAGATGGAAGACCAAAATCTATCAATAAAACAAATTAAGATATTATTGAAACTGTTTCTTAATTTCGTTTTCTATTCTAAAATAATATCACTAACGTCACCGGAAAAATATATAATTTTGTTAGAATGAATTTCAAAAATATAATCAGAACAACTTTAAACTTTCTTCAACTTGATTTAACTAAAAATCTTGAATACGATAGACTTACAAAGTTAATAATGAAGCGGGTAATTAATTCTGGTTCTAATTGCATTGATATAGGTTGCCATAAAGGTGAAATATTGGATATAATAATCAAATTCTCTCCAAATGGGAAACACTATGGTTTCGAGCCCATACCTCAGTTATTCAACAAATTAAATGAAAAATATAAAAACAAAGCAACTATTTTTCCATATGCTTTATCAAATGAAAATGGATATTCAACATTTCAATATGTTAAAAATGCCCCTGCCTATAGCGGAATAAAAAAGAGACGGTATGATATTGACAAGCCTGAAATTGAAGAAATTAAGGTGGAGATGAAGAAATTGGATGACCTTATTCCTGCAAATATCAAAATCGATTTGATAAAAATAGATGTTGAAGGTGGAGAGTTTGGAGTACTGGTAGGAGGAATTCAATTGTTGAAAAAGGACAAACCAACAATAATTTTCGAATGTGGATTAGGGGCAAGTGAATATTATGGTACAATACCGGCCAACTTGTTCAATTTTATTACAAACGAAACAGGACTTCAGATATCATTATTAAAATCTTTTTTATATAATCGTAAACCATTGGAACTGAAAGAATTTGAATACTATTACAATACAAATAAAGAGTATTACTTTATTGCATATAATCAGGATACCCATTCAATAACATAAATCCTTAAGCTATGAAAAATCTAATTCTTCTTTTTTCTTTTTTGTTTGTTTCTGTATGTTTAATAGGTCAACAAAGCAGTAAGTCGGTACAGAAAATTCAATTGCAAAAGCAACAAAAAATAACTGCAGCATCTGATGACGGAACACCTGACTACAAGCTAAGTGTTGAAGAAAGTTATCGAAAACTACAATATAAAATGTCAATTTATGGTGAAGTTCCAAAACTTGGATCAGGTATTCGGCTGGGCATTTATCAGATTGAAGCTGCGTGTGCAGAAGGTGCAACAGCAAAAAATATGATATTGCTTGAAGAAGCGATTAAGCTGGCTAAAAAATATGATGTTCAGTTGCTATCATTTCCTGAGTTGTATGTTACGGGATATACTTTGAGTCCTGATGATGCTATAAAAGTAGCTGAATATAAGGATGGTCCAAGCATTACAAAAGCAAGTGAAATTGCTAAAAATTATAACATGGCTTTGTTGGTTCCTTACGCTGAAAAAGTTGATGAACCGGATGGAGTAACGCGTTATTATGATGCAATTGCTGTTATTAAAGAAACCGGCGAATTGCTTAATAGTTACAGAAAAACACACCTGTACGGACAGCAGGAAAGGGATAACTGGAGTTGTGGATCGAGCGATTATCCTGTCTACAATATTTTTGATTTTCCGGTAGGTGTGCTTAATTGTTATGAGTGTGAGTTTCCTGAGCTGCAGCGTATTCTGGCTTTAAATGGAGCCAAACTTATTGTGGGACCAACAGCTGCTGATAATTATTATGTGCTACCCAACGGCCAAAGAAGTGCTGTACCATATCCGGATATTTCAAAGTTACTTATTCCGGCTAACGCGTATGCTAATAATATTTTCTTCGCTTATTCAAACCGCACAGGATATGAAAAACGAGGTAATGATCAATGGCATTACAGGGGTAATAGTATAATTTGCGGCCCTCATGGTGATATTATTGTAGATGCAAACAGTGAACAAAATACTATGCTTATTGCCGATTGTGTTCCTGCATTTTATGGAATGACTCATCCGGCTCCTGATTATTATTATCTGAAGGACAGAAGGCCTGAACTTTACAAAAAACTGATAGACGAGAAATCTGATTTCCTGGATGAAAGAGGCGACAACGTTGATTTAGATACCGACTTTTTTAGTACCGGTTACCATTATAAACGTGATTGTGTGCATGAAAAACCTGTTCCTTTTAAATAGATTCAGATTTACTTAAACTCCGATTTTGGAACTTTTTTGGACACCCTTTCCATATTTGCTTAAAAATAGAAGTAGCCTCAAGGTACTGTTCAACACCTAAATTGTAGGCTATTTGATAGTTATCCCATGCGAGTTTATATTGCTCATTATTTTCATAGGCTTCTCCAAGGCTGTCATATACATTTGCCGAGTTTGGAAAACGCTTAACATTTTCCTTAAATACCTCAATTGCTTCTTCTATTTCATCAGCCTGTAAATAGTTGTATCCCAGCAGATTTATAGTACTTTCCGCAACAGCAATTTCACAATTATATTTTTTCGAGATTTGGACATAATACTCATCAATAGCAGGTAATCCTTTTAGTAAAGTTTCTCTGGGAAGTACCCAATCGGAAAATATGAATCGAAGTCCGTTGAACAAACTTAGATAGGGCGTCGTTGCGTGATTTTCACCATACAATTGAACATAAAGTAAGTTGATGGAATTATCGGATTTTTCTTGAATGAGTGCCGAAAATTCATCTAACGGATTAAAATAATCAGGTTCTTCACCGACAGTCATGAAAAAAGATTTTCGCTTGCTGTATTTCCTTTTCAGCTTTGTTTTTGCCTGATTAACTATGTAATTATCATCATATTGAAGATAAGGACTAACAGCTATATAAGCATCAAATATATCAGGTTTTCTAACAGAAATAGGCTGCAAAAGTCCCGCCAAGTGAATGGCCCATAATTATTTTGTATGGAGATGCTTTATAATTTTCTTCAATCATAGGTATAAGCTCTTTTTCTAGAAAAGCATGAAATTTTTTAGCACCACCGCTTGTTGGCCTGGCTTTAGTATGAGCAGGTGTAAAATCACGAGTTCTGTCAACATTTGTAATAGCAACTACAATTATTTCCGGAGTTAAACCATATCCGGCAAGATAATTTGTTGCTAAAGTAATTCAATCAAAATTGATTGACAAATAAATTTTTTGAAATTATTGATAATAAGAGATGGGGCTATTAAAAATTAACAATGACTCTTGTTACTACTTTCATTATTTAATATGAAATGCGTAATTTTACATTTTCAACTCACGCAGAGATGGGCAATTTCCTAATAAACCACTTCAATTGGAACGAATTTAGAATCAGGGAGAAGTTGATGATAAGGTAGGGGATATTAGCTGCGTACTTTAAAAAACGGGAAAGTTAATATTTAAAATACTCAAACTAAATCTTAAAAAAATGAAAACAAAGCTTCTTGTAATTATTACAATTATTATGTTATCAAGTATTTTTTCGTTATTTGCACAAGGGTTTCAACCGCCAACAGAAGGAAAGGCAGTTGTTTATTTTGTGCGTGTTACTCATTATGGTTTAGCCATATCCTTTGAATACTTTCATCAAGATAAATATATTGGTGTGTTCAAAGGACAAAATTACTTCAGGTATGAGTGTGACCCGGGAGAACAACTTTTTTGGGCATCAACTGAGAATAAAGAATTTGTAACGGCTGATCTTAAGGCGGGCGGAACCTACATTGTGATAGTTGATGTCATAATGGGTGCATGGAAGGCAAGAGTTGGTTTAACTCCAATAAGTGTTAACGACCAAAAACTTTTTGAGAGAGCAGAAAAATTGATAAATAAGAAGAAACCCATTGTTACTTCTGAGGCGAAAATTGAGAATATGAATAAGAAACTTAACGACTTTATCACCGAGAAATTAGAGAAGTATAATAATGATTGGAAGAACGATAAAAACTTCAAGCATATTTCGGCAGATATGGCTATTCCACCTGATGCATTGTGATAAAAATTATTTTTTACATAAAGGCATATTCCTAACTGCCTCAAGGTCCCAACTTAAAACATAATGAAATAAAAATGAGTTTATATTTGAACAATTTTTATTTGACATCAACTAATAGAGAACAATATGACACGAAAAAATTTAGCAATTTTAATTATCCTAACAATTGGATATCAATTAAGTAGCACTGCCTGCACTATTATTGCCGTTGGCAAAAAAGCTTCTGCTGATGGGTCGAATATTATTTCGCATACCGATACCGGCCCCGATTCAAGAATATTTGTTGTTTCGGCGCAAACTTTTAAACCTGGTGAACTAGCACCTGTCTATTGGGGAATTCAGGATGCTGACAGACCACTGAAAGATGATGGAATAATACTTGGATATATTCCTCAGGTTGAGTATACGTATAAATATTTCCAGTCAGCATATTCTCATTTAAACGAATACCAGCTTGGTATCGGAGAAAGCACAACTGCTCAAAGAGAAGAGTTAACTTGTACGCGAGAGAATGGAAAACAAATTATGACAATTGAACAGGCTCAAATTTTTACTTTACAGCGGTATAAAAATGCCAGAGATGCTATTAAGTTTATTGGAGATTTAATGACAAAGTACGGTTTTTTGCCATCCAGCGGCGATGGGTCGGAAACACTTGTTATTGCCGACACTGAGGAAATTTGGGTGTTTGAAGTATTTGGAGTTGGCCCGGGATGGACTCCGGAAAGTGGAAAGCCCGGTGCTATTTGGGCTGCTCAAAGATTACCTGAAGATCAAGCTACGATGATTCCAAACTGGAGCATTATTAAGGAGATCAACAAAAAGGATACTGAAAATTTTGTGGTTTCTAAAAATTATAAATCAGAAGCAATAGATCGCGGGTGGTATGATCCTTCTTCGGGGAAACCATTTATTTGGCAGGAAGCATACACACCGTTGCCTGTTGAATATGCGACCGGTAGATTCTGGCTTTTTCACCAAACATTTGCTCCAAATCTAAGGGAATGGCCTGATCGTTTTTTAAACGGAGATCCGTATAAAGGAATTAGTCCGTATTTTCAAATTGTTGAGCCACTATCAATATACCCATTTTCAATAAAGCCGGAGGAAAAAATATCAGTACAGGATGTAATTGCATTTCAGCGCTCTACATACGAAGGTACTATTTATGATATGACAGCAGGTCCTGAATGGCTTGTGCCAGATGGAAAGGGAGGCTTTGTTGTAAGTCCGTTGGCCACTCCATTCCCTGGCAAAGATTTACGTAAACTGATGAAGATAACATATCGTCGTCCTGTTGCCCGCCATCGTGGGCATTATGGTATGGTGCTTCAGCTAAGGGATTGGTTACCAAACGATATCGGTGGTGTGTATTGGGTTTATCTCGATAACCCTTACTTTAGTCCTTATGTTCCTATTTATGCAGGAAATTTATCGGTTGACGATACTTATAAAACCTATGATCCTAACAAATATCATGAAAAATCAGCACGTTGGGCTATTGATTTTGTTGATAATTTGGCAAACCTTAAATTCCAGGAAATTGCTGAAGATGTAAAAGAAGTAAGGAGTCCTTTTGAGTATGACATATTTAAAAATCAAAAAGCTGTTGAAGATGAAGCTTTAGTACTCTACAAAAATAATCCCAAAGCTGCTCAGGAATATTTAACGAATTATTCAAACGATTTAATGGTTGATGTTACTGAAATGTTCATCAATTTGCGGAATGAGATCATTACAAACTATACTAATAATCATGAGTAGTTTGATTGAAAGTTTAGGAATTGTTTGTAATCAGTTCATTTTATATAAGCATGTTTAAATACGTTTTTTTTGGTAATGTGGTCAAATAATAGAAAATGCTATGAAAACACAATTCTCTCTCATTGCCCTTATTATACTGATGTTGTATAATTTCCTTCCACTTTTGGCTCAGGACAAATATGAACAGGAAAGAGCTAATATGGTTAAGTGGCAGATAGAATATCGCGGGATTAAGGACAAAAATACGCTGGACGCCATGAATGCTGTTAAGAGGCATTTGTTTGTGCCTCCTGGAAACATGAGTAATGCTTATAATGATTCCCCTCTGCCTATAGGATATGGGCAAACAATTTCGCAACCTTATATAGTGGCTTATATGACTGAGTTGCTGGAAGTATCACCAGGTGATACAGTACTGGAAATCGGTACTGGTTCAGGCTACCAGGCAGCCATACTGGCCGCATTTGTAAACCATGTTTATACCATCGAAATTGTTAAAGAACTGGGCATTTCTGCAAAGGAAAGATTAAAAACCCTGAATTATGATAATGTTGAGGTTAAGGTGGGTGATGGTTATTACGGTTGGGAAGAACACGGTCCTTTTGATGGAATAATAGTAACAGCAGCATCTGAATATATACCACCATCATTGATCGATCAGCTTAAAGATGGGGGGCGGATGATCATTCCGGTTGGCTCTCCTTTTAGTGTTCAAACACTGATGATGATTACTAAAAAAGGGGAGAAGATTAAAACAACAAGCCTGATACCCGTAAGGTTTGTCCCATTCACTCGGCAAAAATGAACCAAATTGGCGGAATATCAACCACCCGTATCAACATTGCAATAGGACTGGTTTCAACGGCAATTATTGCTTTTCAATTAGTGCTGATGCAGATACTATCATACGTGCAATGGTATCATTTTGCGTATATGATTATTTCAATTGCCTTGCTCGGATTTGGTGCTGCCGGTACTTTTTTAACAATTTTTCGTGAAAGGCTACAGCAAAACTATAACTGGCTTTTTCCTTTGTTAATACTTTTAACAGCAGTATTAATGTCGATTGTTGTTAAAGTAGCAGGTTTGGAGGTAATACGATTCGATACTTTGCTGATTTTTCACGATTATAGCTATGCAGGCCGCTTGCTCCTTACTTACCTGATTTACTTCCTCCCTTTTTTTACCGGAGCCCTCGCTATTGGAATGAGTTTTTTAAAATTTTCCAAACAAATCGGCAGTATATATATGGCGAATCTTTTGGGATCTGGTATGGGAGGTATTATCGCTATACTGCTGATGCATTTGATGTTACCCGAACAATTGCCTGTTGTTGTGGCCTTTATTGCCTTAATTGGCGGACTGGTTGCATACCCAAAAAATGCCGGAAAATTATTACATATCTCTGCGATTGGTTCAATAATTATTTTGCTTGCTGTTTATTTTAGCACGCATAATTTGGTGCCATCAGAGTACAAGGATATCAGTCGTACAATGTTATTACCGGAGGCTTCAATTGAAAATGAAAAAAGTACTCCTTATGGATTGGTACAAGTGGTTTCCTCCCCTGTGCTTCGATATGCACCGGGCGTAAGTCTTAATTACCGCAAGCCTTTTCCCATCCGAAAGGCGGTTTTTAATAATGGAAACTGGAATGGTAATCTTGTGCCAAATACAGATCAGCAAAATACTGACATTCTGAATTATACCCCGCAATCCTTGCCTTATCATATTGAAAAAATTAATAGAGTATTGATTCTGGATGCAGGAACCGGAGAGAATGTATCACTCGCTTTATCGAATAATGTGCTTGATATTAACGCCTCTGAAGATAATGCCATAATTTTCGGATTACTTCAAAATTCGTTCAGAGATCAGGATGTTGTTAAACTGCATCAGGCAACTGCACGGAGTTTTCTTGTTTCAGATACATCAGGTTATGATTTGATCCAACTACCTGTTATTGGTTCATTTTTTGGTAATTCAGGACTTAATGCAATTGAACCCCGATATGAATTAACCATCGAGGCTTTCCATGAAATGTGGGACAAACTTCGCGACGATGGTATGATATCCGTTAGTTGCTGGATGGATTATCCGGTTAGGAATACGTATAAAATTATAGCAAGTATTAACCAGCTACTAGATGAAAAAAACATTGATAATCCAAGTGAGCACATCGTTGCCATCAGAAGCTGGAGTGCATTTTCTATTCTGGTTAAAAAAACAGGGTTTACTAACGACCATGGAAAACAAGTTATTCAGTTTTGTAACGATATGATGTTTGACCCCTTATTACTTCCGGGAAACAATAAAGCAATCCGTGGGATACATAACGTGCTACAGGACAGTTCATTTTTCATTAATATTGAACAGTTATCATCCACCAATAATAAGGAGTTTCTTAATGAATATCCTTTTCGTATAAAGGCAGCTACCGATGATAAACCTTTTTTCTTTCAGAATCTACAATGGAGTGGGATTAACCAGCTAATAACATCGTTTGGTGAGGGTAGCATCCCGTTTTTTGAGCTTGGTTATGTGCTTATTCTTCTCACATTTATTCAAATAATTGTTATTGCAGGTGTTTTTATTATTTTGCCGCTTTTGCTAAAATCCTGGAAAAGCAATAGCAAAATGTGGATAATAGTATATTTTAGTGGAATTGGTCTTGCTTTTATGTTTGTCGAAATTGTAACTATTCAACAATTTACCTTCTATTTCGGACAACCAATTTATGGTGCTGCAGCCAGTATTAGTATATTACTGATTGCATCGGCAATGGGAAGCTATTATTCGGGTTCCTTACGAATTACTAAAAAATTGCTTCTTTTTGTACCTGTTGTAATTGCGATATTGATACTGTTAAATGCACTGGTTCTGTCAAATATCCTATCATCTACAATGGATGCATCGCTGGTAGTAAAAATTATAGTATCAATAGTTTTGATTGGCATTACCGGCTTCTTTCTGGGGATACCTTTTCCTGCAGGAATAAAATATTTATCAGAAGGCAAACAGACTGATATCCCTTGGGCATGGGCTTTCAACGGGTATTTTTCGGTTATTAGTACCGCACTGGCAACTATTATTTCGGTTGAAACCGGTATGGTTTGGGTGTTACTTTTGGCAGCAAATACTTATGCCCTTACAGGATTGTCGAGTTCATTTCTGAAAAGATGATTCTGGTCAACCTATTTCAGGATTTTACATTATACCAGTTCAGTTTATAAGTAGATCATTCCACTTTGTCAAAATTGTAACTAGAAAAAGAAATTCCGGCAATAGGACCTGCTGCATTGTGAATTTTTATATTTTCATCGCCACAAATGTTATCACTTTTGTTTTAATGATTTGCACCAATAAAATAAGTGATAAAATTTATTCATCAAACTGTGTATATTATTTATGTCCAGTGTTTGGTTTGAGTTGTTAATTAATTACTCAAAGTTCTAAAGTTACTTATCATTCTTCAATTAAAAAACATAGTATGGAATCAATAAATTTTAAGGTTTACAAATATCGTTGGATCATGCTAAGTGTGTATATGTTCATGGTAGCCGTAAACCAACTACTTTGGATCACATTTGCTCCTATTACTGCTGAAGCAGCAAAGTATTATAATGTTTCGGATCTTCAGATTGGTATTCTATCCATGTGTTTCATGATCGTATTTATTGTTGTATCCTTCCCTGCATCATGGGTTATCGACACTTATGGAATTCGAATAGGAGTAGGAATAGGCGCCATTCTAACTGGAGTATTCGGATTGTTACGCGGATTTGTTACTACCGATTATGAGCTGTTACTTTTAACACAAATTGGCATTGCTATTGGTCAGCCATTTCTCATCAACGCTATTACTAAACTTGCTGCCCGCTGGTTTCCTATCGAAGAAAGGGCCACGGCATCAGGGTTTGGAACTCTGGCGATGTACCTCGGGATTTTAATCGCAATGTTGCTTACACCCATTCTTACGGAAAGTAATGGCATAAATACCATGCTTTATATTTACGGAATTATTTCAATTATCGCCGCGCTTATCTTTCTTGTTTTTGCTAAAGAACACCCCCCTACTGCTCCATGCCGCCCTGATCAGGAGGAACGCTCCCTTGTTTTAGATGGTCTTAAAAATATGTTACGAAATAAAAATTTTTATTGGTTAATGTTCATTTTTTTTATTGGGTTAGGAATATTCAACAGCGTGACAACATGGATAGAGGCTATTCTTGGTCCTAGAGGTTTTTCAGCTACACAAGCCGGAATAACAGGAGGTCTTATGATTATGGGTGGAATTGTTGGTGCCATCATTATGCCTGTGCTATCCGACTTCTACAGAAAAAGGAAACTTTTTATCATTCTTGCCCTAGTAGGCAGTATCATCGGTCTTGCAGGATTAACCTTCGCTAGTAGTTACTGGATGCTACTTTCGTCAGGAGCTGTTTTAGGGTTCTTTCTTCTCAGTGCCGGCCCCATTGGATTTCAATATGGTGCAGAAATAACTTTTCCGGCTTCTGAAGGCACTTCAAACGGATTGCTTTTGCTTATGGGACAGATATCAGGTATTGCGTTTATTTTTGCGATGGATAGTATGAAGTCGTCAGTAACAGGTTCAATGACTATGCCTTTGATTATGCTCCTCGGGTTAATGGTTCTCAGCCTTATTTTATCAACACACCTCAAGGAATCGCCATTTATGAGTGATAAGAAGATATGAAAACTAATAATCCTAATTTTTTAATTTCCCACTATCCGATAATGTAATAAGTCTTTATTATTTTAATAACAGAATTTGATTTCTCGTTTAGTTGTTACTTTCTATACTACAGATTCATAAGTCATTAACTTGTTTGGCTCAGCAATTGCAATTACAGCATTATATACTTAAACCTATAAAAATCAATCATTTGATTTGCTCAATAGAACTAATCTGCTTAGAAAAACTCTAAAACTCAAATCATATTGAACTTAAAATCTTTGTGATTAGCGGTTATTTATCATTTCTTTATAAAACACATAACCATTCAGGGTCAGGAGAAATTACGAGATGTAGTTTATATTACTATGGCATCGGTGCCTCCATCGGAAAAAAAGTAATTTTATCAAAAGACGAAAAATGGTTTCTTGATTTTGGTTTAGGAATTTCAAATAATTTGTATCACGAAATACTAATTTTTTCCACAAGTGACTGGAGTGAAACTTATTTCGGAAATGATATGTTAGTCAGGCCCATTTTACAAATAGGTAAAAAATTCTTGATTTAGTAAATAGAAAAAAAACCATGCGCTAAAATTTTAAATATAAAATGAGAGAGGCATTGATAAATAAATACAAATCAACACATCTCAGTTCCACAATCATGCATTTAATCATTCCCTCGTTTACATCCTTACACTAAAAAAAGGAATTTGATAAAATTCCAAAAAATTTCGGTAACTCATTGTTCTTATTCTACTGCCAAGTTCAGTATCTTCAAGTTGACTCATTCCGCTTTTTTAAAATTGCAACTTTCAAAATAATTTCCTGCAACAGGACTTACTGTATTATGTAATTATGTATTTTCATGGCCGCAAATGATTATCAGAATGTTTAAATAAACAGAACTGATTCATTCATAATAATGACATAAACAGTAACATATGGCCACGAGTCAATATAATCATCCCGACTATTTTTGTGTAGATGACTTATTAAGCGATGAACATAAACTTATTAGAAGCTCCGTTAGAGAGTGGGTAAACAGGCGAGTAATACCTATAATCGACGAAGCTTGTCATAAACACGAATTTCCTTCTCATTTAGTTAAAGAGTTAGGTGAAATTGGAGCATTTGGGCCCTACATTCCAAAAAAATATGGCGGTGGAGGTTTAGATCACATTTCATATGGCCTTATTATGCAGGAACTCGAAAGAGGGGACTCAGCTTTACGTTCAGCAGCATCGGTACAGTCGTCATTGGTAATGTATCCAATTTATAAATTTGGTACTGAAGAACAAAAACTAAAGTACTTGCCTGCATTAGCTCGCGGTGAAATGATTGGTGCTTTCGGTTTAACTGAGCCTGATTATGGGTCAGATCCGGGAGGTATGAAAACAAAGTTTGAAGATAAGGGAGATCATTATTTGTTAAACGGAGCAAAAATGTGGATTACAAATGCTACAAATGCCGACATTGTTATTGTATGGGCTAAAGATGAAAACGGATTGATAAGAGGACTGATTGTTGAAAAGGGTATGCATGGCTTTACTGCTCCCGAAACCCTAAATAAATGGTCGTTAAGGGCATCGATTACCGGAGAACTGGTTTTTGATAATGTAAAAGTCCCTGAAGAAAATATTTTTCCGAATATCACAGGGTTAAAAGGGCCCATTATGTGTTTGAATTCTGCCAGATATGGCATTGCATGGGGTGTAATTGGTGCTGCATGCGACTGTTACGATACTGCTTTAAGATATTCTCTGGAACGAAAACAATTTAATAAACCAATTGCAGGCTTTCAACTAACCCAAAAAAAATTGGCAGAGATGATAACCGAAATCACTAAGGCACAGCTTCTTGCTTGGCGCTTAGGTACATTGAGATATGATGATAAGGCAACACCAGCACAAATCTCAATGGCAAAAAGAAATAATGTAGAGATTGCCCTTAAGATCGCCAGAGATTCGCGCCAAATTCTTGGTGCAATGGGCATAACCGGTGATTTTCCTATCATGAGGCACATGATGAACCTTGAATCAGTAATTACTTATGAAGGCACTCACGACATTCATCTTTTGATTACGGGTCATGATATAACAGGAGAGAATGCTTTCAAATAAAATCATCCTTAAAAGTTACATTCAAACCCATAAAAGAATATACTAGCTCCGATGATTCTATTATTGACAAAAATGAAAATGAAAAAAATCATGTGCATTTTGTATTTTTGTGCACATACTATTTTTAACAAAACGATATAAAGTACTATGTTTGGCTGGGCAGGGAAGATATTACAAATCAATTTAACAACCGGGGAACATTCGCTGATTTACCCCGAAGAGCATCTTTACAAACTATATATTGGAGGCAAAGGACTTGCAGGTTACTATTTAAAAGACCATATTACCAAAGCCTGGGATTCGGAAACAATGCCGATATTGTTTTTTAACGGACCATTAGTTAACACTCAATCCCCAACTTCAGGAAAGATGACCATTATGACACGTTCCCCATTAACTGACACTGTGGGTTACGGATCAGTTGGCGGTGAACTCGGAACACAAATCAAAAAAGCTGGTTATGATGGAATAATAATCACAGGAAAAAGTGAAAGACTTTCAGGTATTGAAATTATAAACGAATCGATAAAATTTACTGATGCTCAGTCCCTCAAAGGATTAACAAACAAAGAGGTATATGCACGAATTTATAAAGAAGGTTCTATCGCTTCAGTTGGTCCTGCAGCTGAAAATGGTGTATACTTTGCATCTATCACAGTTGATAATAATTATATGGCCGGAAGAAACGGATTGGGATTAGTAATGGCAAATAAGAATTTAAAATACTTATCTGTTTATGGAACCGGAACTACTTCAGTATTTGATCCTGAAGGCTTGAAAAATGCAAAAAAGAAAATATTCAGTCTGGCTGCTGCTAATCCAGTTTTGCAGGGTAAATTCGGATTGGCAAAAATTGGAACCGGGGCTTTCTTCGACCTTAATGATTTTGAAAAAACAGGATCCAATTCTGATACAATGGATGTTATCGGGTATATGAAAAAACATCAGCCAAAACGAGCAGGATGTCGTGGCTGCCATATCCTTTGTAAAAAAGTTGGCAAAAAAAAGGAATTCATTCCTGAGTGGGAAACCATGTCGTATTTTGGAACACTGGTTGAAAACATGAATATTGAAACCGTATTTGAAGCTAACAGGATATGCAATGAATTAGGCATGGATACCATTTCAGCCTGTGCAACGCTTGCCTGCTATAAAGATATCTCAGGAAAAAAAATAGTTCCAGTTGATATCTTACAATTACTTAAGGACATTGGAAATGGAGTAAATGATGGGCACATCCTTAAATTAGGCTCCTATCGTTATGCTGAAAAAATGGGGCGAATCGATTCCTCATTAACTGTTAAGAAACAGGAATTACCCTCATACGATCCCAGGGAATCATATGATATGGCTCTTGCTTATATTACTTCCACACGAGGTGGCTGCCATTCAAAAGCTTTTCCACTTGCAACAGATAACTCAGGGTCCTTAAAAAACACTGACAAACTTTCTTTCAATGGTAAGGCTCAATCTATAAAATTATCCGAAGATCTAAATGCTATAGTAGACTCTCTGACAGCCTGTAAATTCATATTTTTTGCAGCAACCCTTGATGAATATGCTCAGGCTCTCAATAACGTAACAGGAATGCATTTCACATCTCAGGATCTATTAAGAATTGGAGAACGTATTTATTTTGACGAACGTTTGATGAACGCAAAAAATGGATTTACAAGCATAGATGATGACCTTCCCGAACGGTATTTTAAGGAATCGGTAATGAATGGAAAAGGTGTGGTATTAGTTCCTATCAACAGAAAGGCCTTTCTCAAAACAAGATCAGAATATTATCACATACGCGGACTCGATGAAAACGGAATTCCTCTACCTGAAACACAACATCAAATGTTCTAATTTGATAAAAAAATATTTATTCCATGCATAGTTCTCCTAAAATTTCATGCGCTATACTTGCCGGTGGTAAAAATACAAGAATGAAAGGCAAAAACAAAGCCCTTCTTGAGGTAGACGGAATTAGAATAATAGACAGGATCCTCAGCGAGATTGATGAGATATTTGATGAAATAATCATTGTTACTAATTCACCGGAAGAACTTAATGTATCCACAGAAAAATATATTATTGTCAGGGATATGATAGAAAATATCGGTCCCCTTGGGGGAATCTATAGCGCTTTAATGACAAGCACTAAAGAAGCAGTTTTTATATTACCTTGTGATCTCCCCTATTTGAAAACAAATATTATTGAAGAAGAAATTGAATTATTTCAAAACATTGATTGCGATGCGATAGTACCAAGACTGGGAACCTACCTTGAACCCCTCCATTCAATATTTAAAAAGTGTCTAAATAAAGAACTTTTTGAATTTATTCAGACAACTGATAATTATTTTATCACAAGTTTTCTTGATCTTATAAACGTCTATTATTTTGATATAGAACAATCTATGTATCACAAAAAAGTTTTTACCAATATTAACACTCTTCGGGAATTAAATGAAGTTAATAAATCAAGGAGAAAATAACAGATAGTAGCTCAAGAAATTTTATTAGGAGATCACCTGATTTTAAAAAAATATATCTAATATTGCAATACAACTTCGGAAAATTTCTACAGTTCTTAAGGAAATCAATGACAATCAATAAATTAACTTTATCATAGGAAATAGTGGTTTATATAAACTATTGTAATTTTAAGATTTAAACTTCCATGTTTAAATACCAGCCTACTTTGACACTTTGTAATAATGAAATGACATAAATATCATGAAAATATGAATACAAAAACTGAAAGCATTAAAGAAGATGTGTGGATACCAACCTCATGTGGCGGATGCTATGGGCAGTGTGGTATCAAGGTACATAAAGTAAATGGAATTGTTGTTGACATTGAAGGAAATCCGGAAAGTCCGGCAGGAAGTGGTAGAATATGCGCAAAAGGATCTGCTCAACTTATGACACTTTACGATCCTCATCGCATTAACTATCCTGTAAAAAGGACAAATCCAAAGAAGGGTATCCACGAAGACCCCATGTGGGAAAGAATCTCCTGGGAAGAAGCAATGGATACCATTATTACAAAGCTGAAAGACGTTTATGATAAAGACCCCAGAGGTGTTTACTGGCAGGCCACTACTGTTCAGACGAGTGAAATTCGTTTCGCAGTACCAGCTTTTATGAAAGCATTCGGATTTAAAAATTATTGGGTTTCCGGAGGTGGATTATGGTGCGGCAATGGAGCTCACTTTATGAATGGTATCATGCATGCTGCATGGTCAATTATTCCCGACTGGAACTATAATAATTATACACTGTACTTCGGATGCTCAAAAGGTCATGGGGCCGGCCATGCAGCCTTACAAACAGCCCAATTTGTTGCTGATGCAAGGGCAAGAGGCATGAAAGCGGTTGTTTTTGACCCATTCCTTTCAACGCAGGCATCCAAAGCTCACGAGTGGGTTCCTACCATTGTTGGTACCGACGGAGCTGCTGCCTTAGGAATGATAAATGTTATCCTTAACGAACTGAATGTATGGGATGGTGAATACCTTAAATTAAAAACTAATGCACCCTACCTCATTAAAGCTGATGGGCATTACATGAGGGATAAAGAAACCAACAAACCACTGATTTGGGATCCTGAAGATAAAAAAGCAAAAGCATTCGACGATGAATCAATTAAAGACTTTTCTCTTTTGGGCTCATTCGATGTTAATGGCACTTCATGTACACCATCTTTTCAATTGTTCAGAGAACATGTGAAAGCAGAATACCCGCTTGATAAGGTGTCAAAAATAACTGGAATACCTGAATCTATTTTAAGGCGTATTGCAAAAGAATTTGCCGCTAATGCTCAGATTGGAAGCACAATCGTTATCGATGGGAAAACTCTTCCGTTAAGGCCATCTGCCGCTATCTTCTTCAGGGGCAGTCAGGGTCATAAAAATTCTGGGTGGACTTGTCTTGCTATTGATCTGATGAACCACATACTGGGAGCCTGTGATGTTCCCGGTGGTGCCATGGGTCACGGACCTCCTGTTAGTATGGGACGACCCGATACGGGTAAACCTAATACGGTGCCTTATGCATGCGATGACGGACTGATGATAGTTAAAGGATGGGTTTATGACCATAAGCCTTATCCGCTGAGTGAACCAAAAGCACCAACACGTCTTGACCTGCATGATATGTTCCCGTGTTCTGTATATAATGCATTTACTATTTGCTCACCAGACTGGGGAAAATATCGCAAGCAATTTGGTATCGAGTATGAACCTTCAATCATGATTAATTTTGGTTCAAACTCAGTAATGACAATGGCAAATGCTGAGCAGGTGACTGAGAATTTCCTTAAGAAATTCGAGTTTATTTTCTCTTTTAATATTTATCATAATGAATTTACGGAGGCTGTTGCCGACATTGTTCTTCCGGATGCCTGTTTCCTTGAAAGATATACACCATGTGTTACATTTCCATCTACATTCTGCCATCCCACCGGCATGGATGAATGGGTATGGCAAATTCGACAACCGGTAGTTGAACCTCTCCATGAACGTAGAGACTTCAATGAAGTAATGCTTGAGATAACTAAAAAACTGGGTATACAAGATAAGTATTTTCAATCTATTAACAATCTCGTTCCGGTTCGTTATGGTGGTGAACTGGAAGAGAAAAACAAGCTCAAGCATGGGGAAGATTATTCGTGGCAGGATATCTGTGACAGGGTTATCAGAGACCGGCTTGGAGATGATAATGATCTGGAGGCCCTAAAGAAAACAGGACTTGTTACCTGGAAAGCCAGAGTTGAAGAAACATATTGGAGATGGTTTGTTCCTGTGAGGGTTCCGATTTATTTCGAATATTTTATTGATGCGGGTGAAAAACTCGGAAAGGTATTTGACCAGTTTGGCCGACCAAATATGTTCGACCTGTCGTATTTTTCCCCGTTAGCTCAATGGAATCCCTGTCCATCTCATGAAGAAACAAATCCCGAATACGATTTATGGGGATTCTCCTGGAGGCCTTCCTTCCACACACAATCATCAACTCAATGTAATCCATGGCTTGATGAGATATCAGTGAACGACCCATTTGTCTATCTTATTCAGATCAATGAAGATACTGGTAAGGATAAAGGACTTAAAGACGGAGATAT
The DNA here is from genome assembly GCA_014382445.1 of Bacteroidota bacterium. Classification (GTDB taxonomy): domain Bacteria; phylum Bacteroidota; class Bacteroidia; order Bacteroidales; family F082. The sequence goes on from JACNJS010000039.1 coordinate 128,354, forward strand.
TATCTGGGTTGAAAATACGAGAGGAAAGAAGATTAAAGGGCCAGTTAAACTAGTGCAGGGAATGCGTCCTGACCACCTTGGAATTGCAGGTTGTCATGGCCACTGGGCCAAGGGTATGCCTATTGCAAAAGGCAAAGGACAATTCTTTGATGATTTAATTATTGTTGATGAAAATCACACAGACCCACTAACATTGGGATCAGATGCTTGTGTTAAGTTAAAAATATACAAATGCGAGGAGACATGAAAAAATACGGATTAGTTATAGATTTAAAAAGATGCTATGGTTGCTATTCTTGCACTGCAGCATGTAAAGCTTCAAACAACACTCCTAAAGGAATCGATTTTGCCAAATGTATATCTGGCGAAATAGGCACCTATCCTTCAGCTCAACGACAAATGTTACCTACACTATGTATGCAGTGTGAAGATCCGGAATGCCTTAAGGTTTGTCCAACAGGAGCTACACAACAAAATGAAGTAGGTATAGTTACTGTTGACAAAAACATATGTATGGGATGCGGATATTGTATGATGGCATGTCCTTACGGACAACGACATGTTGTATCCGATTGGGAAACTTATTTCCCTGATGCTGAAGGAGAACTCGATGAATACCAGAGTTATGCGAAAGAAAAGTGGGAAGGCAAAAACGGATATGGTATAGCTGCAAAATGTGATTTCTGTTACGACAGTGTTATGGAAGGAGATCAGCCGGCTTGTGTTAAATCATGCCCTGCCAAAGCCCGAATTTTCGGTGACTTAAATGATCCCGAAAGTGAGATCTCAGTATTATTAAGAAGGGAACGAGGTTACCAGCTTAATCCTGAGTTTGGAACCAATCCTTCAGTTTATTATTTACCAGCAAGATAAAATTAAAAACACTATAGCATGAAAGCACAAACTAAATGGAGTTGGTTAATTGCTGCATATTTATTCCTTGCAGGAGTAGGTGGCGGAGCATTTGTTACAGGTGCCGTTTCCGATTTTGCAGGTTGGAGTGAGGAATTATCCCGGATAGGAATTTTATTAGGATTCCCATGTGTCCTGGTGGGCACTGTTTTCCTCATTTTTGATCTTGGCAATCCTAAGAATTTCTGGAGAGCTTATGCGCGACCAGGCACATCATGGATTGCCCGAGGAACAATAATAATCACTATTTTCATGGTTGTAAATTTTCTATATATTGTTCTCTGGATATGGCCATTTCCTGAAGTTATAGGAGCCTCAATACCCTTGAAGAATTTCTTTAATATTTTTGGGAGCATATTTGCCTTCGGTACAATGATATATACAGGTATCCTGTTAGGAGCATCCAGGCCCATAGCTTTTTGGAGTACTGCAATGTTACCCCTTCTATTTCTTGTATCTGCTATGTCGACGGGAATTATGGCCGTTATGTTGACATCCATCATTAGCGGTTCAGGAGTAGAATTATCTCAACTGGCTATATGGGAGAAAATAGACGCACAGCTAATCGTAATCGAAATATTCATCCTGCTTTTCTACTTACAGGGAACACACAGAGTCCCGGAATCTCGTGCATCTGCAAGATTTGTACTAAAGGGATCTGTTGCACCGCTTTTCTGGATTGGTGTAGTCCTTCTGGGTATCTTAATTCCACTTCTGCTGGAGATAGGAATTTTCGGACACAGTAATACTATCCTAATAGTTGCTACTACAAGTGGTATAATCGGCGGATTCTGCCTACGACAAGTTGTTTTGTCAGGTGGTATTCATGCTCCTCTTAAATCGGGTCGTTTTGAGTATTATCTAACAAATGTTTAAGCATTTGCTGGGAAATCTTTCAGAAGTATATTTACTTCTAATTCGTTTGAAATCGTTAAACATAATCGATTAACAGATTAGTGTCATGAGTAAATTATTTAAAGATCTGAAATATTTTCTGAGTCCACGATCAATTGCTATTATTGGAGCCTCCGGCAACTTTGAAAGTATTAGTGGTAAACCCGTCCTCTATTTAAAAAAACAAGGTTATGAAGGACGAGTGTATCCTATCAATCCTAAATATGAAGAACTGTGTGGGTATCAATGCTATAAAAGTGTGCTTGACGTACCGGGTTCCATCGACCTTGCATTGGTGGCCGTTAATTATAAACTTGTACTTCCTATGCTCAAACAATGTGTTGTGAAAGGAATCCCGTTTGCCTCAATTTTTAGCTCAGGCTTTGCTGAATCGGGAGAGGAAGGAAAAGAACTTCAAAATGAAATTGCCAGATTAGCTAAAGATACCGGCATGGGAATATGCGGACCTAACTGCCAGGGCTCCGTAAGTTTAAAAGACCGTGCTATTGGTGGATTCAGTGCATCATTAGGTGTAGTACCATTAATAACTGGGCCAATTGGGTATGTAACACAGAGTGGAGCCTTAGGGTATTCCATCTTCAGTCTTGCCCAGGAATCCGGAGTCGGTTTCAGCTATGTTGCCAGTACTGGTAACGAGGTTGACCTTCACACTCTTGACTTCATGGAATTTATGCTGGAAGATAATGACACTACCATGGTAATTAGTTATCTTGAAGGTATCAAAAATGGTAAGCAATTTATGCGACTGGCCGACAGAGCTCTTAAATTAGGGAAACCTATTGTTGCTTTAAAAGTTGGTCGTTCCGAAGTAGGTCAAAAAGCCGCTTCTTCTCATACTGCTTCACTCACTGGTTCTGATGCTGTAGTTGATGCTTTTTTCAAGCAAAAGGGTATCATCAGGGTTAACGATATTGAAAATATGATCGACATAGCAGCTCTTATGCAGCGAATACCAGAACTTCCAAAAGGAGATGGAATAGGCTTGATAACAACTTCCGGTGGGGGTGGTATCTTAATGGCTGATGAGGCAGCTGACATGGGATTGAACATCCCTGAACTTGATGAGAAAACGACAAATGCTATCAGGGAAGTCATTCCTGCCTACGGCTCTGCATTAAATCCTGTTGATGTTACAGCGCAGGTCATCAATGAAGCCGATGATTTCATGAAGGTATTGCAGGTGATGTTAGATAACGCGGACATTGATGCTTTAGTAATTGTCATAACACAAATTGCAGGAGAATCAGGTAAACAGATGGCAAGGGATATTGTAAAAATATCAAAGCAAACTTCAAAACCAATAACCGTTGCATGGACTACCGGTGATAATCTGGTTGGCGAACACCTAAAAATATTATCTGACGGTGGGGTTCAATATTATAAATCTCCGGTCAGAGCTGTAAGGGCGATGGGGGTTTTAATGAAGTATGCTACATTCAGGAAAGAGTACCAATCCCATCCTAAACATGTGGTTTCTGATGATAAATCAAAAAAATTGAGAGATTCAGCCATTGCTTTATGTAAGAATGCAAAAAAGTCTCTCACAGAACATCAGGGCAAGGAACTACTTGATTTATACGGTATACGCATAACGAATGAAGATGTGGCAATTTCAAAAGAAAATGCAGTTGATATCGCTCAAGAAATAGGTTATCCTGTTGTTATGAAAATCGACTCACCGGATATTCTTCATAAAACAGAAGCGGGAGGCTTAAAGCTAAATATTCAAACCGACAAAGCGGTAGAAGAGGTTTACGACGAGATCATGGAAAATGCCCGCAATTATAATCCCAATGCCCAATTAAGCGGTGTATTAATTCAAGAAATGGTTAAAGGGGGAACGGAAGTTATTGTCGGACTTAATAATGATCCACAATTCGGACCAACAATTATGTTTGGCCTCGGTGGTATTTTTGTGGAAATTCTAAAGGATGTTTCACTTCGTGTAGCTCCCGTTAATTATGAAGAAGCCATTAAGATGATACAGGAAATCAAAGGGTTCAAAATTCTTGAAGGTGCACGCGGACAGTCGAAATATGACATTAATGCTATTGCTGACGTACTAGTTAAAGTAAGCAGGATGGCTATTGAACTTGAAGACGTAGTTGCAGAACTCGATATAAACCCATTAATTGTTATGCCGGAAGGTCAAGGAATTAGGGTTGCAGATGCACTCATTATAAAGAAATAAAAAGTAAAATATAGAAAATGTATATTTCTGATTTTAATTATCACAAGCCAAAAACATTAAAAGAAGCGCTTGAATTACTTCACAAAAGTGACAATGGAGCTCCAATTGCTGGTGGTACGGATATGCTGGTGGAATTGAAGCAGGGATTGCGGCAACACCAGGATATAATTTCATTGACAAACATTGAAGAGTTGAAAGTTATCAATGAAGATCCTGATCAACTATATATTGGTGCAGGAACAACGCATTCCGAAATAATTGCTTCTGATTTGATCAAAAAAATCTATCCGGTAATTGCTGAAGCAGCTTCAAAAGTTGGCACCGCACAGATTCGTAATACAGGTACCCTTGGCGGGAATCTTTGTACTGGTTCTTCCTGCTGTGATACAGCTCCTGTTTTGATTGCACTAGGAGCCGGTGTTGAGATAGCTAACGGTTCACAATTGAAAATTATCCCTTTAAAAGATTTTTTTATACATAATAAACAAACTATGATTAAAAAAGGGGATATTATGACTCGTATCATTGTCCCTAAGCAAGCTTCATGTGTTGGGGCTCATTATGAAAAATTTGGATTAAGAGAAGCAGCTTCAATATCTGTTGTATCTGTTGCGGTCATGGTTCAGTTAAAAAATAATATTATCAACGATGCGTGCATTGTAATCGGTGCCGTCGCTCCCACTGCAATTATCAGTCAAAGGTCGACGAATGTTGTTAAAGGAAAAAATGTTTCTGAGCTTACCGAAAATTCAACCCTGCTAAAGCGAGCAGGAAAAGCAGCTGCAGAAGATTCAGTTCCTATTGATGATATCAGGGCGGGAGCTCAGTATCGTCGGGATATATTGAATGTTCTAACTCAAAGAGCAATTTTAAGAGCTATAGAAAAAGCTGAGAGTAAATGTAAGAATTGATGTAATTGGTAGTTAAGTATGCTTTATATGATCAAATTTCTAATAACTATATCTAATCGACCTGACTAATGTCCAATGACCAACAACCAATGACCAATAACCAATGACTAAATCCCAGTGCAAGAGTTTAGAAATTGCGGTATAGGAATTCATTAGAAATTAGTGAAATTAGTTATTTGAAATTTATTGAAAGATAACACGCATGAAAAAAATAATAAACATAAATGTAAACGGTGATAACCATGAGGTAGCAGTTCGACCAGGTACTACATTACTCGACCTGCTTAGGGATGAACTAAATCTCACAGGTACAAAAAAAGGATGTGAGCTTGGCGACTGTGGTGCATGTACTGTGATACTCGATGGTAAAGCAGTAAACTCCTGCCTGGTACTTGCACTCGACGCTGACGGGAAAAAAGTAAAAACTATAGAAGGGCTTGCCGGCAGTAAGCATCTCCACCCAGTACAACAGGCTTTTGTTGAAAAAGGTGCCATCCAATGTGGATATTGCACTCCGGGTATGATTATGCGGGTAGTATCTATTCTGGATGAAAATCCTGACCCTACCAAAGAAGAGATAAAAAAAGCCTTAAGTGGTAATTTGTGCCGTTGTACCGGATATACCAAAATAATAGAAGCGGTTGAGGCTGCCAAAGCATACATTAATGGTATGGAACAACCAGAAATAGAATACCAACCCCAAAAATCAGCCTTGGATCTTTCTGTTGTCGGAAAGCGTCTACCCAAAATTGATGCCCCTGATAAAGCTACAGGAAAAGCTCTTTTTACAGATGATCTTGCATTTCCCAAAATGCTATACGGGAAATTACTACTCAGTCCTTTACCTCATGCTTTAATAAAATCAATAAACACTAAACGCGCATTGGCACTCCCCGGAGTCAAGGCGATAATGACCGGTGATGATGTCCCTGATATAAAGTGGGGTACATCGCCTCCACGCTACGATGAAAATGTGCTTGCTAAAAATAAAGTCAGGTATGTGGGCGATGTTGTTGCAGCCGTTGCAGCTGTAGATGAAGAGACATGTTACAAAGCTTTACAATTGATTGAAGTGGAATATGAAGAACTCCCTGCTGTTTTCGACCCGATGGAAGCAATGAAGGAAGCAGCTCCAAGGCTATTCGACGACAAATATGAAAACAATATCAATACTCACATTGACCATCATTTTGGAGATATTGACCTAGGTTTTGCTGAAGCTGATCATATAAGGGAAGAACGATTCGTTGGAAACAGAACCTATCAGAACCCCATGGAGCCACATTGCTCGATAGCCGAATGGGATAACCATGGGAGAGTAACATTGCATACCTCAACGCAGGTAGTTCATTATGTACATCATCAACTTTCACGAATATTAAACCTGCCCTTAGGAAATATCAGGGTAATTATGACGTACTGCGGAGGAGGTTTTGGGGCAAAAGCGGCCACTACTACCATCGAAGTGATGTCCTGTTTTCTTGCCAAAGAAACAGGATGCCCTGTAAAGATGAGGTTTAACCGCGAAGAAATGTATCTTTTCGGCAGAGGCCGGCACAAACAATATATTGACTTGAAAATTGGTGTGAAAAATGATGGTACTATAACAGCCGTTAAACATAAAGCGATACTTGAGGGGGGTGCTTATTCAAGCTTTGGAATTGTTTCAGCTTATTATGCCGGCTCCATGCTTACTACTCTTTATAAATTTGCAAACTACAAATACGATGGTTATAGAATAAATACAAATCTACCACCCTGTGGTGCTTTTCGGGGCCATGGTTGTCCTCATCCAAGATTTGCATTTGAATCCCTGTTATCAATGATTGCAGATGACATTGGCATGGATCCGATTGATATACGGCTGAAAAATGCAATGGAGCCCGAATATCGTACCTGTAACGATCTTGATATCCATTCATGCGAGTTTACAGCATGTCTTGAAGATGTAAAGAAAAAATCACATTGGGATAGTAAGAGGGGAAACCTTCCCAAAGGTAGAGGTATTGGTATAGGGTGTGGCGGATTTGTTTCAGGTGCAGGATATCCTATCTATAGATCACAGTTCCCTCACTCCAATGCGATAATAAAAATATTGGAAGATGGTTCTAAAGCTATGCTTTACATTGGTGATGCCGATATTGGACAAGGTTCAGATACGGTTCTTGCAATGGCTGCATGTGAGGCTATGGGAATTACTATGGATCGAATCAGCGTTGTTTCTGCCGATAGTGATCTAACACCCATTGGATTTGGCGCATATTCGAGCCGTGTGACCTTAATGGGTGGCAATGCCTGTAAAATGGCCGGTGAAGAAATTAAAAAGCAGTTACTCCAGGCTGCATCTGAAATCTTAAATGTTGACGCAAACATTCTGGAAGCAAAGGATAACAAAATTTACGTAAAAGATAAACCGGAAATATCTATACCATGGGAAGATGCCGGATTTGCGTATTTTTCCAATAATGGCCCTCTTGTAGGAAAAGGACATTACTCACCTCCCAAAGGCCTTGGCGGGAAATATAAAGGAGCGGCTGTGGGAACATCACCTGCATATTCTTTTTCAGCAACAGTGTGCGAAGTTGAAGTCGACATGGAAACAGGCAAAGTGAAAGTTCTTAATTTCTGGGATGCTCACGATTGTGGTACGGCAATTAACCCGATGTCAGCTGAAGGGCAGGCCGAAGGTGCCGTTGTGATGGGTATGAGTGAAGTTCTGTTTGAGAATGAAGTATTCGACAAAAACGGAAAAATGTTGAATGCTGATCTTCACAATTACCTTATTGCTACATCAGCCGATATGCCGGAAATAAGTTCTACACTGGTAGATAGTTATGAACCCGCAGGGCCTTTTGGCGCAAAAGAAATAGGTGAAGGAGCCACATTGCCAATTCTGGGAGCTTTAGCAAATGCTATTGCCAACGCTATCGGGGTTAGAATATTTGAACTGCCTATTACTCCCGAAAAAGTTTTAAAAGCGATTGCTGAGGCGAATAAGGTAAATTCCGATTCCTGATAGTTCAATAGAATTATTATAAGTTTGTTGTTTAAGAAGTAATCTACTATAATGGCATTTCTATTTACTTTAAAATTTGTATTTTAGATTTCTAATAAGACCAACGTCTTAAACTAAATTTACCAATTATCAAATACAGGAGAATACAATTATGCAAGAGGTTAAAAATCAAAAGGTACTACTGGATGGCTCCCGAATAATCATTGAATCACTAGTACAATCCGGAGCCCAGGCCTTCGTGGGTTATCCAATCACACCGGCCAATTTACTTTATGCTTATTCAAAACAACGATTCCCCATCTTTCTTCCGGCGTCAGATGAAATAACTGCACTTCAGTGGGTGACAGGTATCTCAGCTGCTGGAAAATTACCTGTAACCGCCACTTCATTTCCGGGTTTTGCCCTGATGATTGAAACACTAAATATGGCCTACATGATGGAATTACCCATGGTTATAGTCCTTGTTCAACGATTAGGGCCAAGTACGGGTTCCGCTACAGCTGGTGCACAGGGAGATGTACTTATGTTGCGTTCTTGCATTTCAGGAGGCTACCCCATCCCTGTATTTTGTCCTTCGAATTTTAAAGACTGCTGGGACCTATCTGCTTTAAGCCTAAAAACAGCAAACGAATTACGTACCCCCGTGGTCTTGCTCACATCTAAAGAAATGGTGATGACAAACCGTAGTTTTAACCTCAATGATCTTTCTTCTATTTCACCTGTGATAAGAAAGTATTATGATGGACATGACCCATATAAACCATATCAAGCAGCTGGAAATTTAGTCCCTCCCTTCGTTTCTTTAGGAAGTGATGACTACCTGGTTAGGCTCAACTCTTCTACACATAATCAACTTGGGGTAATTCAGAAAGCAACTCCTGAAGCCATGGCCAATACCAAAAGACTCAAACAGAAAATAGATTACTACATGTTCAAACCTGATAATATCAAGTACGAGTATGATAAAGATGATGGTGCAGATAAAATCATCGTAACCTATGGGATATCTTCAGAAGCCTCCCGTACAGCAACATTATTACTCAGGAATGAAGAAGAAAAAATTTCTTTACTTGTAATCAAGTCATTGTTACCTGTTTCTTCCGAAATAATGAATATTCAAAAGAAATATAAACATATCATCTTTGTTGAAGAAAATTTGACTGGACAAATGAAAGAACTAATGTATGGTCAGTTTGCTGACAGTAAAATTAGAAGTATAAACCACATTGGTCAGATGATAACACCAAATGAAATTGTGAAGGAGGTAGTATCATGCAGGTAAATTTTAGGACTGAAAAGAAGATGCCTTACTGCCCTGGATGTGGGCACCAAATGTGCACTAATAGTTTAGTAAAGGCACTGGATAAAATGGGTCTCGGTCCGAATGATGTAATAATAGTTTCTGATATAGGTTGTTGTGGCCTGGTTGATCCCCTTATTAACAGCCATTCTATTCATGGCCTTCATGGACGGTCCACTGCCTTGGCAATGGGTATTGCTCTTGGATTGGATAATCCTGATAAAAAAGTTATCGCTATCCAGGGAGATGGTGGGGCAACTATTGGGTTGCAGCATCTCTTGGAAGCATCAAGGCAGAATATAAGTATGACATTGCTTGTACAAAACAACCAGGTTTATGGTATGACGGGAGGACAAATAAGTGGTACCTCAACCCGCCTGTTTAAAGCCATCAAGTTTCCCGAAGAAAGTGAAGTCCCGCCTTACAATCTGTGTGACATTGCTTATAGTGCCGGTGCTGCTTTCAGCGCCCGAGTAATTCCAAGAGGAGACTTTTCTGATAAATTAGTCGAAGCGATCAATGAACCCGGATTTTCATTTGTGGAAGCTCATATAATTTGTCCATCATATGGTTATAAAAAAGTGAATGAGCTTGAGTTGTTACCTTTTAGGGAAGAAACCCTGAAGACACAGCGGCTTCCTCATGTAATTCACAAAAAGGATACCCCTTCATTATTTGATTCTATCCCCAAGGTGGAAACTTTTTTCGAATCCAATTTAAAATCACGTACAGAATTGATAATAGGAAGCTCAGCGGGAGCAGGTGCCCAGCTTGCTGCCGATCTTCTCACTTTTGCAGGAATTATGTGTGGACTGAATGCAACTAAGAAAGGAGAATATCCTATTACAGTGGGAACAGGTCATTCAGTAGCTGAGGTTATTCTTTCTGATGAAGCTATTAATTTTACAGGAATAGAATCTCCGGATGTTGTAATAATAACCTCTCAGGACGGACTTGATAAAGTAAAAGATCGAATTGATGATAGTACCCGGGTTATTCTTGATAGTAGTCTGGATTTAGATATTGGCAGAGAGATTCATCACGTAAGTTTTAATAAAAAAGCAGGAAAAAACGGAGCTGTACTTGCAGCCATAGCTTACTGGATAATACAAAGCGGTTTATTACCACTTGAAGCATTAAGAGAAGCTGCCAGAAATCATAAACATGCAAACAAACTAATTATAGCTATAGATAGCATTGCTGAATAGTGTATTTTGATAAAAGAGTCGCTCAGGTTAAGTTTACATCTCAATAAATTCCTATTTTTGATTATTAAAATAATTACCTAAAATTTTTGATATGGAAAATGAACACAAAAAACATGTAGGTATCTGCCTTGAAGGCAAATCCGCAATAGTTACAGGTGGTAGTCTTGGAATTGGTACAGCTATTGCTCTGAAGCTTGCTGAATATGGGGCCAATGTTGCAATAAATTACAGAAAGCATAAAGATGAAGCGGAGGACGTTATTAAGAAAGTGAAAGATATGGGCAGGAAAGGACTCGTTGTTCAAGCAGATATTTCGAATTTCCAGGATGCTGGTAAGATGGTAGAAACAGTAATTAGGGAATTTGGTGGTATTGATATTCTTGTAAATAATGCAGGAATTAATTGGGATGGTGTTATCTGGAAAATGACAGAAGAGCAATGGGATGGGGTAATAAACATTAACCTCAAAGGATACTTTAATTATATCCGTGCTGTATCCCCAATCTTTAGGGAACAGAAATCCGGAAAAATAGTCAATGTTACTTCCATAAATGGCATGAGAGGAAAATTTGGACAATCAAATTATACTGCTTCAAAAGCTGGTATAATTGGACTTACCAAAACTGTAGCCCGCGAACTCGGTAAATATGGAGTTAATGTAAATGCAGTTGCACCTGGTTTGATTGAAACTGATATGATGAAAGAGGCAGATGAAAAAGTTCGTGAAATGGCGATATCAGAAATTGTTATGAACAGGATTGGTCAACCCGAAGAAGTGGCAGATGTAGTTACTTTCCTTTGCAGTGAACTTGCACGACATATTACGGGGGAAGTTATTAAGGTTGATGGAGGACAGTATATCTAAAATATTTAAATACATATTTCATATTAAATTTTCCACTATGTAATAAATTCTGGGAGCTAATTTGAAACTATCTTTAACAATCACATAAACGAATAAAACCTAAATAAATAAACAAATGAATTTAAATGATATAGTAGCCATATCGGCATGCAGAACAGCAATGGGAAAATTTGGAGGAACACTTAAAGATATACCTGCTTATGACCTTGGTGCAACAGTTATCAGAGAGGCATTAAAACGGGCATCCATTACTGGTGATCAAGTAGATGATGTCATTCTTGGAAGCTGCCGTCAGGCAGGTAATGGACCTAATCCTGCAAGAACTGCTTCTGTTAGAGGCGGGGTTTCTATGTCGACACCGGTAATTACTTTAAATATGGCCTGTCCTTCCGGAATGAGAGCTGTAGCATTGGCTTCCCAATCGATCCGACTTGGTGAAGCAGATATCGTGTTGGTTGGTGGATTCGACAGCATGAGTTCTATTCCTTATCTTTTGAAAGGAGCTCGCTGGGAAGGTTTTAAAATGGGAAATAAAGTAATTGAAGATGGATGGAGTGATAGTATAGATCCTTTGATAGGCCAGGGTATGGGAGATACCGCTGAAAATCTCTACGACAAATATAAAATCTCCAGAGAAGGCCAGGATGAATTTGCTGTAAGCAGTCATTTGAAAGCTTCTGAAGCCCAAAAAAATGGGTGGTTTAATGAAGAAATAGTGCCTGTTGAAATACCGGCTACAAGGAGAACTCCTGCTATAATCTTTGACAAAGATGAGACAATAAGGCATGAACTCAACCGGGAAAAAATTTCTAAGATAAAACCCGCTTTTAGAAAAGATGGTACAGTTACTGCAGCAAACGCATGTGGATTAAGTGATGGGGCCACAGCTATTGTTTTAACTCATAGAAAAATGGCTGATCAACTGGGCGTTAAGCCTTTATTCTCAATTGTTTCCTATGCCCAGGTTGCTGTCGACCCCTCAACCATGGGTGAAGGCCCTGCACTATCAATACCTGCTGCTTTAGAAAAGGCAGGAATGACCTTAGACCAAATGGACCTGATCGAAGTTAATGAAGCTTTTGCTATCCAGGTACTTGCAAATGAACAAGCGTTAAAATGGGATCCTAAAAAACTCAATGTGCATGGAGGAGCGATTGCATTAGGGCATCCAACAGGAATTAGTGGTGCTCGTATTTTAGTTACAGGCTATTATGCATTAAAAGGTCTTAATAAAAAATATTGCATTGCTGCGATTTGTGGTGGAGGTGGTGTAAGTACTGCCATGATAATTAAAAGAGAGTCCTAAAGTTTATCATTATTTTTTATTTTAGCAAAGTTAATCAAGTGAATTGCAAAGTAACTGTTTCAATATGTGACTGAAGGGGCGAAGCTATGCAGTTTGTAACATGATTAATTTTCGAAAAAACAATTGATTTCAGGTAATAATAAAAGGAGGAAAAATGAGGTACGCAGAGACAGGGTTTAATTTAGAAATTGATCTAACCCGTGGAAACATCGAGAGGGTTGCAACCGACCCAAGAGACACCGAGCTTTATTTGGGGGGGTTAGGTACAAACGCCAAGATATTATGGGAGAGAGTGCCACCTGAAGTTGAACCTTTTTCTCCCGACAACCTACTTATATTTGCCGCTGGCTTACTATGTGGTACACCTGCTATCGGTTGTAATAGAACTATTGTTTCTACTATTTCTCCTCAAACTATGTTAATGGCATTTTCAATGATGGGTGGATTTTGGGCACCTGAATTGAAATATGCCGGGTATGATAAAGTGATCTTTCGTGGCAAGTCTCCCGAACTGGTTTATTTGTGGATAAACAATGATAAAGTAGAAATACGTGACGCCTCTCATTTGAAGGGCAAAGGAGCTATTGAAACAGCAGAACTTATTCAGCAGGAGTTGAATGAACCGAAAGCCCAGGTGGCTGCTATCGGTCTTGCAGGTGAAAACAGGGTTTATTTTGCCTCAATTGAGCAGGGCAAGTCTAGTGCCAGTAGGGGTGGAATAGGTGCCGTTATGGGCGACAAAGGATTAAAGGCGATAGTTGTTCGCGGAACACAGGATTTAAATATTGCAGTACCGGGTGAATTCCTGGAGCTTTGTAACGAAGTGCTGGATTACATAAAAGAACGGGAAGAAAAACCAATTCCTGGAGTAATGCCTATTTTAGCAGGGCTGGGGTCACCGCAAGAGATGAAAATCCATGATGAAAAGTGGCACACCGAGAGTTTCATGTGGGGTAATTCACGTGAACGCAGAAAAGACTTTTGGACAGAGGAAGTTGCAAATGAGTGGACAAAGACCATGGAAGATGCTAGAAAGCGGCTCATAAGTTGTTATAACTGTCCGATGAAATGCGGGGCTACGATTTCCATACCCGGACTCCCAACATACATGATGAAATGCTTCTCGAAACTGACATATACTATGGCTGCTTTCTCAAACCTGGATTTTGGTCTTAGAATCGCTCAGCGTGCAACGGAGTATGGAGTGGACGCATTTTCAGCTCCACAAGTTATGGCCTTTGCTCTTGAGCTCTACGAAAACGGCATATTGACAAACGATGATTTCCCAGAAATGCCATCCGACAATGAAGGTAGATTTTTTTGGTTACTCGATCGAATTGTTAGAAGGGAAGGGATTGGAGATGTTCTGGCCAATGGAACCTATTGGGCTGCTAAAGAGATAGGTAAGGACGCTGAAGCATATGCTCACAATAACATTAAGAAACATGAGCAGATGCCTCTCAAACTGTCAATGCTGAATCCCATTTATTTTCTTATGTATTCTACCGGCGAAAAGATAAGCATCACACAAATTGAAGGACAGTTCCCCCAGATGCCTTTTCCTACGAGAGAAGAGAGAGAAGAGTTTGTAAAGGATTGGTTTCAGGTACCTGATGAAAAGTTTAAGCAATATTTCCTCGACTGGGAATTACGCGGAGAAAATTCATTCCCCTATTACCCTACAGTAGGAATGTGTTGCGATATTGTTGATTGGCAAGAGAGGATGCACTACATCGATGATGCACTGGGTATGTGTTCCGGTCTATCATCATTCCCACTTAAACCACCGTATCATATACATAATTTCCCTAAATTTATATCTACAGGAGCAGGGATCGATATGGATGAAGCAAGACTAACACAAGCAGCCAAAAGATATCGGACCCTAGTTAGAGCAATTAATATAGGAAGAGGAATGAGGAGAAAAGATGAAAAGCCTCCTGAGAACCATTGGAAGAAAAGATTTCCCGAACTCGAAGCTGAACTCCTAGATGAATATTACAATCTAAAGGGATGGAACAAAGACGGTATTCCTACTAAAAAGTCCTTACATGAATTGGGGCTGGATTATGTTAGCGATGACTTTATTAAAAGGGGAATCTTGACGGAAATTGAAAATGGTACATCTAATGACACTTCTGCAAAAAATGAGAAAAATAAAGTGGAGGACATGAATCATGAAGGGTGAAAAGAAAAAGAAAATAATTAAAACAATAAAAATTGATGTTGATAGTTGCAACGGTTGCAGAGCATGTGAAGTAATTTGCTCCGCCTTTCATGCATCACCAAAATATAGCAGCAATAATCCTGCTAGGTCACGTATTCGTGTAATTCGTTATCCAATTGCCGATATATATGTTCCTGTTTATGCCGGTGAGTATGCTGTAGCCGAATGTGCCGGCAGAGACAAATATACGATTGATGGAAAGGAATACGATGAGTGCGCTTTTTGCCGTGCCTCGTGCCCCTCAAGAGATTTGTTCAAAGAACCTGATTCGAGTCTTCCTTTAAAATGCGACATGTGTGAAAGTGATCCTTCACAAAAAATGCCCTTATGTGTGCAGTGGTGCTTAAACGACGCCCTCATATTTGAAGAAAGGGAAGAAGAAGTAGAGGAAGAGGTGAAACAGGAAGATTTGGAGATTGGATTGGAATCGTTGGCAAACAAATATGGAATGGATAAAATAATGGATGTCGTTGCCCGAATGTCCACATCAAAGAAAGGATAGTATGGTATGACTCAAGCTCCAAGTCCCAAAATCCAAAATTGAGTCCACTCCGAAAATTCAAATAGGACGTCATTGCGAGGGCGAAGTCCGAAGCAATCTACTGATTTTCACCACTAAAAGATTACTTCGCTTCGCTCGCAATGACGATCTGTCATTTTTAAGAGTGGACTCAAAATTAAAGAGAAATAAAGAATGTCTAAAAAAAAAGATCTTTGTGAAAAATTGCTAAAATTCACAAGCTAAAAACTCATTCTTGCATCTATCATAAATAAACTTTAAAAATCACAAACTTGGAACTTGGAAGTTGGAATTTAGAACTTGGTATTTGGAATTTTAACCTTGGGTCTTATAACTTGGAACTTGAAATTTGGAATTTGAAATAAATGGAGAATATAAACGACTACAAAGAGATTATCGACATCATAAAAGAAAAGGGTGGAGATTCTTTTAAATTATGCTACCAGTGTGGAAAATGCGATGTTGTTTGCCCCTGGAATAAAGTGAGAGATTTTAGTATGCGCAAATTGGTACGTGGAGCTACATTTGGTATGTCGGAAATTGAAGGCGAAGATATATGGCTTTGTACTACCTGCGGTAAATGTACGCAAGAATGTCCAAGAGATGTAAAACAAGTAGAATCAGGGATTGCCTTACGCAGGATGGCAACTGATTATGGCATTTACACAGCTTCTGCCGATCCTATCCGTTCCATAAGATCAGCCTTGGCTGCTGATGGCAATCCTTTTTTTGAAGAACGAAGTAAGCGTGGAGATTGGGCACAAGGTCATTCTGTCAAAACTTTTACTAAAGATATGGAAATTTTATATTATCCAGGTTGTTATCTTAGTTTTGATCCAAGATTAAAAAAAGTAGCTGCTGCCACATCCAAGATTCTCAATAAAGCAGGAGTAAATTTCGGAATATTAGGCTCAAAGGAAAATTGCTGTGGAGAAAGTATACGCAAAGCAGGTGACGAAGAACTATACGTACAATTAGCTAAAGAAAACATAAAAACCTTTATTGATCATGGTGTAAAGAAAATTCTGGTTTCTTCACCTCATTGCTACAATACTTTTAAAAAGGAATATCCTGAATTTATGGTGCATTTTGAAGTGATTCATATCGCCCAATATTTATTTGAACTTATAGATGAAGGAAGACTTGAACTTAATAAGGAGTATAACAAAAAAGTAACATATCATGATCCATGTTACCTTGGCAGGCATAATGGCATATATGATGAACCCCGAAATGTATTACAGAAAATATCTGGAGTAGAACTGGCTGAAATGACTGATTCGAAAGAAGATAGCCTTTGTTGTGGTGGTGGTGGTGGCAGGATTTGGATGGACACTCCAAAAGGTGAGAGATTCTCCGACCTTAGAATTGATCAAGCTGTGGAAACCGGGGCTGAGGTGCTGGTTACTTCCTGCCCATATTGCATAGTTAATTTTGAAGATAGCATATTGTCAAGTAAGCATAATGAATCAATCGAAATAAAAGATATAACAGAAATTATTCAGGAAGCAATTTCCTAAAGTATTAAAACTTGATTAGGGCTCAAATGATGAATAAAAGTATCAAATTCCAATCTCCAAAATCCAAGAAGGAATTACTTTGGGATTTGAAATTTGAAATTTGGATTTTGAAACTTGGGATTAAAATTTTTTTGAATTAGCATTAAGAAGAATGAAAGAAGAATCAACTACAGATATTTCGGAAAATAAAAATCTTGGAGATGTTATTGTTGTTGGTGGAGGTATAAGTGGTATTCAGGCCGCTCTTGATCTTGCCACTACAGGTTATAAGGTTTATCTGGTTGATAAATCACCTACTATTGGTGGCAAAATGGCTCAGCTTGATAAAACCTTTCCCACCAATGATTGCTCAATGTGCATTGAATCTCCTAAATTTATTGAATGCGACAGGCATCCTAATATAGAAATTATTACTTATACTGAAGTTGTAAATGTTGAAGGAGAAGCAGGAGACTTCACTGTAACACTGAATAAAAAACCAAGATACATTATAGAAGATAAATGTACTGGCTGTACTGTTTGCACTGAATATTGCCCTATTCCAATTCCTGATCCGTTTAATCAAGAATTATCCACCAGTAAAGCTATTCATATATACTTCTCACAGGCAGTTCCTCTTGTTCCGTACATAGACGAAAGTTGCAGTTTTCTTGAAGATGGGAAATGTAATATATGTGTTGGTGTATGTAAAAACAATGCTATCGACCTGCATCAGAAACCTGAAAAGAGAGTTGTAAAAGTGGGAGCCATTGTATTATCGCCCGGCTACGATGTTTTTCATCCTGAGGTTAGAGGCGATTATGGTTATGGAAAATATAAAAACGTTGTTACCAGCCTCGATTTTGAACGTCTTCTTTGTGCAACAGGTCCACATGTTGGTGAAATTTTACGACCTTCTGATCATAAACATCCTAAAAAAATTGCATGGATTCACTGTGTTGGATCCCGACAATCAACCGAGGGAGGGCATAGCTACTGTTCTTCTGTTTGCTGTACATATATCCAGAAACAGGTAATCTTGTCAAAAGACCATAATGCGGATATGGAAGCTATGATTTTTCACAATGATATCAGGTCGTATGGCAAAGATTTTGAACGCTTTTATCAAAGAGCGGAAAATCTTCCAGGGGTTAAATTTATTAGAAGTTATGTATCTATTGGAAAAGAAATTCCCGAATCAAAAAATGTAACAATCAGATATGCTACTACAGAGGAAGGTGTAAAAGAGGAAGAATTTGATCTTGTAGTATTGGGTGTTGGATTGATTCCTCCTGCTAATGTTGAGAACTTAGCTGATATATTCGGTATTGAGCTTAATGCTCATCAGTTTTGTAATACTGATGCCATATCACCAATAGTTACTTCAAGACCCGGGATCTTTATAAGCGGTGCGTTTGCCGGACCTCTTGATATTCCCGAATCGGTTGTAGGAGGTAGTGGAGCGAATGCGCTTGTAAGTGAGCTTTTGAATTCCAGAAGAGGCCAACTTTCAAAGGAGCGTATTTATCCTGAAGAAAGAGATGTAAGTGAAGAAGAGCTAAAGATAGGTGTTTTTGCCTGCCATTGTGGTGCCAATATCGGTCGTGTAGTTGATATTCCCGGATTGGTTGACTATTCTCGTACTCTGGATAATGTTGTTCACGCAGAAGAGGGTCTTTTTATATGTTCTACCGATGCTGCCCAACAAATAGCGAATACAATTAGGGATAAAGGGCTCAATCGTGTGGTTGTGGCGGCATGTACGCCAAAAACCCATGAACCCCTGTTTCGCGATACGCTCAGGGAAGGTGGCCTTAATCAGTACTTTTTCGATATGGCGAATATAAGAGAGCACTGCTCTTGGGTACATTCCAAACAAAAGGAAGAAGCATCTCAGAAAGCAAAAGATATTGTTCGTATGTCAGTTGCCAGATCTGCCTATCTGGAACCATTGCTAGAATTTGATCTGCCGGTTAACAAAGCCGCTCTTGTAGTTGGTGGAGGACTATCTGGAATGACCAGTGCCCTGAGTATTGCCAGCCAGGGATTTGAGGTTCATTTGCTGGAAAAAGAAGCAAATCTTGGAGGAATGGCACTGAGAATTCCTACTACATTGGAAGGCTTGGATGTTCAAGAGTTTTTGCGAAATTTGATACGTAAGGTTTATCAGCATCCATTAATATATGTTTCTCATAGTGCCACAATAACAGATGTTTCAGGTTATGTTGGTAATTTTGTTACAACCGTAATTTCCGAAGGAAGAACCAAAAAAATTATGCACGGCGCAGCCATCCTGGCAACAGGAGCCGTTGAGTATAAACCTACCGAATACCTTTATGGGACAACTGATAGGGTAATGACATCGATTGAGTTGGGAGAACAATTAGCTCTGCATGATAGTAAGCTTACTGATGCCAAAAGTTTGGTAATGATACAATGTGTAGGTTGCCGTCAGGAAGACAGAAATTACTGCAGCCGTGTATGCTGCACTCATTCTATAAAAAATGCATTAAAGCTAAAAGAAATTAATCCAAAACTGGATATATATATACTTTTCAGAGATATAAGAACTTATGGATATAGTGAAGATTATTACAGGGAAGCTGCTGACAAGGATATAAAATTCATTCGGTATGAACCGGAAAACAAACCAGTGGTGGAAGCTATAAATGACGGAAATTCAGAAATTTTAAGTGTTTGTATATCGGATCCTATACTAGGAAAGGAGCTTGTTATTGAGGCTGATATTGTTTCGTTAGCTGCAGCAGTTATTTCATCAGAAGGTACCTATGAGGCATCACGATTATTCAAAGTTCCTGTGAATCAGGATGGCTTTTTCCAGGAAGCACATGTGAAATTACGACCTGTTGATTTTTCTGCAGAAGGTGTTTATTTGTGTGGAACAGCACACTATCCCAAGCATATATCAGAAGCCATTAGCCAGGCATATGGTGCAGCCGGAAGAGCTGTTGCTCTTCTCTCGCAGGATACGGTCACAGCTTCAGGTTCAGTGTGCGAAGTAGAGGAGAATTTATGCGTATCATGCGGGGCTTGCATATCGGTTTGCACATATGGTGCTATAACCTTTAATGAAACTAATAAAGCGGTTGTAAATTCAGTCCTTTGTAAGGGTGATGGTTTGTGCAATGTAGTGTGTCCAACATCTGCTATTTCACTAAAGCATTATACTGATGAAGAGTTACTGACCCAGATTGATGCTGTAATTGGTGTTTAAAACTCAAGCCCCAAGCCCTAAAATCCAAAATCAAAGGAAGATAAGAATAGCTAGTGGGTAAGAAAAAAGATATTTGTGAAAGATTGCTAAAATTCGCTGTTGATGTGATTTTATATTTACGTTAGCGGTAATGCTTTGACTACAGTTCAGAAAACAAGTTCATAAAAATAAAATGAAAAAAGCAACATTGCTATTTATATTATCTGGACTAACTCTAATTGTTCTATCTCAAGAAAACTATGTTACAAAATCAACAGGTGGAATAGAAACTGGTTTTTTAGGAGTTTGGTTATATGATGAAATAAGACTTACAAATGTAGTAGCTTTAAGAGGTGAAATTGGACTGTCATCACGAATTTGGAATGACAAGGTTGTCACAGCAGTAAATTCTGGTTATTATGTTGCTCTCGTACTTACCCTTGAACCAAGGTTTTATTATGATTTAAAGAGCAGATACTCTAAGTCTAAAAACATATCAGGGAACAGTGGAAATTTCGTTAGTATTAATATTAGATATCATCCTGATTGGTTTATTATTTCAAATGATGACAACCCTAACAATGTGAATCAACTAGCATTAATTCCCACGTGGGGTATTAAACGTAATATTGGTAAACACCTCACTTATGAAGTAGGTTGTGGGATAGGATATGAAATTTATTTTACAAAAAAAGTTGGATATCGTAAGAATATAGATGGAGTTGCTTTTAATTATCATTTACGAATTGGATACAGATTTTGAACAAATTAATACCGTTGCACAACAACGGCGCATCGCAGTACCGCAATGTAAAAAACACAATACAAACAATGGACATAAAACAACAACTTATTAAATCATCAACATCCGGTGGTGCAAATTATGAGGAATAACAGGGCTCTCGTACAAGCCATGATGCCAAAACCAAAATCGGAATCTCACTAAAAGAAATGCGTGAATCAAATTATTTTCTACAAATATTTAATCCATTGCAACTTGGTAATGTGAAAAGCAGCGAATATTTGCTTAAGGAATCCTCAGAACTAAAATTGATTCATGCTTCCATAATAAATAAACTTTAAAAATCACAACCTTAAACCTTGGAATTTAAAATAAAACAATGAGCACAGTACATAATTTTCAACCAAAAATAATTGGAATTATTTGTAACTGGTGTTGTTACGGTGGTGCCGACTTGTGTGGCGTTTCGCGCTTTCAATACCCACCTCATATCAGGCTTATCAGAGTGATGTGTTCGGCCAGGGTTGATATGTTACATATTCTTCGGGCATTAACAAATGGACAAGACGGAATTTTTATCGGAGGTTGCCATCTTTGTGATTGTCATTATGTAACAAATGGAAATTTTAACGCATATAGTATGGTTCAGGTCTTCCGAAAAATATTGAAACATATCGGTATTTATCCTGAACGTTTAAGAATAGAGTGGGTTTCAGCCGGTGAAGGAATCCGCTTTGCAAACTTTATGAATGAATATAGTTCTGAACTTATTAAGATGGGGCCAATAGGAAAAGCCGAAGGTATGGACAAAGCAACTTTGGCATTTAAACTGGAAGCAGTAAAAAATATCATTCCTTATGTTAAGCTTGTAATTACTCAAAGGCTTCATGTATCTGAAAGAACTGAAGATGCCTATCATAAGTTTTTTAGTAGTGACGAATTTGAAAGATTATTTAATAAATTAATTTTAGATAAATTGGTAAAAAGCCAAATCACATTGCTTTTACAGAAAAAAAACCTCTCAACTAGTGAAATTGCGACTACTTTAGGACTAAGCCCCTCAGAAGTAGCTAAACATATGAATGATTCATCAAAACAAGGACTAGTTAGATTTGATGTAAAAAGCAAAAATTATGCAATTGCTTGAAGTCACAAACCCTAACCCCAAAGCATCAATATCCAAGTTTTGATTACAAGTCCTCTTGGAATTTGTATTTTGGAATTTGGGACTTGGAATTTATATATAGAAGAATATGAATAACGAACGAATCGATCAAATAATAGATAAACATAATGGCGAAGCCAGCTCCCTTATTCAAGTATTACTTGAAATTCAGAGTGACTTTCATTGGCTACCTAAGGAGGCGTTAAAAAGGGTGAGTGAAAAATTACAAGTTCCTCTAAGCCGGACAATGCATATCGCCAGCTTTTATAAAGCCTTCAGTTTAGTGCCTAAAGGACGTCATGAGGTTCATATTTGTATGGGTACTGCCTGTCATGTTCGTGGTGCAAAGCGTATACTCGAAACAGTAGAAGATCTGACAGGGATAAAACCTGGCGAAACTGATCTGGAACAGAAGTTCAGCCTGGAAACTGTAAATTGTCTGGGATGTTGTGCTTTGGGACCGGTGATGGAAATAGAAGGAAAAATCTATGGTAAAATATCAACAAGTGTAACAGCAGACGTGTTAAAACGATATGAATAAGAATTGGATGAAGATGCCAAGTCTCAAGGCTCAAATTCAAAATTCAATGAAAAGCTTAAGAAAATAGTAGAAAATCACTTAGACAATAAGCACACTGATATACACTAAAAAGTAAATAGAGAAAATTATGATGCGGTTAAATTCGCCTGAAGAATTAGAGAAATTCAGACAAGAAATATTGTCCAAAAGAGACCCAAATAAACCATGTATTTCAATATGTGCGGGCGCTGGTTGTATTGCCTCCGGTGCAAGTGAAGTCATAGCTGCATTTAAATCAGAGATTGAAAAACATACTTTGAAGGCTGATGTTGATATAAAAGGAACCGGATGTCCTGGATTTTGCGAGAGAGGACCTGTAGTGGTTATTTATCCCGAGGAGATATGTTATCTTCAGGTAACACCAAACGATGTTCCAGAGATTGTATCTCAAACGATAAAGGAAAAGAAAGTTGTTGACCGTCTTCTTTATGTTGACGAATCTACTGGTGAAAAAGCAATCCATGAATATGATATACCCTTTTATAAGAATCAGGAAAGAAACGTAATCTGCAATAATATAAAAATTGATTCTAAGAGTATCGACGACTATTTGGCGATAGGTGGTTATTCTGCATTGAACAAAGTTCTTTCACGGATGACCGGTGAGGAAGTATTGGAGGAAGTCAAAAAATCAGGACTGAGAGGAAGAGGTGGTGCTGGTTTTCCTACTGGAAAAAAGTGGGAAGGATCACGCAATGACCCTGAAAAAATAAAATATGTGATCGTAAACGCCGACGAGGGCGACCCAGGGGCATTTATGGACAGAGCACTCCTTGAAGGAAATCCGCATTCCATTCTTGAAGGATTGATTATCGGAGGCTATGCTATAGGCTCCCACGAGGGTTATATTTATGTTCGGCAAGAATACCCTCTGGCAGTAGTGAATATCAATCTCGCAATAAGGCAGGCTGAGGAGTATGGACTACTTGGGAAAAATATCCTTGGCTCCGGCTTTGACTTCATTGTTAAGGTGCACCAGGGAGCCGGCGCTTTCGTCTGTGGTGAATCAACTGCCCTAATGACTGCACTGGAAGGCAGGGTAGGAGAGCCACGACCGAAGTATGTTCGTTCCAACATCAAGGGCCTTTGGAATAAACCGACCGTGTTGAATAATGTTGAAACATGGGCGAATATTCCAATTATAATAAATAAAGGTGCTGACTGGTTTACTCAAATTGGAACAGATGGAAGTAAGGGTACAAAGATATTTTCCCTGGTTGGTAAGATAACCAATACCGGCCTTGTGGAAATACCCATGGGCATAACCCTGAAAGATATTATATACAAGATTGGTGGTGGTATCCCCGGAGGCAAGAAGTTCAAAGCAGTACAGACCGGGGGACCGTCAGGAGGATGTATCCCCGAGGATGGGTTAGATTTGGAAGTTGGCTTTGATGAACTCACCAAAGCCGGCTCAATGATGGGGTCTGGCGGGATGATAGTAATGGACGAAGATACCTGTATGGTTGATGTTGCCAGGTACTTCATTAACTTCCTCACCGACGAATCCTGTGGCAAATGTCTCCCATGCCGTGAAGGCCTGAGGCAGATGGATAAGATCCTTACCAATATCACGGAGGGAAAAGGAAAAGAGGGCGATATTGAGCTTCTAGAAGTACTATCAGAAACAGCCATTGAAGCCTCCCTTTGTGCCTTGGGTAAAAGTGCCCCGAACCCGCTTTTAAGCACATTACGCTATTTCAGAAATGAATATAAGGCACACATAGTTGAGAAGAAATGCACAGCTTTGTCGTGTAAGGAACTGATTTCGTATTATATTGATCCGGATAAGTGTACTGCCTGTATGATATGCCTTAAAAATTGCCCTGATGAAGCGATCGACGGTGGCAAGAAAAAGATCCATATAATTGATCAGGACAAATGCACAAATTGCGGAACTTGCTTTGAAGTTTGCCCGCCTAAATTTGGTGCAGTGAAGAAGATTTCCGGAGAGCCGGTTCCTTCGCCTGTTCCTGAAGAAGAAAGAATGATAGTTAAAATAGGATAATGTTAAATTACAAATTCAAAATCTCAAATTTAAAGTCCCAAATTCCAAGTGGAGGTGGCTTTCATCACATAGTGCTTGATAGTTGTGTTTTTGGAGTTGAGACTTTTAAATTAGAAAAAATGCAAAAACAATGAATGAGATACTAATGCAGATTGATGGTAGAGAAGTTAAAGCAAAGGAAGGGATGACTGTCCTGGAGGCTGCCCAAAGTATAGGGATATCCATACCAACACTCTGTTACCACGAAAAATTGGTACCATTTGGCGGTTGCCGACTTTGCCTTGTAGAAGTAGAATCGGGTGGCTGGACAAAACTCGTTGTTTCTTGTGTATATGCTAGTGAAGAAAATTTGGTAGTAAGAACCAGAACAGAGAAGATAGACAGAATTCGCAGTACCCTCCTCGAACTACAGCTGGCTCATGCCCCGAATTCACCACAATTGCAGGATTTGGCCAAAGAATATGGTGCTGATAAAGATCGTTTTGAAAAAGAAGCCTCATTTTGCATTAATTGCGGACTGTGCGTTAGATACTGTGCAGAGGTTAAGAATTTGAATGCTATTGGATTTGTTGACAGGGGAATAAATAAAGAGATAAGTTTTATCCCTGAGATTGCCGCTAAAGAATGTTGGAGTTGTAAAGAATGTTTTCCATTATGCCCTACTTCTTATATTCAGGCTGCTTATGTACTAACCGAAGCTCTTTCATTTCCAAGAGCGACTACTGAAACATTGTTAGACGAATAAGCTATGATTTTATTTAAATCAGTGCAAGGCTTACAATAGTAACAATAGAGTTACTATAAACAATTTTACCGCAATGAACGCCAAGTTTTACGCAAAGAACGCTATGTTGTTGAAAATGTTTTCTTTGCGAACTTTGCGGTTTACATGGCGAACTTTACGGTTGAATAATTTATATTACTCACATTGAGTACAATACAATATATTTTCACATACAGGGTAGTTACCTATTGTTTTTGTTGACAACGATTAGTACTAAACAGGAATTCAATCAAATAATTTGAAAAACAGATAATCAAAAGAAAAATAGACATATAGAAATACTACTTCAAAAAATAACGTTTTTTAATTACAGAAGCCGTCTCAAAACATAAATTGAGGCGGTTTTTTTATTTTAGATTTTCACTC